>CAYMQN010000037.1:0-21652 GCA_964392545.1 uncultured Desulfobacteraceae bacterium
TGGGTTTGCACGCTGAAAGTATGGTTAATCCCTATATTACGGGCGGATAGAGGCATCACTCGCATCGGCCGACCCATACCTGAATTCGGAAAACAACAAAAATTGAAGCTTGGCGCGGGCCTAAAGAAAGCCGATTTCCGATAATCGGTACATCTATTGCAGGGAGAGTGGCCAGGCAAAGGGCATGCATGTTCCGGCGGTCGGGCGCGTGCCGATTTGAATTCCGGCAGCGGGGGTGTTGTTCCTGCCGCGGCATGGCCCCCGGAACATGTGGTCATCCCTGGGTGTCCGTTTTACACCACACCCAACCCGAATCAGATATCGGACGCTTCGGCTATGATAGAGAAAATGATGCATCTGGCCAACCTGGCTTACGAACGTGAATTACGGCGGGAGCTTTCCCGCGTGCAGCGCCACATCGACCTCTATCGCGACAAAGAGAGCAAATTTTTCAATTTGACGGAAATCAAGTTGAAATTCTATCGTGAGGCCTCCGACGAGATTTGGCGTCTCTACGACCGGCTGGCACCCGATAAAGCCATCGAACGCGCCGTGTCTTTGGGCTTGCTGTCCGAGGAGGAATTGCCGGAAGAGGTGCGCGAAACCCTTCAGCAGGCGGTTTGAATCGCCTCGCCGGTCAGCCGCTCCTGCACTCCCCGAGCCAATCCAACGCTAACTTCCCTGTTGTCCGTGAAGCCCGATTTCGCTATAGCGCTCTATCGTTGATGTTTCATTCCTAAACGAAAAGAGCGCTACCATGATCAGGTTGAATCCCAAAGCAGCCACCTTGCGGGCACCGGTGGTGGGCATACCCGCTTACTGGCATGAAAGCGAAACCATCCTCGGCCGCCAGGCCAGCGCCGTACCGGACAGTTATATCCGGGCCTTGTTGAAATCCCAGCTGCTGCCGCTGGTGATTCCGGTTGTCCCGCCGGAGTCGCTGCTGCCCCAATACCTGCGCATGCTGGACGGCTTGCTGTTGATCGGCGGCCCGGATCTCGATCCCGTCCATTACGGTCAAGCGCCGGTCGAGGGCTTGCGTCGAATAACCCCGGAGCGGGATCAGGTCGAATTGCGGGTGGCGCGTTGGGCGTTGGATGCCGGTGTCCCCATCCTGGCCATCTGTCGCGGCATCCAGGTCCTGAACGTGGCCGCGGGGGGGACGCTATGGCAGGACATTGCCTCCCAACAGCCCCAGGCCGCCAAACATGATTTTCATCCGGGGTATCCGGAAACGCATCTGGCCCATGAAATCCGGATCCTTCCGGAGAGCCGATTGGCAAGGATCCTGGGAGCGGACGCGGTGTGGGTCAATAGCCTCCACCACCAGGCGATCGCACACGTGGGAGAAGGTCTGCGCCCGACCGCCCATGCGCCCGACGGTATCATCGAAGCCGTCGAAGCGACCGCAGACCAGTGGACGCTCGGCGTACAGTGGCATCCTGAATGGCTGGTGGACCGGGACCGGGGGATGCTGGCGCTGTTCCAAGCTTTTCACGATGTCTGCGCCGGGGAGCAGTGCTGAAGAAGGTCTGCGGTTACGACCTGACAGGTTGTGGATATGCGGCGCCCAAGGCCGAAAGGGGCCACCGTGGGCGGGGCTGCGCATTGCGCATCCGACAGCGCCGTTCATTGCCGCCCCATTGGTGGATCTCAGCCAGCCGCTGGGCCTTCAGCTTTCAGGCAGAATGGTAAAACGGGTTTGAATGTCGGCCACACCCCGCACCGTGGCCGCCACCGAGCAATACTTCTCGGTGGACAGCTGAATCGCCTGGGCGACCGCTTTTTCCGTAAGTCCCTTGCCCTGGACCTGGTAGGTCACCTCGATTTTGCGGTAGGGCCAGGGCGGTTCGGGATCCCGCTCACCGTGGATGACGATTTCCAGTTTGGTCAACGGCTTGCGTTTTTTTTTCATGATGTCGACCACGTCCACGGCGGAACACGAGGCCAGGGCCACCAGCAGCATTTCGGACGGCCGGACGCCTGCCTGGCGGTCATCGCCGGACAGCACCACGCTATGCCCGCCCTCGTCGGTGCCTACAAACTGCAACGCATCGACCCATTTAACAGTTGCCGTCGGCATGCGTTCAATACTCCTTTGCAGATGTGATCTCCACGCCGCGGGGGAAGGGCCGAAAGAGTTTGTGCACCAACGGCCGGCCCCGCAGGTCCCGGATGTCGTCCAAGTTCGCTTTTACAACTCGAAGTACATATCCGCCGCGACGGCAAAACAGTCCATGGTTTTCCCTCTGTCGGCGATCATTTTGCGGCAGTCTTCAACGATTTTGTCGATGGTGTCGTCGTCCCGCTCCTGACTGTGATGAAAAAGGCCGAGGGTCTTCACGCCGGCCTCCAGCGCCAGGTCCACGGCTTCGGTGTAGGCGGAATGCCCCCAGAGCACTTTGGATTCATACTCTTCGGGGGTGTATTCGGCATCGTGAAAAAGGAGGTCGGCCCCATAGGAAAACTCGGTGTAGCGTTCCCGGGGCAATCCTCCAGGGTGCACAAATCCGAGTTCGTTGTCGGTCAGAAAGACAAAGATTTTGCCGTCCTCGATAAACTTGTAACCGCTGCCCATATTCGGGTGGCTCAGGGGAATCGGCTCCACCGCCATGGAGCCCACTTCGAAACGGGCCGGGTTGCCATCCTCATAGAGGATTTTAGCGCGCAATTCGGAAGGGCGTATCGGGAAATTGGGCGGCGTCATGACTTTGGAGACCATGTTCTCGACAAATTTTTTGGGAAAAGGGCAACGATGAACCTTGATCGTGACATGGTCGAGGTAGAGGGGCTTGAAAAAGGGCCAGCCCATGAGGTGGTCCCAATGTCCGTGGGTGATCAAAAAGTGGTAGGTATAGCGCTCGTCTTCGATGAGCTGGTTGCCGAGTCGGCGAATACCGGTGCCCGCGTCGACGATGAAGATATCGTCGCTTTTGGTCCGGATTTCGAGGCAGGTCGTATCTCCGCCGTAGCGGAGGTACTCGCGCCCGGAAACCGGGATGGAGCCTCGGGACCCCCAAACCCTGATGCGCATTACAGTCCTTTCTGATGGTGCATGCCGTTGCGAGGGCATAGCTGCTGTCAACGATACAACGGCCTGGCCAACAGCCAATCACTTCCATGAATTCCTTTCAGGTAACACAAGCCGGCAGTGGAGTCCATCCTCAATCGTCAAGGCGTTTGAGCGCCATGACCTTACGGCGATAGTCCTCTTCCGCCAGTCGGCGCCACGGTTTGAGCGGGGCGAACTGGAGGGTCGATTTGACATCGGGCACGAACAGCTTCCCGGCGCTGATCTGCGGGGCTTCCAGGTGGTATTTGAACTCGCCTCCGAGATCGAGAAGGATGTCGAGGCGATCATCCTCCTCCAGCAAGGCCACCACCATGAGGTTGGGCACCATGCCCTGCCCCTTGAGGTAGCGCTTGCCCCGGGGACCTTTGCCGATAGCGATGACGGGGTTTTCGAGGGCGACGGCGGATTGGTCCGGGGCGACCAAATAGGCGTTTTCCACCCAGTATTCACCTTCCTCGAAGGGTATCCAGTCGGTCATAGACAACTCCTTGGCATGTCTGGGAAACGGCCGGATCGCCGCGGAGGATCGCCAGCCGTGCGGTGTGCGACGCTAAACGCGACGGCCGCAGTGTACCGCATGGCTTCCCGGGGGGCAAGGCGTCGCCCCCCCGGGAGGCGGTCGACGCCGCCGCTTTCACCGTCCGCGACGCAAAAGCCTTGACAAGACGCTCACTCTGCCCTTAAAGATAAATCATTTTATCGCAAGGATTTGCAACATGGCGGTCCATTTTCAACGGGTGGTTTTTTGGTGCTGGCGGCGCTTCGGCAGGGAGGGGTGCGCCCATCGGTAGAGACCGCCTGAACCGCTAATCCCAGGCAATCCTAAGGACCGTGGCCATCCCAAGCCACGGTCTTTTTTTTTAAGGGCTGTGGCGCCGCGTCACCGCCCTTTTTCATTGTCGTCAGGCAATGTGGGCGGGGGCTTTGCGAAGGGCATGGACCGGGCTGAAAGCGATCTCGCCGGATCGCGCAACCGTTCATTTAGGTCAAGGAGACGGAATCATGTTGATCGTGATGGAAAGCAACGCAACCCCGGAGCAGATCACGGCTGTTGAACAGACGGTAGCTTCCCATGGATTCGAGGCGCGGCTGATCCCCGGTGGGGAACGCGTATCGATCGGTGTCCTGCGCAACAAGGGGGCCGTCGACGCCGCCTTGTTCGCCGGGCTGGCCGGTGTCAAGGAACTCATCCCGGTCACGCGCCCCTACAAGCTGGTCAGTCGCGAAACGCGTGCCGAGGATACGGTCGTTCAGATCGGGGAGGTGGCCATCGGTAACGGCCATTTGACGGTGATGGCCGGCCCCTGCGCCATCGAGAGTGAGGCGCAGGCCCTGACCATCGCACGGCGTGTCAAGGCCGCCGGCGCGCAAATGTTTCGGGGCGGTGCCTTCAAGCCCCGCACCTCCCCCTATTCGTTTCA
The DNA here is from genome assembly GCA_964392545.1 of uncultured Desulfobacteraceae bacterium. Classification (GTDB taxonomy): domain Bacteria; phylum Desulfobacterota; class Desulfobacteria; order Desulfobacterales; family UBA5852; genus JABZFP01. The sequence goes on from CAYMQN010000037.1 coordinate 4,495, forward strand.
GGGTCTGGGACTGGAAGGCTTGAAAATCCTCGCCAGGGTGCGGGAGGAAACCGGATTGCCGGTGGTCACCGAGGTGATGGACATGGAAACCTTCGACGCGGTGGAAACCTACGCCGACATGATCCAGATCGGCACCCGCAACATGCAGAATTTCAGCCTGCTGCGGCGCGCCGGGCGCGCCAGGCGGCCGGTGCTGCTCAAGCGCGGGATGGCCGCCACCATCGACGAGTGGCTGATGGCGGCCGAGTATATCATGGAAGGCGGCAACACCCAGGTCATCCTCTGCGAGCGCGGGGTGCGCACGTTCGTCCACCACAGCCGCAACACCCTTGACCTTTCGGCCGTACCCTACGTGCGCCGGGAAAGCCACTTGCCCATCATTATCGATCCCAGCCATGCCGCTGGTCGGCGCGATCAGGTGATTCCGCTGAGTCGCGCGGCCGTTGCCGTCGGCGCCCATGGCCTGATGGTGGAGGTCCACCATCAACCGGACCAGGCCTTGAGCGACGGGGCCCAATCCCTCTATCCGGACCAGTTTGACGGACTTTGCCGGCAGATACGGGGCATTTTCCAAATACTCGGGGAGGGATCCTCTCTTGCCTGATGCGGCATGATCGATTATGAGGGGCGAGGGCGGTTCGCGGTTTGGGGTGGAACGGCGGTCTTCGACAGCGAAAGGGTGATGCCCGCCGGGGGCCGCCGATCGCGAGGTTGTCGAAGGGCTCCCCCGAGACCGCCTGTCCCTGCCGGGTTCGGCACCATCGCGGCCGCGCTTCGGCAATCAACACCAACCCATGCCATCCCGAGGTCTTATGCGAGCATTACCCCTGACGTTAGCGGTTCTTTGGCTGGCACTGGCCGTGCTTTTCGGCCAATGTTTCGCGCAGCGTGGGCCGGTGCCGCCATCTGCCGCGCCGACCGTCGACCTGGCGCAGATGAGCATCCTGGATCTGGAAACGGCCCAGCGCATCGCGCTGGCCAACAGCCCCACCCTGAGGGCCGCTGCGGAGCGGGTCAACCAGGCCAGCGAGCGGATCAACCAGGCCCGGGCGGCCTATTGGCCGACCCTGGACGCCGAAGGCTCCGCTTCGCGTGTGGAGCGTTCAGACAACGCTGTCGAGGCCCAGGAGTCCCAATGGGACGATTTCCCCTTCCCGGTGGATGTTTCGGTCGACACTTCCGAAGATTTCTACCGTGCCAGCTTGGTCGCCCGCTGGACGGTGTTCGACGGCTTTCGTCGGCGCTTCAACAATGCCCTGGCCCGCTACGGTGAGGACGCCAGCCAGGCGGCCCTCATGGAGTCCCGACGCCTGCTGTTGTCTGCCGTGGCGGACAGCTTTTATCTGGCCCAGTTGGCGCGCGAGAACATTGCCATCACCGAGGCCGACGAAGCCTTCAACCAACGCCAGCTCGAGGAAGCCCGTGTGCGCTACCGGGTGGGGACCGGGCCCTTGAGCGACATTTTGAATTTCGAGGTCCAGGTCAATGCGGCGCGCTCCGAACGCAATAGCTTCCAGCGGCAATATCAGGTGTCCCTGGTGGGGTTGGCGTCGCTGATGGGCATTCCCGATGCCGGTCTGCCGCCTGGTCTGGCCCTGGCCGGGCTGGGCGAAGAGACCGAAGCGGAAATGACACCCCCCGAAGCGGAAGGTCACTTGGCCTATGCCGTGGACCACCGCCCGGATGTCCTGCAGACCGAGTCGTTCCTGCAGCAGAGCGAAGCCGGGGTCGGGATCGCCCGCTCGCGCTTTTATCCCAACCTGCAGCTGGTCGGGTCACTGGATGGGGAACGGGCCAATTCCGGTCGTTTCGAAGAGGATGATTTCGGCAACACGGTGGGCCTCTTCCTGACCTATCCTTTATTCACCGGCGGGGAGCGGCGTGCCCGGCTGGCGGAAGCCAAGTACCAGCGCAGCGAGGCGGATGAAAACCTGCGGGCCGCCCAAATCGCCGTGGCGCAGGATGTGCGTGAGGCCCTGGTGAATGTCCGCACCGCGCAGCAGGAACTCGAATTGCAGCGGCGGAATGCCGCGCTGGTCATGCAAAACCGGGATCTGGTCGAGAAGGAATATCAAGCGGGCCAGGCTTCGCTGGTCCGATTGAACGAGGCCCAGCGCAATTTGACCCAGGCCCGGGGCCGCCTGGCCCTGGCACGCGTCGGCCTGCGTCAGGCGTTGAAGAATCTCTCCGCCAGCACGGCGCGCATCCTGCTGCCCTTCGAATCCCCCTGAACCGGCAGCGAAGCGGCCATGGGCGTAAGGAGGTGCCTGTATCGGCAAGCTTGGGGCGGATTTGGCACCGAGGGAAGATGATGCAATTGAAATACCTCGATCGTTCCCTCGCCCTGCGGCCCGACAACGCCTGGGCCTATTACAACCGGGGGCGCGTACACTTTCAGTTGGGCCGGGAGGAGAAGGCCTTCCAGGATGCCGAAGCGGCTTGCCGCCTGGGGTTCGAAGACGCCTGTACTATATTGAGGCGTTACGGCCGGGGGGCAGGTTCCTGATGGGCCTCGACCGCGCACCCCGTCCGGCCGAGCGCCTGCTCGAGCATCCGCGGTCGCTCCGGCGTCATATCCAGCGCGCCCTGCAGGCCGGTTCAAGGCCGCGGCCGATGTGGGACGAGACCCGCCCCGAGGACGACGGCATGTCCGTGGTGGTCTTCCTGCTGGGGCTTCAGCAGATGGCTTCCGATCAACCGCCGGAGCCCTGTCTGATTCTCAACAAGCGATCGCGCAAGGTGCGTCAGCCGGGCGATATCTGCTGCCCCGGGGGCGGGGTCGCCCCCCGCTTCGACCGCAGGGCCGCCCACTTGCTGCGTTTGCCCCTGTCGCCCCTGCGGCGCTGGTCCTATTATTCCTACTGGCGAAAGCGTTCTCCCGAACAAATGGCGCGTTTGAGGCTGCTGATGGCCACAGCCCTGCGGGAGGGTTTCGAGGAAATGCGGCTCAACCCTCTCGCGGTCAGCTTCCAGGGAATGCTGCCCGCAGAGCCGTTGGTCATGTTCCGGCGGACCATCGTCCCCATGGTGGCCTGGGTCGGTGGCCAGCGTCGCTTTGTCCCCAACTGGGAGGTGGAAAAAATCGTCCGGATCCCGATGCGCGCCTTGCTCGCCCCGCGCAGCTATATCCGCTTGCGGTTGACAACGGATTTCCCGGAGACCGCAGCCCGTGCCGGTGAATGGAAGGATTTTCCCGCCTTTCGCCATCGTTCGGCGGAGGGGACCGAAATCCTCTGGGGCGCCACCTATCGGATCACCATGACGTTTCTCCACCGCGTTTTCGGGTTCCGGCCCCCCGATCCGACGCGGTCCGACCTGGTCGAAAAACGCTTGCGTACCAGCTATCTTACCGGCAAAGACTAAGGGGGTTGCGGCCATGCATTTCGGTGCCATGAACTTTCCGATTCGACCGGTGCTCGATGAGATCCATGCCATCGGCGCCCTGGGGTTCGATTACGTCGAACTGGCCATGGATCCCCCCGAGGCTCACTGGGAACGCCTGCGGCAGCAGTCGCACGCCATCCGCAAGGCGCTCGATCAGCATGCCCTGGGGCTGGTCTGCCATTTGCCGACCTTCGTTCATACGGCGGATCTCACGCCGAGCATTCGTGCGGCATCGCGTGACGAGGTGCGCCGTTCCCTGGGCCTGGCGGCGGAATTGGGCGCACCCAAGGTGGTGCTGCACCCGAGCTTCGTCGGTGGCCTGGGGCGCAGTGTGCCGGAGGTGGTCAAGCGCTACACCCTGGAAAGTCTGGACGCCGCGGTCCGTCAGGCCGACGCCTGCGGATGCCGCATCTGCCTGGAAAATCTTTTCGATCGGCTGACGCCGTTTAGCGCCATCGAGGATTTTGCCGCCGCGTTCCAGCGCTGGCCGCAGCTCGAAATGACCCTCGATGTCGGCCACGCCTTCCTCGACGGCCAGGGGATGGAGCGCATTCTGGCCTTTATCCATGCCTTCGGCGACCGCCTGGGCCATGTTCACATCAGCGACAACCATGGACAGCGCGACGATCACCTGGCGGTGGGGGGCGGTGCCATCGATTTTACACTGCTGATGAAGGCCCTGCAGCAAATGGGGTATGACGGCACCATGACCCTGGAAATCTTCACCGACGACCGGACCGATCTGGTCCGCAGCCGTGCAGCGCTCCAGACCCTGATCGATGGTTCGTGAGAAGGTGGGAGGTCTTTTAGCGCGGTGGCCGTCGACACAGCGGCCGGTGCGCTAAAGGTCGATGCCCAGGGCCCGAAGCTCCTTGTCCACAATGGCGCTCCAGCCGCGGTTGGCCTTGGGATTGGCAGGACTCGGATGGGTGATCCGCCCGGTGGCAAACCCCCGGCCCGCGGAAGCGGTTTCCACCCGCTGGGCGGCAAAGCGGCCGATGCCCACCGCAAAGCGGGGGCTGAGCAAAGCGAGGGTATCCCCCAGGGCACGGTCGCAAACCTCCAACAGGGGCTTGCGTTCCGCCACCGGCAGCTTGTCCGGCGTGCGGTTGCGGCCGCTCTTTTCAAGGAACATCAGTGGGCAGTAATTGGCCACGAAGAAACGGGCGAAAAAGGCTTCGGGCGTTCCGAACCGTTCCCGGGCCCATCCCCATAAACGCTGGCCGCTGACCTCGTTGCGGGGGCAGTCGAAGCCATCGACCGGTCGTTTGGGATGCTCCCGGGCGGGCTTGGCCACCGGGGCCCGGATCCCCAGCCAGTCCCGGACGGCCGCCACATCGCCAAAGGGCACACCGGTCTGGGCCATTCCCCAAGGCCCCGGATTCATCCCCACCAGCACCACCTCGAAGGCGGACCCCGCATAGGTTTTCAGGTACCGGTCGTAAGGTTGGCGGGCATACCGCAAGGGATTGTAGACATGCGCAACGGGTTCGGCAAAGGTGAGTTTGTCGAGGTCACGGATCAGACGGTTCGTGATGGCGGTCAGGGTCATGTCTTCTCCCGAAGGCTTCCCGTCACCATAGCATGCCGCAGAGGGCGAAGGGAAGCCCCTCCCCATGCCTGTCGGACGTGCCCACGGTGGCGGGCAAGGCAGGCCCTGGAAAACCAAAGGGCGGCAAGGACCACAAAGATGCCATTTCTGGCCGGAAACTGGGCAATGTGCTTCCTAGTAAGAAACAAATTTCAGATGGAATCCCATGATAATGGGCCTTGTCTGCAAAGAAACCACAAAATATGGTGAGCACGCTTTTTGCATCATAATTGACCGGCATTCAAAGGACGCGTTGATCAGGCAACCAGACACCCTGGAGGGGACCCCTAGCGACCGATCAGGCTAGCCCGTTCGGGGAGGTTTTCATCCTTCTGGTCAGACTGTTGAAAGGGGCGGCCGATGCATTCCGTCGTACCGATTTACCGGACCATGCATGTCCTCTTTGTCGAAGATGACTGGATCATGCGGCAAATCCTGCTGGAGCATTTTGCGACGGCGGCTGATTGCCGGGCGGTCAGTTTCCCCGATGCCGATCGGGCGTTGGCCTACTTGCGTCAGCAAGGCGGATGTGAGCGCATTTTTTCAAATCTCGGCGTGGGTGGCCGCGGCGGCATTGATCTGTCGTCGGGGACCGATTGGCAGAATCGCATCGAACTGGCGGTCGCGCCAGGCTATAATGCCGAACACGACCGGTTTCGGGCCATCGAGGCCGGCTTTGGTTTTTTCCGCGTCAAATCGTTTACCTTCAACGATCTCTGGCAGGCCTTGCGACAGTCGCCCCCCCAATCCTCCTTCCATTGATGGCGATCGACAAGGCCCGGCATGGTTTTGGCCGGCGCGTCGTTCACCGATCCATCCCTGAGCCCAAATCCGCTCTTTATGGACGGATACGATCGAACCGTCGACGTTCCCGGTCCGCTGCCGGTCCTTGGCTAGCGGCCGGTCATACGGCCTCCGGGGACGGCAGCCGTTCGAAAAGCGCGGCCGGTGCGCCGCATACCGGGCATCGATAGGGGGGACGATCCCCATCGTGAATGTAGCCGCAAACGATGCAGCGCCACCGCTTCATATCATTTTCTCCGCCGCGCCCAGGCCCTTGGTGGAAGACGATGGCAGATGGCTTGGCAGGACCGGAGGCGACCTTGATCTTTGCGCCATGCGTTGCCATTATGGAGCATATGGATTGTTATGGCAATCCGGAGGGCTCCGGGGCTTCCCTGCCCGCGGGGCTTTTCGGTTCGCCGCCCTCCCGGCAAACCGTTTTGGCATGGGGAGAACGCGTGTACCATGTGGATCGAGGTCGAGTGTTATGCCGGCTACCGCGGCGAGGAGACACCCCGCAGCATCTTGATCGGGCAGCGGCGTGTGCCGGTCGCCGAGATTATCGATCGCTGGCTGGCCCCCGATCATCGGTATTTCAAGTTCGCAAGCCCGGACGGTGACCAGTGGATCATTCGCCATGATATCGTGTCGGCGCAATGGGAACTGACCCATTTCAAACACCGATGATGCCCATCCCAGGCCAGGTTTTCCTTGTGGCAGGCGACGGGCTGATATAGACAGCATGCAGAATACTCCGGCCTGCGCCCCTCGGGTCGGTTCATTTTCTTCGAAAACGCGGAGCATATGGCCACGCAGGATTACTATCAGATATTGGGCGTCGCCAAGGACGCCGAGACCAAAACCATCAAAGAAGCCTATCGGGAACTCGCGCTGAAGCATCATCCCGATCGCAATCGGGAGGATCCGAACGCCATCGACCGCATGAAGGCGGTCAACGAAGCCTATGCCGTCCTGTCCCACCCCGACAAACGGCGGGAATACGACACCCTGCAGCAGCGGTTGGGAACTTCCGCCCACCGTGAATTCCGGCAGCATTACACGGAGCAGGATATCTTCTCCGGCTCGGACATTTACAGGATCTTCGAGGAACTGGCCCGGATGCACGGATTCCGTGGTTCGGACGATGTTCTCCGCGATTTTTACGGCCCCGGCTACCGATCCTTCAGCGGGCGGCGGGGGGGTGTGCATTTCAAGGGATTTGTCTATACAGGACGCGGCCCCGGCCGCGGTGGGGCCCGAAGGCGGGCGATTCCGCGCGGCAGGCGCGGGATGGGACGCCTAACGCGCCTCATGATGGAGCGTCTGACCGGTGTGACGCTGCCCGAGGCGGGGGCCGATGCCGAAGAGGTGATTCGGCTTGCGCCCGAAAAAGCCCGCGAAGGCGGCCCCTTTGCCTACGAGGATCGCCAGCGCCAGAAGAAGCTGGTGGTCAGGATTCCCCCCGGGGTGCGCGCCGGGCAGCGTATCCGCTTGGCCGGCCTGGGACGCCCGGGGCGGGGGGGCGGGCCGCCCGGCGATCTCTATCTGCGGGTTGAAATCGCGAAACCTTTCCTGAGCCGCTTACGCGACAGGCTCAAGCAGTGGCTTCCGAGGGCCTGACGGAGGGCCGCTGTCGGGTTTGGCGACATCATCTTCGGGCGCACCTACAGGCCGTGGATAAACTGCACCCCAGGCCAAAAGGTTCCGCCGCAGGCGGGATTGCGGCCACGGCCTGCCAAGGGGAGGAGATTTAACCCTATGGACATTCTTCAGGGCATCCGCTTCAATCTGCGCGGCCTGCTGATGGGGCTGCGAACCCCCAGCCTGCTCATGCTCGGCCTGCTGCGTTTTCTCATCTTTCTCGTCCTCGGCGTGGGCGCGGCGGTGGTCTTTCTGGCCTACCACCAGGACATCATGCAGCTCATATGGGACAAACCGGCAAGTCTCTGGATTCTGTGGCTGTGGTATCTCGCCTCCTGGCTTCTGTCCCTGCTCCTCTTGGCATTGACCTCGATCCTGGCCTATTTCATCTCCCAGATCCTGTTCGGCGTCCTCATCATGGACCAGATGTCCCGCATTACGGAGCGTCTGGCGTCCGGCGAAGAGATGAAGCCCACCGACATGTCCCTGCCGGCCCAGTTGGTCCATCTTCTGCGGCAGGAAATCCCCCGGGCCATCCTCCCCGTTCTGATCACCCTGGCGATCATGGCCGTGGGGTGGCTGACGCCCCTGGGACCGGTTTTGACCTTTGTCGGCCCCTTGGTGGCGGTCACGTTTCTGGCCTGGGACAACACCGATCTGCTGCCGGCCCGGCGCATGGCCTCCTTTGAAGAGCGCTTCCGTCTCTTTCGGCGCAAACTGTTCTTCCATCTGGGGTTCGGCGTTCTTTTTCTCATCCCGCTGGCCAATGTTCTGCTGCTTTCCTTCGCGCCGGTGGGGGCCACCCTTTATCACATCGAAAAGGAAGCCGCTTCCAGCGGCCGCTAGGGGCTACCAACGGTCAAGCGCCGCCCGCTTGTGCCCATCACGCGCTGCCGGATGGAGAATGGGCCTTGCTTTGCGCCGATCCTCGCGGGATCAGGACGAACAGGAGCAGCGCCAGCACAAGGACGCCCACCAGGGTCAAGAGGAGCGCCGAGCCGTAGGACCAGCGGTAGGCCGTCTCGGCCGTATGGCCGAGATTCATCAGCAGGTCTGCCAGGGGGCCGGCCAGGAGGGTCCCCGCCAGCCCCCAACTGAGGAAGAAGGTTGCGTTGAAGTAACCGAAGCGCCGCCCGCGATGGGCCGGTGGGATGAGAACCGAGGCGAAGGCGTACGCGGCGGCCATGATGATGCTTTCGGCGCAGCCCTTCAAGAAGCTGCCGACGTAGATCATGGCCAGCTGGTCGGTGGTCATGTACATCACGAGATAGCCCATGCCGAGCGCGGCGCCCAGCAGAACGCCGTTTCCGTTGCCGATCCGCCGGATCAGGCGGCCCACGGCAAGACCGGCCAGAATCATCGCCAGGGACTCGGTGTTGACGATATAGCTCAGTTGGCGGCTCGAGACGGCAAACCCCGTATCCAGAAAAAGGTACTGGGACTGGATGATGACCACCGAGTTGCGGCCGAAATTGATGAAGGCCATGGCCAGTAGAAAAATACCGAACCATCGGGCGGACGCCTCCCGGGGGATGGCATCCTCCTCCGCCTCCGGCCGGTCCCCGGGTGTGATGCCCCCTTCCGGGAGCCGCAGCAGGGGCAATGTCGATAGAAACATGACGCCGGCCGCCACGAAAAAGAGGGCACCGCGCTCAAACCCCCAGCCGTCGTAGTAGCGCCCCAGCCCGTCGTAGAGCAGCCCTCCGATCCAGACCCCGGCGATCCGCCCAAGGCCGCCGATGCTGATGAGGCGGCCCTGGAGGGCCGCGCGGGTTCGGGCCGGGTAGAGGTCCGAAATAAGGGCGCTCCAACCGATGTTCGACATGGACCAGAACGCTTCCACCATGGTGAGGCCGAAGATGATCACATAGCCCATCCGGCGCGGATCTTCCGGAAGCGTATGGACGAACCACACGGCGACGGTGCCGATGCCGCCCAGAATCTCCCCCCACACGATCAATGTCCGCCGCAGTTGGTAACGATCCGACAACCGCCCCCAGAGGGTGGCCTGGCAAATGATGTTGGCCAGCATGGGCAGTGTGGCGAAGAGGGTCGTTTCCGTGACGCTGAGGCCTAAGAAATAGCGCAGATAAATGGAGAGGTAGGCATAGAACATCCCGCGCCGGAACATGGCCAGGATTTGAAAGGAGGAAACCCCGAGAAAGCGCCCGGTGGCGTTGAACGTATGATGCGAGACGATTGCCGGACCTCCATCGGTAAGGTTGCGGTTGCTCTGCGGCGTGAGACGCGGTCGCGGCCTCCGGCCGAGGAAGGCGCTGATGCCGCGGGATAGGGTATTTTGGTGCGAACTGCAAGGAAATTGTCGTCTTCACTTAAAAACCGGTGGCTCCGGCACCGGATTCGGGTTGACTGTCGAGAGCTTTAAGCATATGAAAATAAGGGGTTTATACGGATATGTTGGCGCTGGTACGAATACCGGCGGTGAAAGCCACAACGCTAAAAGGGGGAATGATGCGCAGACTCACATGGGCTTGGCGAATTTGGATGGTTGCTGGATTGATGCTTTTCACCCTCAGCGGTTGCGCCAGCAAACATGCGGCCGGCCCGACCGCGGCTCAGGATCAAGGCGGCCTGCCGTCGGCCGAGGCTTCCGATGGGGAAGCGCTCGCCCAACAGCAGGCCCTGGAAGAAGAGCGGCTGCAGGAAGAAGCTGCCCGGCGGCAGTTTGAGATCGAACGCAACCGCTTTGTCTACGAAGATATCTTTTTCAAGAAAAATCAATATCGCCTAGATGAAAATGCACTTCGCGAACTGGAATGGAAAGCCGACTGGCTGCTGGACCATCCGGATGTGCGTGTGCAGATCGAAGGCTACTGCGACGAAGGGGGCTCGGCCCAGGACAACCTGGCCCTGGGCCTGCGCCGGGCGGGGGAAGTGCAGAGCTTTTTTCTTCGGCGCGGGATCGACCGGGAGCGGCTCACGGCCATCAGTTATGGGAAGGAGCGGCCCGTTGCCACAGGAAAAAGCGAGGAAGCCCAGGCGAAAAACAGGCGCGTTCGCACGACGATCATCGAAGAATAGACGCCGTCTTGAGATTTGCGGTTTAAGATACCTTCCAGCGACACGCTGCGACGACGCTTTCAAGCGTGGTTGATGACGTCGATCATTGCTTTGAGACGCGCGAACGAGGTGCGGTTGAAATCCAGAATCAGGCGCGGAAGCTGAAGCTCCTCCGGATCGTCGTGCTCTTCGGGCAGGGCCGCTCCCTGGCGATAGCGACCGCCGGGAACGAGAAGGTCCTTGAAATCGGTTTCAATGCGCTTCATTTCCTCCGGCGTGAGCACACGCTTCATTCGGATCACGAGTTGCGTGCCGACGTAGCGCATGCTGTGGTAGCAGCGGTAGAAATCTTCGATGATCCCAACCACCTGCGTGATGTCGTCAGTGATCGTGAACAGGTCCAGATCCTCGGGACGGATAAAACGCGCCTCCAGCAGGTGGTCTTGCATGAAGCGGCGCCATGCCTGCCAGTAGTCGCTGCCCGGGACATCCACCATGATGATCGGCTGAGGGTAGTGCTTGCCGGTCTGGGATAAGGTCAGTGTTTCCATGCCCTCGTCCAGCGTACCGAAGCCGCCGGGAAAGAGGACCACCGCATGGGCCTCCTTGAGAAAGGCCACCTTGCGGTTGAAGAAATATTTGTAGTTGATGTGGCGGGGGTTGCCGTCCACCACCGGGTTGGGCTTCTGTTCGAAGGGCAGGCGGATATTGATCCCGAAGGAGTGCTCGGTCCCGGCGCCTTCGTTGACGGCCTGCATGATGCCCGGGCCGCCCCCCGTGATGACCATGTAGCCGGCTTCCGCCAGGCGTCGGCCGAGATCCCGGGCCATGCGATAGGCCGGGGTTCCGACCGGCGTTCGGGCCGATCCGAACACCGATATTTTGCGCACGCGGCGATAGGGTCCGAAAATTTTGGCGGTGAAGCGCATCTCTTTGAGCGAACTGTTCATCAGCTTGAGATCGGCTTTTTCATCATCTTCCTGACCGGCCTTCAAGGACGCCAGAATCAATTCCCGGACGAGCTCCGGACGCCGAACACCGCCGACCAGGGTCATCAAGCGGTCGATGGCCTCGTCGGCCGGTCCATTGGTTTTCGTAAAGTGCAGTTTCATTTTCTGGATCGACATTCCTTACCTTCCGCAACGTCTTACCGGCCGCACACGCCATGTATGGCCGGAGATGGCAAAATCGCTTGCCGATGGCGCGCCTGTACTTAGTATTGAAAAAGATGCCCTTGCTGGATGGATACTATCCTAACGGCTAATGGTACAATGCACCAGCATAATCGTTTATCAACGGACCCCATGAACGATCGAACCGAACCATCCGCGACACCAAATCCTATCGGGCCGCCGAAAGTGCGCAGTCTGGCCAAATTTTTCACGGCGGCCTTGTCGCGGCGCATCGTTTTCTGGGTCTTCGTCAGTGTGATCGCCATCGAAACCATCATTTTCTTCCCCTCCCTGCGCAACCGCGAGCGTGAGCTGCTGGACCAGATCAAAACCCTTAGCGCCGCCAAAATTGACGTCATGATGAAAGCCGAACCGGCCTTCCTGTCCGGCGAGGCCTTTCTGGCGCGCATCGAAGACCTTTTGCTGGATGACCTCCTCGTCGGCGCGGCGCTCTATCGATCGGACGGCACGCGTGTGGGGGTCGTGGGGGAAGCGCCGGAGCTTGTCTTTACCGAATCCACGGGCCATCTGCGCGACCGCGTCGACCGCCTGGAGAATCGCTATGACGTGGTCTGTCTGGGTCCGGGGGAGCGCAGGATGAATGTCCTCGTGGTGCGCCACGACACCAGCTCGGTGCGCAGCGAACTGGTAGCCTTTTTCGGGCGCATAGCCGGTCTGGTGGTGATCATCTCCGTGGTCGTGACGTTGGGGGCCTTAATGGCGCTTGGACCTCTCGTGGTGACGCCCATCCTCAGATTGCGCCGGGATCTGCTCGCCGCCGGGGAGGCGGTCCGCCGCGACGAACCGGCACCGGCTTTTCACGCCTCGCAGGTCAAGCGCTACGACGAGCTAGGCGACGTCATCGACGCCTTCGAGCGCATGTTCGGCCAGATCACCGAAGCCATCGATCATCGCAAGCGGGCCGAGCACCAGTTGCGGGAAGCCCTTCATCAGCTCGAGGACTATTCCCAGGTGCTCCAAAACGAGCTCGAAAAAGGCCGGGAGATCCAGAATAATTTCCTGCCCTCCAGTCTGATGGAATTGCCGGGATGGGAACTGGCCGCTTATTTCAAGCCGGCCCGCCAAGTGGCGGGCGACTATTACGATGTCTTTGAGCTTCCCGGCAAACGGCTGGGCCTGGTGATTGCCGACGTGTGTGACAAAGGGGTCGGCGCGGCCCTTTTCATGGCCCTTTTCAGAAGTCTCATCCGTATTTTTTCAGGACAATTCGAAGTCAACGGAGGCAGCTGTCCCGGCCGGGGTCTGCCGCTGGAAATAAGCCCGGATCCCCATACGCCGACCGCGGTCGATCGTCAGGCCCTGGAGGTGCTGCAGGCCGTGGTGCACACCAATCGTTACGTGGCCGGCAATCACGGCGACTTGGGGATGTTTGCGACCTTGTTTTTCGGGGTCCTGGATCCCGCCTCCGGACAAATGGCCTATATCAATGCCGGCCACGATCCACTGTTCATGCTGCGGCCCGAAGGCGGCATCGCGGCCCAGTTGGACGGGACCGGGCCGGCCGTGGGCATCGACGCCGATTCGGCCTTTACGGTGCGGCAGGTCCACCTGGAGCCGGGCGGGGTGCTGTTCAGCTACACCGATGGGATTCCCGAAGCCACCTCCGATACGGGCGCCTTTTTCGGGCGCGCGCGGCTCCGTGCGCTGCTGGAAAAGCCGTCGTCGTCGGCATCGTCCTTGGTGGCGGCCATTGCCGGGGCGGTTTCCGATCATACCGGTGCTTCCGAACAATATGACGACATTACCATGCTGGCGATTCGACGGGAGAAGGATTCCGGCTGAGGTAAGACGGGTGATAGACCAACTACGATGCGTCTCTTGCCAGGGTCCGTCAGCTCATCAGAGGCGGCCTGAACGAAAGATGGACACGATGAGCCATATGCCCAGGACGGTGGCGATGACATAGCCGGTAATGCCCAAGAGGGACGTGATGGACATGGTCGGCCGACCGAAAAAGGGCAGGGTGATCTCCGCCACTTTCTGGCTGCTGTTCAGAATCAGTGAGGCTGCGATGGTGGAGGCCGAAATGACCCCCCCCACGGTCAGGCGGTTGATGCCACGCTCGAGCTTGCGGTCGAAGTGCTCGAACCCCCGGTGGCGGAATTCCAACTGGACCTCGCCCCGCGAAGCCTTGCGCAGAATGTCGTTGACATAGCGCGGCAGGCGGCGGGCATACTGCCCCAGGCTGCGGGTGTCGCGCCCCAGGCTTTTGAAGAGCTTCTGGGTGTCGTAGCCCTTCTGCACCAGCGCTTCGGCATAGGGGCGCGTAACTTCCAGGATGTTGGCGTCGCTGTTGAGAATCTTGCCCAGGGCCTCGGCCTGGATAAACGTCTTGAGCAGCAGCAGGAGATTGCGCGGCATGCGGATGCGGTAGGTGAGCACCAGGGCGATCACCTGATCATAGACTTCCCGCACCGACACGGACTGCAGGGCCCGCCCGTAGAAGGGCTCGCTGATTTCCATGAGATCCCGCCGGAAGCCGTCCCGGTCGAAATCGTCCTCCCCGAGGAGGCCCGCCCCCTCGAGGGCCTCCATGACCAGGTCGTAGTCGTGCTCGGCGTATCCCAGGAACAGGTTGGCGATCTGGCGCATCATGGCGTCATCGATCAGGCCCGTGATGCCGAAGTCCACCAGGGCCACCCGCCCGTCGGGCATCACGAGGGTGTTGCCCGGCGTGGGATCCGCATGGAAGAACCCGAATTCCATGAGCTGGCGCGAGAAGGAGCGCAGTCCGATCATGGCGATTTCGCGGGGATCGATGCCGTAGGCTTGGATGGCGCCGACATCATCCATCTTGCAGCCCTCGACAAAGGCCATGACCAGCACGCTGCGGGTGGTGAGCTCCCAGTAGACCCGCGGGATGACAATCTCTTCGGAGCCTTCGAAGAGCGTGCTGAATTTCTCCAGGCTGCCGCCCTCGATATACATGTCCAGCTCGCGGAAAATGGTGCGTTCGAATTCCTGAACCAGATGGACGGCCCCCAGCAGGCGGGCGACTTCGAACCACTTTTCCAACTGGCCGGCAAAATAGTACATGAGGCGGATATCCTTTTGGATAATCCGTTCGATGCCGGGCCGAATGATTTTAACGGCAACCTGGTCCCCGCTGAACAGCTTGGCCTGGTGCACCTGGGCTACCGAGGCGGCCCCGATGGGCGTCGGATCGAAGTCGGCGAAGATTTCCGCCAGGGGGCGTTTGAGCTCCGTTTCCACCATGCGGCGCACCTGGCGGAACGGGAAGGGAGCGATGCTGTCCTGGAGCTTGCGGAATTCATCGATGTAGGCCGGTGGGAAAACATCGGCGCGGGTGCTCATGAGCTGCCCCAGTTTGATGAAACTGGGGCCCAGCGCTTCCAGGGCTTGGCGGATACGTTCGGGGGAGGGGATTCGCAAGGTGGCCGGGGGCGCATCGGGCCCGAGTTCGGCCGAACGTCTGGGCCCGAACAGGCGCCCGGCGATATCGGCCAGGCCGTATTTGATCATGACGCCGGCGATGGCCAGAAAACGCCAGGCCCCCATCATGCGGCTGCCCCGGATAGGCTTCATCGGTTTGGCTTGCCTCCTCATCCGTTTGTGATTCCGGCACCCGGCGCGCCACGGGCTTCAACAAGGCCCGGGACGTTCCTTTCACTTCGAAGCGGTCAGGCCTCTTCCTTTGCCGCGTCGCCCTCGTCGCCGCCGGCACGCGGCCATTTGCGTCGAATGGAGGCGACATCCTCCTCGCGGGCGATATAGCTTTCCACATAGCCGCAGGCGACGCACACGTAGTTGTCCAGAGGGGCCATGGCCGTCAGTCCGATCGGAATGGCGTTGCAGGTAAAGGGACCGCTTTTGGGAAAGACCTCGGTGCCGGCAAAGACCTCGGAAGATCCGCATTTGGGGCAGGTGCCATTTTTCATGGGGGCTCCTTGGTGGGGGTTGGAACGAAGCGATGGGCAGTATCGCCCAATACCGGAAGCCTGTCAACGTTTCCGTCGTCCGGCCATTCCTGTTTGCGCTTGACTTTTGCGGGCGGCCCCACTATCCAATGGCCGATTTTTTTTGGGGGGAACCGACATTTGCCCGGAGGACCTTTACCATGGTGGAGCGCTACCGCCGCTGGCTCGATCGCAAAACGATCGAGCGGTGTGCGCGCAATCTCAAACGCAACGGTTTCGACGCTCGGCTTGCGTCGACACCGGAAGCCGCCTGCCGGGAGATTCTGGAGATGATCTCCGATTTGGAGAGCTTCGGTGTCGGGGGCTCGGAAACGCTTCGGCAGATCGGGCTCATCGACGAACTCCACGGCATGGGCAAGACCATCCATGATCACTGGGAGCGGGGTTTGCGCCCGGAAGAGGTTCAGGAGGTGCGGCTCGCCCAGGGTCGCAGCGACTGCTTCCTGTGCAGCGCCAATGCCATCTCGGTGCAGGGGGAGATCGTCAATGTGGATGGCATCGGCAACCGGGTGACGGCCATGACCTACGGGCCCCGCAAGGTGGTTATCGTGGCCGGGGTCAACAAGATCGCTCCGGATCTGCACCAGGCCCTGCAGCGGGTGCGTCTGGTGGCCGGCCCCATGCGCGCCAAGAGCCTGGGGATGGATACACCCTGCGCGGAAACCGGAGAATGTGCGGACTGCCATTCACCCCAGCGCATCTGCCGGATCACGACCATTCTCCACCGCCGCCCCATGCTCACCGAGATCGCGGTTGTCCTTATCGGGGTGCCCCTGGGCTACTGAAAGTGATTTCAGACTATTGCGATCGCTTTGAGCTATAGCGACCCTTTTTTAGAGAGCCGCCTTATGAGCATCGCGCGTCGGCATGCCGAGCCTTTCTGGAAGACGACCCCCCTCGCCGCCATGGGGCCGGACCAGTGGGAAATGCTCTGCGACCGCTGCGGGCGCTGCTGCCTGGAAAAACTGACCAATCGACGCAACGGCAAGGTCTACTACACCTCCATCGCCTGTCGCCTTCTGGACCCCCATACCTGTCAATGCCGCAACTACCCTGAGCGCCGGCGCATCGTGCCCAACTGCATCGAGCTCACCCCGGCTTCTCCCGCCGCCTTCCGCTGGCTGCCCCGCACCTGCGCCTATCGCCTGCTGCTGGAAGGCCAGCCCCTGCCCGACTGGCACCCGCTCGTGTCCGGCGATCCTGCTTCGGTGCACGCGGCCGGCATTTCCATTCGCGGCCGGCGTCTGCATGCCATGCCCGATACGCCCGAATGTCTGGAGGACTATATTGTGGATTGGGGGTTCTGGGCGAAGCGCGCCCGCCCCTAGTGTCCGCCCAGAAGGGGCATCTTTCGGCCCAGGCCGGCGTTCTCACTCTTCTGAAATCCTCGCCGTAGCAGGGCTACGCCTGCGGTTTCAGAATCGCTGCGGCCTTGGCCTGAACCAAAAGCTACCCCTTCTGGACGCACACGTTTTAGATTTTCTGGCTATCCATGAAACGAAAATAAGGATCGATCCCGATACCGATGCCGACCCCGACATCGATGGAAACCGGCCATCCTTAGGATGTGCTGACAGCGGCTTACCTGCTTGCCATTAAGGCATCCT
>CAYMQN010000038.1:0-20396 GCA_964392545.1 uncultured Desulfobacteraceae bacterium
CCGGCGGATCTCCTCCAGGGTTCGTCCCGTGGCGACGGACCGCGGTTCGGTGGAGGGCCCCTTGGGGACGGCCCAGGACTTGAGGACCCCGTCCACCTCGATGCGGAAATCGTAGTGCAGGTTCGAGGCCTGGTGCTTCTGGATCACGAAAATGGGCCGGTCCTCGGCCCATTCGACGTCCACCGGCCCTTCCCGGGGTTCCGGGGTTTTGCGAAAATCCCGTTTATCCCGGTAGTGTTTGAGATTGTTTTTCGCGACAGGCACGCTTTACCGGTCCTTTGAAATAAGAGTGATCCGTTAAACCTTAAAGTCCCCTGGAGCCCTGCTTTCAATCAGGCCGATCCCGTATTTTGCATGCGGAATGACCGAAATTTGAATATCCGGCGGAGGACCGATTTTGCGCGGCGGGTCCCCTTTGGTCCCGGCCATCCGGCCCCACCGACCAAAGCCGTTTTTCCAAGATTATACCCGAAACCAGGCCGCCGTTGACAAAGCCGCATGACGATGGCTACTCTGGAGCATCTTCTCGACCGGCACTTCAGATCGTGATGCTTCCGTCACCAACCCCAAGGGAGTGCCCATGCAACTGAAGACCAGACGCTTCCCCCTCCATATCGGCATCTCCACCCTCGTGGTGGCCACCGTCGTTATCCTGCTCGGGCTGCTTTTGGGGGTCGTCCACCGGGAGAGCAAGGCCACGGCCATACGCACGGCCGACCGGCTTTTTTCGGAAATCAACCGCAAAACCCTGCAACGCTACGAACACATCCTGACATCGGTGGCGGTGCTGGCCGGCACGGCCGCCCGCATGCCGGCGATGGCGTCCCCACCGAGCCGAAACGGCACCTCCCACCCGGGCCTGGAAGTGATGATCCAGGCCCTGGCATCCTGCGATTACCTGTTTTCCACCTATATCGGGTATGAGGACGGCCGCTTCATCCAGGTCACCGCCGTGCGGGATCAACCGAAGGTCCGCTTTCTATTCGGCGCGCCGGCGGGAACCGCCTACGTGTTGCGCACCATAGCGCCCGGGGCGAACGGTCTTCCCGAGCAGCGCTGGCGTTTTCTGGACCGCAACCGGCAGACCATCGGCGAGCGGTACGACCTGGATCCGGGTTACGACCCCCGCTCGCGGACCTGGTACCTTCGCGCCCAGGTGGAAGACGGCGCCTTTTACACCGCGCCGTATATCTTCAGCTCCACCCAGGTGCCTGGAATCACCTGTGCCGAAAGGCTGATCGGCGGCGGCGGGGTTTTCGGCGCCGACATTACCCTGGAGCGGTTTACCGTCTCCTTGAAGCGGCAAAACGTCTCCGCAAACAGCCGCCTGTTTCTCTTCGACCGCGCGGGACGGATCATCGCCCACCCCACGGAACCGTCCGTCAAACGGGGGCCGGGGGAATCCCTCGACTTTCTGACCGGCCGGGAGTCCGGCGATCCCCTGGCCCGTGCGGTGGTCACCGGCGAGGTGCTCGATTGGGGGGCCATGGTCAATCAGACCCGCGAAATCGAGATCGGCGGGACCGCCTACCTGGTCCGCCTGGAACCGTTGAAGGAGGCCCTGGAATTCAACCAGTTCCTGGCCTCGATTGCGCCGGTGGCCGACTTCACCGGACACATCCGGCGCATGCAGCAGCGCATCTTTCTGTTTGCGGGCCTCGTCCTGTTGGCGGTGCTGCCCGTCGTCCTGCTGATATCGCGCAAAATCGCCGGGTCCCTGGTGCACCTGGAACACGAATCCCGCAAGATTCAGCAGTCCGACTTTTCCCGCTCCGACCCGTTCGATTCCAGCATCAAGGAGATCCACTCCCTTATCCAGGCCTTCATCCTGATGAAGCGCACCATCCGGGATTACACGGCCCGTCTGATCCAGGCCAAACAGGACATCGAGCACCTGTTCACCTCGGTCACCGAGCTGATTGCCGCCACCATCGACGCGAAGTCCCCCTATACCGGCGGCCACTGCAAGCGGGTGCCCGAGCTGGCCCGCATGCTGGCCGCGGCGGCGAGTGCCGCCCGGGAAGGCCCTTTGGCCGATTTCCGGATCGCCTCGGAGGATCAGTGGCGGGAGTTCGAGGTGTCGGCCTGGCTGCACGACTGCGGCAAGCTGACCACCCCCGAATACGTGGTGGACAAGGCCACCAAACTGGAGACGATCTACAACCGCATCCATGAAATCCGCATGCGCTTCGAGGTTCTGCTGCGCGATGCGGAGATCGACGCCTGCCGGCGGCGCCTCACGGGCGACGGCGGCGACACGGCCATCCTCGCGGAGCTGGAAAAAACCAAGCAGCAGATCATGGACGATTTCGCCTTCGTGGCCGCCTGCAACATCGGCGGCGAATTCATGACCGACGGGCAAATCCAACGCTTGGAGCAGATCGCCGCCCGTACCTGGACACGCCACCTGGATGACCGGCTGGGCCTCTCCGAGGATGAAACGGCGCTGAAACGCAAGACCCCCGCCCCAACCCTGCCGGTTGTCGAGCCGGTGCTGGCCGACAAGCCCGAGCATATTATCCCCCGCAGCGACCCGGAACCCTACGGGGAAACCACGCATACGTTCACGATGCCCATCCCCGAACACCAGTACAACCTGGGCGAACTGTACAACCTCACGATTCGAAAGGGCACCCTGACACCCGAAGAGCGCTTCAAGATCAACGAGCACATCATTCAGACCATCCTCATGCTCGAGCAACTGCCCTTCCCCGACAACATGAAGCAGGTGCCTGTCATCGCCGGCGCCCATCACGAAACCATGGACGGCACCGGCTATCCCCGGGGGCTGGATAAGGACGAGATCCCCGTCGCCGCCCGCATCATGGCCATCGCGGATATTTTCGAAGCCCTCACCGCCGTCGACCGGCCCTATAAAAAGCCCAAATCCCTGAACGAGGCCCTGCGGCTCATGAGCATCATGCGCGACGCGCAGCACATCGATGCCGACCTCTTCGATCTTTTTTTGCGGCGCGGGATATTTCGGGAATACGCCGATCGCTTTTTGGACCCGGCCCAAATCGATGCGGTGGACATTCGGCCCTATCTCTCCCGCCCGCAATCATGAATGGCGAAGCAGCAAGCCTTTTTGACGCACCGCGGCACTTTTCTGACAAATCCTGTCAAACGAACACGCCGCATTTCTCCGCCAATTCGCTTTCTAACTGTTATCATGACGTAATTCCGCAACGAAAAAAACTGGCACACGGATTGCTTCTCTTGTGACCAAGTGGCAATCAGGGGTCGTTTTAGATCTCCTCCTGCCTGACGACCCTGCCTCGATTGAAGCGTTCGCCCCCTTGATTGCCGCCCAAAATCCCATTCCAACACCTGTGCTTCACTTCACCCCAACGCACTTATAACGGAGAAGTGGCCATGAAAGCGGAAAAACAAACCAGCGACACCGACAAGACAGTTGAGTCCATTCAGGCCTTGTGCCTGAGCGAGAAATCGACGGAATGCATTTGCCCCAAATGCGGCACCCGCCACAAGGTCAAGCTTTTGTGGACCGGACGCGGCAAGCCCCGCAAATTCTGCCCGGTGTGCAAGCATTACGCCTGCTCCATCAACGATAGCGATCCTTTTGTGGTGAGTCGCTCCGCGGGTCTCGCGTCGAGCTCCACGTTGTAACCCGGTCCAGTTTTTGCCGGCTTGGGGAAGGGAACTTCAGCTAAGTGGGAACTGATCTGAAACTTCACGTCCGGTAACGGGGCAACCCAACCGTGAAGTTTCGCGGCCGATCGAACGGGCCGCCAGCAATAAACAATGGATCAATTCACGACCGAAAACAAAAGCGGCGTACACAGGATCACCACACCCAGAAAAATGAGCCGTAAGCTGGTGCGCAGCGGGTTGCGCTTGAAACGGCGCCTGCGACGCCGGACAATCAAGGGTTCGCGCCGGACGCTGCCCCTCTGCCCGATGCGCTCCGGACGTTGGTTCCCGTTCGCGCTGGAACTCTCCAGAACCGCCATGACGATGGCTTCAAGATCCTGATCGGACAAGGTGCACCTCCCGGATTGCCCAAAACGGTGATTCGCGTATGGTCCGGCCTTCGGTGTATTGGGGGATCGGGGTGAAATGCCTGTCTTGCATGGGTTCGGATACCCGAAATCGCAAGCGCAGTGTACGGGAATGGACAGGCCATGTCAATGCCTGAAATCAAACAATAATCACGGCTATTGCGCCAGGCTTTTCCGTGCCGTCGCATTTCAGGCGGATTGCCTCAGATAAGCAAGAATACGGTTCATCTGCTGGTGGATGGCGTGATAATCTTCCGCCGTGGCGGACAAAACCGCATCCTCCGCCTGCACGTAGCGTGAGGGCATCATTTCGGCGCGACAGTGGGCCACGATTTCCATCGCCGAGGCCGGCGTGGTCTCGAGATGGAACTGCAGGCCGATGACCGATCTTCCAAGCTGAAAGGCCTGGTTGCGGCACCCCGCACTGCTTGCCAGCAGGGTCGCACCGGGCGGCAGGTCAAAGGTTTCGCCATGCCAGTGAAACACCTTCAGGGACAACGGAAACCGGAAACAGGCGTTGTCCGCGGATGACAGGCCCTGGATGGGAAACCATCCGATTTCCTTGCAGCCGTTCGGGTAAACCCGGGCGCCCATCGCATTCGCAATAAGCTGGGCCCCCAGGCAAATCCCCAAGACAGGCGTGCCTTTTTCTATGGCACGGCGGATGAAACGCTTCTCACCAACGAGCCATGGCAACGTTTTTTCATCGTTGACGCTCATGGGCCCGCCCATCACCACGAGCAGATCCAGGTCATCGACAGCGGGCAGCTCCGCCGGCTCGAAAAACCGCGTACCGCCAATCGTGTAACCGGCATCTTCCAACCAGGTTCCGATGCTGCCCAGCCCCTCGAAGGGGACGTGTTGCAAATAATGCGCGCGCATGGGTTCTCCTGCTGGTCCGTTTCTCATGCGTTGAACAATTTTAAGCATATCCACGTCGGCTAGGCGGTTGTC
Organism: uncultured Desulfobacteraceae bacterium; assembly: GCA_964392545.1. Taxonomy (GTDB): domain Bacteria; phylum Desulfobacterota; class Desulfobacteria; order Desulfobacterales; family UBA5852; genus JABZFP01. The sequence continues at coordinate 4,977 of CAYMQN010000038.1, forward strand.
AAAAGGTTTCTCGGCAATACAAGGTTGATGGATTCGTAAAAGGTGTTTTATCTGTCATTCCGGCGAACGCCGGAATCTCTAACACCTTGAAATCAATAGATTCCGGCGTTCGCCGGAATGACGTTTGGACGGTAAAACGGACTTATTACGGGCTCATCAAGGTTGACGCGCTCGCCCCCCGGGGATGTGTCGCCTCGCTTGGCGGCATATCCTTCCAGGTGGCCTTCCTAAACGATCTGAACGACAGATTTACGAATTGGTGATTCTCATGGTATGGAATAGATTAACAGGCGATGTTCAGGGAGAGAGCTGTGGCGCTGAAAACCGAACTGATTTTCCAGGACCGGGTGGGGCTTGTGGCCGATGTTTCCTCCCGGGTGGCCGGCCAGGGACTGAACATCTATTCCATGGAAGTCGAGCGGGAAAACGGCCGGGCGCATCTGTTCCTGGAAACCGAAAAAACCGAGAAGTTTTCTGAACATGACAAACTGCTGGGAATTTTCAGCGAAATTTCCGGTCTGATGGAAATCCGCGCAATCGATATCATGCCCTGGGAAGAACGCGAAAATCGGTTTCGGGTGGTCTTGGACAACATCAGCGACGGCGTCGTCTCCATCGATAGCAACGGCAAGGTCAACACCATCAATCGTGTGGCGCGCGATGTGTTCCGGTGTGCAGAAGGGGAGGTCATCGGCCGCAGCGTTCGCCGGCTGGAACTGCCGGATTTTGCCATCCTCGAATGTCTTGACGGCAAACGGTTCCCCCGGGTCAAAAAAAACTTGATTACCAAAACGGGGCGATACCAGTACATCTCCACCTGTCGTCCCATTCAGGACGCTGAGGGGCACATCGTCGGTGCCGTTGAAATCGCCAAGGACATGCAGGAGATCAAGAAACTGGCCCGAACGATCACGGAGCCCGAGGAGGTCGGTTTCAGCGACATCGTCGGCAAAACCCCGGCCATTACCAGCGCGATCGCTTTTGCCGAGAAGATCGCCGGCGGCGATGCCATCGTCGCCATCCGGGGCCACAGCGGCACCGGCAAGGAACTCTTCGCCCTTGCGATCCATTCCGCCAGCGGCCGCAAAGGCGCCTTTATCCCGATCAACTGCGCCGCCCTGCCTGAACAGCTTCTGGAAAGCGAATTGTTCGGCTACGAAGGAGGCGCCTTCACCGGCGGGCGCAGGCAAGGGAAACCCGGTCTTTTCGAAACGGCCCACGGAGGGACGATCTTTCTGGACGAGATCGCGGAAATGGCCCCAGGATGCCAGGCGAAGATCCTGCGGGTGATCCAGGACAGGAGAGTTCGCCGGGTCGGCGGCTCCCGGGAGATCTCTGTCGACGCGCGCGTCATTACCGCAACCAATCGGAACATGGAGCGGCTGGTGGAAGAAAAGCGCTTTCGCCAGGACCTGTACTACAGGCTCAATGTACTGCCGATCCACATTCCGCCGTTGTCGGAAAGAAAAGAGGACATTCCGCTGCTGGTGGAGCACTTTCTGTTTCAACTGTCTCGCCGGCTCGGCAAGCCCCTGCAGCCGATGTCGGCAGGCGCCCTGGAAAAGCTGCTCGGGCACCACTGGCCGGGAAACGTGCGGGAGTTGAAAAATGTGGTGGAACGGGCGGCGATTCTGGCCGAAGCGCGGCCCATCGACACCGATTGCATCGTGTTCAGCCATGAAATCGGCAGAGCAGCGCCATGCAGCGCCCTTTCCGCCGATCCAACGGCACCGCTGAAAGAATCCCTGGATCGATATGAAAAAACCGTTATCACCCAGACCTTGAAGGGGTCCTCGAGCATCCGCGCAGCGTCCCGCACACTGAGGATTTCACACACCACGCTCCTCAACAAGCTGCGCAAGCATCGGATCGAACTGGAAACAAAACGAACCAGTGGCAAAGAATCGGACCATAGCGTTTAAATAATTAAAATTCATATAATTATTTCGATTTTTGCATCATTTATGGTTCGAATACTTTCCAGTGCCTGACTTTTCCCTTTTGCCCATCGCCAATTTTGATTTCACTTGTCCGACCTTTGCGGGTCCCGCTATCAGCTGCCCTAAGATAGTCGAAGCCTTTGGTATGACTGGTGATCCTGGCTTCATAGGTATCTGAACGACGTTCAGTTGATTTCACCCCGTCACTTATTTCTCTCCATTTTTCCCTCTGGCAAGCCTTTTGCTCTGTAAGGGTTTCGAAGATCTCGTCGAGATGGCCGGAATAATCCGGGACATCCACAAAACGCGCAAATCCCACAGGAGGAGGCAGCTATGATCGTCGGAATCTTGAAGGAAATCAAGGCGGAGGAAAACCGGGTGTCGATGACCCCGGCCGGCGTCGAAGTTCTCAAGCAAAACGGCCATGAAGTGCTGGTCGAAAAGAACGCCGGTGTCGGCAGCGGTTTCGAGGATGCGACCTACGAAACGGCTGGCGCCGTGATCGTCGCTTCGGCCCAGGAGATCTTCCAGCGGTCCGACATGGTCATGCATGTCAAGGAACCACTTCCGGCCGAATACGACCTGATCCGGGAGGACCAGATCGTCTTTACCTATCTTCACCTGGCGGCGGCAGAAAAGCTGACCCATGCGCTCATCAAGAGCAAGTCGATCTGCATCGCCTACGAGACCATCCAGAAGCAGGACCGCTCCCTGCCGCTTCTGACCCCCATGAGCGAGGTGGCGGGCCGTATGGCGATCCAGCAAGGGGCCAAGTACCTGGAGATGGCCCAGGGCGGCCACGGTATCCTGCTGGGAGGCGTTCCCGGCGTCGACCCGGGTACCGTCGTGGTGATCGGCGGCGGCATCGTCGGCGTCAACGCGGCCAAAATGGCCTGCGGACTCGGCGCCAAAGTCTATATCCTCGACATGAACCTCGACCGGCTGCGTTATCTGAGCGACGTGATGCCGGCCAACTGCTTTTTGCTCTATTCAAGCCCGGCGACCATTCGCGATCTGGTCACCAAAGCCGACGTGGTGGTCGGTGCCGTTCTGATTCCGGGAACCAAAGCACCAAGGCTTGTCACCCGCGAGATGTTGAAAACCATGAAAAAGGGTGCCGTGCTGGTGGACGTGGCCATCGACCAGGGAGGCTGCTTCGAAACCTCCAAGGCCACCACCCACTCCGATCCGATCTACGTCGTCGACGATGTTGTGCACTATTGTGTGGCCAACATGCCCGGCGCCGTGCCCAAGACGTCCACCATGGCCCTGACAAACGCCACTTTACCGTATGCCGTGCAGATCGCCAACAAAGGATGGCAGCAGGCAATGCAGGAAAATGAAGAAATCAAATACGGCGCCAATGTGATCCGCGGCGATGTCACCTACAAGGGCGTGGCCGAAGCCTTCGACCTGCCGTACGTGCCCATCGACAGCATCCTGTAACGACCGGCGACACGATGGCGGCATGGCCATCCAAGTCCCGAAAGGAGGCGTCATGAAAAAATGGATCGTTTTGCTTTTCGCCGTAACAGCGTCATTTTTGATGCTAACGGACAGCGCGGCGGCCGAAAAAATAAAAATCGGCACCGTGCTGGATTTATCCGGCGCTCTGAAAGACTGGGGGCCACACCATCGCAATGCCGTCATCCTGGCCTTCGATCAGATGGCGGACGCCGGTTTCCCCGTCACGCTGATTCATGAAGACAGTCAGAGCGTCGCAGAGCCAGCTATTGAAGCGGCCAGGCGGTTGATCGAAGTCGAGCAGGTGGACGCGATCATCGGCTCGGCCTCGAGCGGCGTGATCGTTCCGCTGGCCGAAACGCTTACCTGCCCCGCAGGGGAGCTGCTGATCTCGCCCGGCGCCACTTCTCCGTTTATCACCGGGCTTCCCGGAGACGAGGGCCAAGACATGCTGTTTCGCACATGTCCGTCGGACGCCCTCCAGGGGGTGGTGCTGGCCAAGCTGGCGGCCAGCCAGTACAAGACCGCCTCGATCCTCTATGTGAACAACCCCTACGGACAGGGGTTGGCCCAGCAATTTCACAAATCCTTTCACAAACGCGGCGGCACCGTCTTTACCATGGTCCCCCACGGTGAAGAGATTGCAGAAACCTACCTGCCCGATTTGCGCAAAGCCTATGCCCGGGTCTACCAGACCAAACCCTTCCGATCGGGGCGCTCCGATGTGCTGTGTGTCTTCAGCTATCCGGAGCATGCCAAGGCGTATGTAAAAGAAGCCATCGAAGTATTCCACGCCAAGAACTTTCTATTCTGTGACGGCAGCAAGTCCGAAGCCCTGGCCGAGGCCGTTGGGCCGCAGAACGTGGAAGGCCAGATGGGCACCGCGCCGGCAGTGGCCGCCGGAGAGGGCTTTGGTCGGTTCAGCGCCGCCTACGGCGCCCGCTTTGAAACGCTGCCCGTCATCCCGTTCGTGGCCAACGCATACGATGCCGCCGCCGTCCTCGGATTGGCAGCCTTTGCCGCACAGTCGAGCGGCCTTGACATCTCTTCTGCCGCCATCCGCGACCATTTGAGATCGGTGGCCAATCCGCCGGGGGTCTTTATCGCCCCCGGCCAGTTTGCCAAGGCCTTCGAGCTGTTGCGTGAGGGTAAGCAAATCAACTATGAGGGGGCCTCCGGCTCGGTGGATTTCGACCCGAACGGCGACGTCGAAGCCCCCATCGAGATCTGGCGATTTTCCGAGGGCCGGATCGTCACCGATCGCATCGAATACCGCATACCGGCGGAATAGCAAAAGAGCATCGTTCCGGTCGCAGGTACAGAACGGGAGGAGACCATGGGGGACTTATTCCAATCCATCGAAGCATTCGTCGGCAAACTGGGGGCCTTCGCCTGGGGGCCGCCGATGCTGATCTTTCTGGTCGGCACCGGGTTTTACCTGACTTTTGTCTTAAAGGGCCTGCAGTTCAGAAAATTGGGGCACGCGCTGTGGCTGGCGCTGGTCAAACGAAAGGACGAAGGCGACGAGCCCGGCGACATCACCCACTTTCAGGCGCTGATGACGGCCCTTTCGGCCACGGTGGGCACCGGAAACATCGCCGGCGTGGCAACGGCCATCGCCGCCGGAGGCCCCGGAGCCCTGTTCTGGATGTGGATCACCGGCCTGGTCGGTATGGCCACCAAATACGGCGAGGCGGTGCTGGCCGTCCAGTATCGGATAAAAGACGAGAACGGCAACATGAGCGGCGGTCCCATGTACTACATTTCCCGCGGTCTGGGCTGGAAGTGGCTGGCAACGCTCTTTGCGATATTCGCATCGGTGGCGGCCTTCGGCATCGGCAACATGGTCCAGTCCAACTCCGTGGCCGATGCGGTCGAGGCCGTATTTCACGTGCCGTTCTGGGCGACCGGCCTGGTACTGATGTTTTTCACGGCCCTGGTGATTTTAGGGGGTATCAAGAACATCGGCAAAGTGACCGGGATCCTCGTGCCGGTGATGATCGTCTTTTACATGGGCGGGGCCCTGATCATTTTGGTGCTTCATGCCGCGGCCATTCCGGCCGCCCTGGCGCTGGTGGTCAAACAGGCGTTTTCGCCCACGGCCGCCACGGGCGGCTTTCTGGGCGCCAGCGTCATGATGGGCATCCGCATGGGGGTGGCCCGGGGGGTGTTTTCAAACGAGTCCGGCCTGGGCAGCGCGCCGATCGCCGCCGCCGCCGCCCAGACCAAGCACCCCGTGACCCAGGCGCTGGTCTCCATGACCCAGACCTTCATCGATACCATCATCGTGTGCACCATGACCGGTCTGGTGATCATTCTCACCGGCGCCTGGAGCAGCGGCGACACCGGGGCGGAGCTCACCAGCATGGCGTTCCGATCCGGGTTTACCGGCGGGGCCTACATCGTCACCATCGGACTTGTCCTGTTCGCCTACTCCACCATTCTTGGCTGGAGCTACTACGGGGAAAAAGCGATCGAGTATCTCTTCGGCGAAGGTGCGATCAAGCCGTACCGATATGCCTTCATTCTTGTCGTGGGCGTCGGGGCCGTGGCCAAGCTAGATTTCGTCTGGGCGCTGTCAGACACCTTCAATGGCCTGATGGCCATTCCCAACCTGATCGGTTTGCTGGCTCTTTCACCGGTGATCGTCAAGGTCACCCGGGAGTACTTCGAAAACCAGGCCGACATCCCGAAGGCAGCCGTTTCAGACGATCAGCGTTCCTGACGCTTGCGCCGGACAGGCTCTGAAGGTCTGGCAAAACGATAGCTGGGGCGATGGCAGGTTCGATGTCATCGCCCCGCAAAAAGCGGTTTTTTCATCCGCATCCACCCTGCACATTTGTCTTCTTTTCTTCGACCGCTTTTTTTCTTCCTCGCGCATGATGAAACCCAACGGCATCCAGGGGAAAGCCATTTGCGCTGTTTACCCCCGCCCATCGAAAGGAGGCCTAAAAATGGAACACGCAACACTGACCGCAGCCACCTGGTTCTGGCTGCTGGTACCGCAGCTCCTGGTCATTGTGCTCTCCCTGATCAATTTCTTCGTTCAAAGGAGGAATCCATCATGAACATTCCCACTTTGAGCTCTTTTGTCTTTTACCTGTTCGGCATGCTGGCCATCGGCATTTACTTCTACGTTCGCACCAAAAACCTGTCCGACTATGTTCTGGGGGGCAGGCAGCTGGGCGGCGCGGTGGCGGCGCTCAGCGCCGGCGCCTCGGACATGAGCGGCTGGCTGCTGCTGGGACTGCCCGGGGCCATGTATGCCGGGGGCATGAACAATGTGTGGATCGGCGTGGGGCTGGTGATCGGCGCCTACCTGAACTGGCAGTTCGTGGCCCGCCGCCTGCGGAGCTTTACCGAAGCGGCCAAGGATTCCATCACGCTGCCGGATTACCTGGAAAACCGGTTCAACGACAAATCCCGCGTGCTGAGGGTGGCCTCGGCCGCGGTGATCCTGATCTTCTTCACCATTTACACCTCAGCCGGCATGGTCGGCGGCGCCATCTTGTTCGAAAGCACCTTTGGGCTCGACTATAACGTCGCCTTGTGGGTCGGCGCCGTCGTCATCGTCTCCTACACGTTCCTGGGGGGATTCATGGCCGTCAGCTGGACCGACTTTTTCCAGGGAATTTTAATGTTCCTGGCCCTGTGCGCGGTGCCCATGTTCGTCGTCGGGAAAGTCGGCGGCTGGGACACTGCGGTGACCAAGGTCGCTGCCATGAACGCCGAACACGTGGATATTTTTTCCGGGATGACGATCATGGGGATCATCTCCCTGATGGTCTGGGGACTGGGCTATTTCGGCCAACCCCACATTCTGGCCCGGTTCATGTCGGTCAAATCCACCTCGGAAATCCCCAAGGCCCAACTCATCGGCATGTCGTGGATGGTGTTTTCGCTGTTCGGCGCGATCTTCACCGGCTTCCTGGGAATCGCCTATTTTGCGGACGCCCCGCTGGAAAATTCAGAAACGGTGTTTATCGATCTGACCCAGGTCCTGTTCAATCCATGGATCGCGGGGGTTTTGCTGGCGGCCATCCTGGCGGCTATCATGAGCACGATCGACTCCCAGCTGCTGGTCTGTTCCAGCACGATCGCAGAAGATTTCTACAAGCAGCTCCTGCGAAAAGACGCCCCCCAAACCGAGCTGGTGTGGATCAGCCGCATTGCCGTCCTGGCCATCGCCCTGATCGCGATTCTGCTCGCCTCCAATCCGGACAGCAAGGTGCTGGGGCTGGTCTCCTATGCCTGGGGGGGCTTCGGCGCCGCCTTTGGTCCGGTGATTATTCTGTCGCTCTTCTGGCGGCGGATGACGCGCAACGGTGCGCTGGTGGGCATGATTCTGGGCGCCGTGACGGTGATCGTCTGGAAACAGATCGAGGGCGGGATCTTCGACATGTACGAAATTTTGCCCGGCTTCATTCTGTGTGCCGTGGGCGTCGTTGTCGTCAGCCTTCTGGACAAAGAACCTTCTGCGGAAGTCGTCGGCATCTTCGACGAAAACCCGTCGCATCCGGTCGTGCAGGAATACGGTGATAAATGATCGACCGAAAGGGGTGCCGCTTCGCTGCGCATCCCGCCGCTTTCTCGAAAGGAGGCAAGCGATGAAAAAAACAAGCCTTTTTACATGCGCAATTGTCATTCCCGTGATGGTGCTGGCAGCCGCCTGCCCCTGCCGGACCGCGGCCGCAGAGGCGGTGGTCATCGGGGCGATCAATCCGCAGACAGGGGTCAACGTCCTCCAGGGCCGCGATATGAAAAGAGGCGAGGAACTTGCGCTGGACGAAATCAACGCCGGCGGCGGAATCGACGGCCGTCCTTTGAAGATCATCTGGAAAGATACCGGATCCAACGCCGATCAAGGGCTGCAGGCCGTGCGCAAGCTGGTGGAAAACGACAAGGTAAAGGTGGTCATCGGTCCCTATTCCAGTGGGGTGGGTCTTCCCACCGGCCGGTGGACCAATTCCAAGCAGGTGATTCAGATCTCGGTGGCATGCACCGCACCGGAATTGAGAAACATCGGACCCTATTTTTTCAATGTCATCGGCCTGGATGAGGTCATGGGCATCAAACTGGCCGAGTTTGCCCTGGAAAGCAGGGCCAAGGCGTATTCTTCCATCGTCGTCGACAATCCCTTCGGAGCAGGAATCGAGACCTGGACCCGGAAGACCGTCGACCAAGCGGGGGGGAGTTGGGTCAAGGGGCTGCGGTACAAGGAAAACCAGGCCGATTACAAGCCGTTGATCGAAGCCCTATTATCCGAAAAGCCGGAGGTCGTCTTTTTTACCGCCTATGGAAGCGATGCCGAACGCATCCTGGAGCAGGCCCACGAAATGGGGCTGAAGCCCACCAATGGCTGGTATGCAGCCTATATGACGATGTGGTACCACGACGTGGCTCCGGAAACCGCCGAGGGAATCAAAGGGATGGTCGTCGGCCGGCACACCGGCTCCCGCTTCGAGCACTATCAGAATGCCTACTGGAAAAAATTCGGCGTGGCCTACCAAAAATTGTATCAAAGACCTGTCATGCAGACCGCCTTTGGCGCCTATGCCTACGATGCCGTCTGGATGGCCGCCCTGGCGTTGAAAAAGGCCGGCAGCTCCGATACCGATGACATCGCCGAGGCGCTGCACAAGGTCGGTGCAAGCTACGAGGGGGCCACCGGAGACAAAACCTTCGATCGGGACGGGATGCAGATCGCCGAATACTATCAGCGTATGATCTGCCAAGGCGGTCGGCTCGTACCGATCGAGTAGGGCCGGCGCCGGGTCATTTCGAATCGATCAGAGTTTTCGGCTCCACGATAACTTCCGCGTGGTAGACCGGGTCGATGCGATTCTCACCTCATAGTGTGGGCTTTGGGGTCAAACCTTCGCCATTGACGACTGTTCAATTTATTCTGCAGACATCGAAACGCTTTCTAAAAAGTGGTTCCTCCCTTGCGCAACCCTTCGGGGAAATTGGAAGTCAGGCAGCCGGCAGGATTTATGGACGGCTTCCATCAGCCGTCCATAGTGGTTGGTGAAGGCTTGACCCCTTCCGCTATCTGTAGGCCTGCTCCATTTTTTGGATGATATGTCCTCCCCGGCAACTCCCAAAACACTCCTGACAGGAGCTGCATTCCTTTTCCAAACCCGGAACAAGTGCGATTTCTCTTTCAATACCTCTGCCTTTGAAATAAACGGCATTGAGTTTTTTGACTTCCGCGCAGTACCTTACGCAGATGCCGCAAAGATGGCAATCCGGCGTCTCCGTCCGAAAGCGCGACCGCGTGACGCCATATTGTTTGGCAAGGTCCTGTGACAGCGGCCATACCAGTTCCAGGATCATCCGGCGGATCTTTAGGACTTTTTCGGTACTTGTTTCGACCACGAGTCCTTCCTTCACCGGATATACACAGGACGCCACCAGTTTCTTCGCGCTTCCATTGACGACCTCAACCATACACAGGCGGCAGGCACCATAGGGCTCGAGAAGTTCGTGCTGGCACATGTGAGGAATCTGTATTCCAACGCTCTTGGCGGCTTCAAAGATCGTGGTGCCTTCCTGAGCGCGAACCGTTTTGCCATCAATTTCGAGACTCACTGTTTTCATGTCTTACTTCCTCTCCGTTTCCAGATCGTTAAGCCGCCATTCCCGTCGCCATGGCCCTGGCATCGCTTTTCTGCACGGCGCTGAATTTTTCCGGGCATGCCGCAAAACAGGCATTGCACTGGATACATTTGGATTCGTCGATGGCGTACAGCTTGTCGCCAATCTTGGATACGGCACCCGTTGGACAACTCTTTTCACATAACCCGCACCCCACGCATTTTTCTTCGTCGATCGAATAACGGATGAGGTTATTGCACATGAGGGACGGGCACCTCTTTTCCCGGATGTGGGCTTCGTATTCATCCCGAAAATAGCGCAGTGTGCTCATCACGGGATTGGCCGCCGATCTTCCCAGGGCGCACAGGGAAGCCTCCCGCAGAACTTCCGAGAGATCCTCGAGAAGTTCGATGTCACCTTCCCTGCCTTTGCCATCGCAAATGTCCGTCAGAATGTCGAGCATCCGTCTCAGGCCTTCCCGGCAGGGAATGCATTTGCCGCAGGACTCGTGGGCCAGGAAATGGGTATAATACCGTGCCGTGTCGACCATGCAGGTATCCTCGTCCATGACGATCAACCCGCCGGAACCCATCATGGATCCGACGCGGTTCAACCCGTCGAAATCCACCGGTAGGTCGAGCATGCTTTCGGGAAGCACGCCGCCAGAGGGCCCGCCCGTTTGGACAGCCTTGAATTTTCGCCCGTTTGGAATCCCGCCCCCGATTTTGAAAATGATTTCCCGAAGCGTAATTCCCATCGGTACTTCCACCAGCCCCGTGTTGTTCACCTTTCCGACCAGGGAGAACACCTTGGTCCCCCGGCCGCCTTCCGTCCCGATGCGCTTGAACCAATCGGCACCTTTATCGATAATCAGGGGAACGTTGGCCAACGTCTCCACGTTGTTCAGACAGGAGGGCTTTCCCCACAGCCCCTGAACCGAGGTGTGGATGTATTTGGGCCGGGGTTCACCCACATGGCCTTCAATGGCGCTCATGAGCGCCGAAGATTCACCTGAAACGAAAGCACCCGCCCCGCGGTGGATGCTTACGGAAAAATCGAAACCGGTGCCGAGGATGTTTTTCCCCAGCAGACCGTGTTCGGTGGCCTCTTCGATGGCGAGCTTGACGTTGTTCAGCGCCATCGGGTATTCCTGCCGGATGTAAAAATACCCTTTACGGGCCCCGATGGCATACCCTGCGATGATCAATCCCTCCAGTACCCCGTGTGGATTGCCTTCCAAAATACTGCGGTCCATGTAGGCCCCCGGATCACCCTCGTCGCCGTTGGCGATCACGTATTTGGGCTCCCCGGGTGCATTGGCGGTTGTCTCCCATTTCAGGCCGGTCGGGAACCCGCCCCCGCCACGGCCTCTGAGCTCGGCGCCCTTGATCTCCTGGATGACCTGCTCCGGTGTCATTTTCGTGAGCACGTAGCTGAGAGAAGCATATCCCCCGGCCGCGAAATAGGTGCGGATGGCCGTCGGATCGATCGACGAAATCTTGTCCAGCAATTCCCGCTGCTGGTACTTGTAAAATGGGATATCATCCAGGGTCGGCACCCGCTCACCGGTCTGGGGATCGGCATACAATAAACGCTCGACAAGGCCGCCATCGATGATCGTTTTTGTCAGAATTTCCGGAACGTCCTCCGGGGTTGCCTTCAGGTAGCAGATTTTTTGGGGATTGATGACCGTCACCGGGCCGTGTTCACAATACCCGTGGCACCCGCTGCGGCGCAGGGCGACCTGGTCATGGAGTCCGAGGTTCTGGATCTCTTTGAGAAATGCGTCGGCCAGTTTCACCGAACCACATGTGGCACAACCGGTTCCGGAACAGACGGTCACGGTGACGGGTTTTCGCTGCCCCTCCACGGCACATGCCGTTGTGATGATTTCCAGATCTTTGATCGAATTGAGTTTCATCTGCGATTCTCCTGTTCTTCCAAGGCTTTAAATATTTTCTTGAGTTTGGGAAGCGAGGGGTTGGTCGAATAGGTGTCGTCGACCTGGAGGACCGGCGACAAGGCGCAGCATCCGAGGCAGTTCACCGTCTTGAGGGTAAACACCTGATGGGGATCGGTCTCGTCCTCTTGAATATCGAGAATGGACGATACCTTTTTCAGAAGATTGGAGGCTCCCCTGACGTGGCAGGCCGTACCGGTGCAAACCTTTACGGTGTGTGCTCCCTGGGGTTCGAGGCTGAAGGCATCATAGAATGAAGCAACGGTGTAAATCTCGGACAGCTGGATGTTCAGCCGTCCGGCGATCCATTTCAGTACGTGGCCGGGGAGCCAGTTCAGCTGCGACTGTGTTTCCAGCATGATCTGAATCAGGCAGTTTTTTTTGTATTCGTACTTTCGAATAATGTCGTCCACCATCCGCAAATCGTTGCAGATGGATAGAATGGCCCGCTCCCTCTCCTTGACATTGCCCAGACTCCGGGCATGATATTTCGCCTCGGACTGGAGTCTTTGCAATTCTCCCAGGAATTGACTTTGACTCAAACCAACGGAAAGACTTTCGCCAAGCACCGACAACCCTTTCAGAAGCACGTCCTGCCGATCGGCGACCGCTTCCTGGGTCGCTTGCGCCGTGGCAGGCGCCGGGCGCGTGTCGTTGACGTCATAGCGCAACTGGTTCAATTCAATCCCCCGCCGAACGGTTTCCACCAGCTTTTCAGGCTCAAGGGGTTTTGTCAGGAAATCGAAGGCTCCGATTTTCATGGATTCCACGGCAGAGTCGATCGTTCCGTAACCGGTCAAGACGATTGGAACGATCGTCGAATCGATTTCCGGAATTTTCTCGAGAACCTCGATACCACTGATGCCCGGCATTTTGAGGTCCACAATGACCACTTTCGGACGGAGGCGCTCGACCAGCCTGAGCCCCTCCGTCCCGTCGCAGGCGACGGCCGTGTGCATCCCTTCTTCTTCGAGGGTTTGCCGACATCCCTCGCGCATTGATTCGACGTCGTCAATCAAAACGACGGCAACCGATTCCGTCTCCGAAGCTTCCATTGGCGTAGCAGTTTTTTGATGCATGGTTTTACAAGCCTCCTCTTGGTGGATGACTAAGGTCGGAAATTTGCACATCGAGGGAATCCCGCCCTTTGATCGGCATGGAAAAGCAAAAGGTTTGCCAGGGGCGCCTATTCGTGCATCTGGAGAGGGAATAAATTCATACTAGCGTGTAATCTAAGAGATTATTCGAATTTGCAAATTGCCGTCTCAAAGGAGGGGCCAGCGAGGGGCTTGGGGGCGCCGGTACTTTTTGTATCGTCCAATAGGGAGGGTGGTTCGATTTGTACCTTGCCGCCTGGCCGGGGCGGCGCGCAACGTTGGGGTCAGTCTACCGTAATGCCGTATTTGGCAATTTTCTCACGCAGGGTTTTGCGGTTGATGCCCAGTCGCTCGGCCGAACGGGCGCGGTTGCCATTGTTCGCAATGAGAACCCGAATGATTTCATTCCGTTCCACTTGGGCCAGGGAATTGTTGGGGGGTGGCGGTTGCGCAGCGGCAGGGGGGGACGGATGGCCCAGCAGAATATCCTGGGGATCGATCATTTTCTGTTGGCAAACGACAATGGCCCGTTCAATGGTGTTTTTGAGTTCCCTCACATTTCCCGGCCATTGGTAATCTTCGAGAATTTGCATGGCTTGCGGGGAGATTCCGGAAACGGGTTTTCGCATGTCGCGGCTCAGCTGTTCCAGAAAAAATCCGGCCAGCGCCGGTATGTCTTCACGTCTTTCCCGAAGGGAAGGAATGTGGATTTGGACCACGTTCAGTCTATAGAACAGATCGTTGCGAAACCGGCCGCGTTCGACTTCTTCCTGAAGGTTACGATTTGTGGCCGAAATAATCCGGACATCGACCTTCTTGATTTGCGAGCTGCCGATTTTGGAAATCTCCTGCTCCTGAACAACTCTCAGCAGACGCGCCTGGACGCGGGTATTGATGTTGGCAATTTCATCGAGAAGCAGGGTGCCCCCGTGGGCGGTTTCGAACTTGCCTTCGGTGGTATCGACGGCACCGGTGAAAGCGCCTTTCACATGACCGAATATCTCGCTTTCGAAAAGCGTCTCAACGAGACTTCCGCAGTCCACGACGACGAACGGCCGGTGGCTTCGATTGCTTAGCCGATGCAGGGTCCTGGCCGCCAGTTCCTTGCCGCTCCCCGTCTCGCCGGTAAGCAGAACCGAGGAATTCATGGGGGCCACCTGCTTGATCAGCCGCATGAGGTCCCGTATCGGTTTCGATTGCCCCATGACCATTTCACTGGGAGGCCGCTGTTCGTTGAGGGCCATCAAGACACAGGAGTCTTTCAGGGCATAGCGCTTGGCTTTGGCCGCCTTTTCCACTGTGGCAATCAGGGCTTCGGGCGCAAAGGGTTTGCACAAAAAGTGGAAAACCCCCAACCGTCCCGCTTCCACAGCCGAATCGATGCTGGCGTACCCGGTAATGACGATGACCTGGATGACCGGGTTATCGCGTTTCAGGGTTTCCAGCACCTGCATCCCGGATACCCCGGGCATTTTCAGATCCAACAGCACCACGTCGAAGGATTCCCGGCTGATTTTTTCGAAAGCACGGGATCCGTTGTCCACGGCCCGTGCCCGAAAACCGGCCCCTTGCAGCGTTTGGACGCACGCGGTTCGAATGGATTCATCGTCGTCGATGACCAAAACATTCGCAGGGGTCATGCTATGGCATTCCTTTCCGATCCCGGCAAGGCCACGATAAAACGGCTCCCCTCTCCCGGTTGGCTGTAAACCCTTATCTCTCCGCCGTTTCGTTGAACAAGACCAAGGCTGATCGACAATCCCAGCCCCGTCCCGCGGCCAACGTCCTTGGTGGTATAAAAGGGTTCGAAGATCCGATTGAGGGTCTCCTTTGCCATTCCGCAACCGGTATCCTGGAAACTCACGTCAACGGTTCCGGAGACTTCATCGGCCTTCGTCCTCAAGGTCAGTGTGCCCCACCCTGCCATGGCATCCACGGCGTTGATCACGATGTTCATGAACACCTGTTGCAGTTGGGACGGATCCACGGTCACAGGCGGAAGATCGGTTTTGTATTCCTTGACAATGCTGATGTTGTGGAACATGGACTGATTTTCCACCAGCGCGATCGTTTTATCGAGCAGGGTATTCAGATCAATTGTTTTTGCTTTGGGATCGCGTTTCCGTGCGAATTCCAAAAGGCCCTGTACGATGTTCTGGCATCGTTTGACTTCCCGTTCGATCCGCTGCGTATTTTCCAACATGACACTACCCGACGGGCATTTGTTTAGAACGAGACGATTGAGCAGGAGAATGCTTCCCAGTGGATTGTTGATTTCATGGGCGACACCGGCAGCCAGCTGTCCGATCATGGCAAGCCTCTCGGACTTCATGATCTCCTCCGTTGCCCGGTTGCGGAGCTC
>CAYMQN010000038.1:20496-21624 GCA_964392545.1 uncultured Desulfobacteraceae bacterium
TGTCCACGGCAAAAGGCCTGCTGATCCATGTTTTCCCCTTTTTGAGAACATGGTCATACACGTCGTCCGAAACCAACGTTCCCAGAGCCCTGGTACCGTTTTCCATCAAGACCGTGGTCGATATCCGGATGCCGGACATGAAAATCGTGGCCATGCCGACGTCTTTTCTCTGAAAGGTTTCATTTTCGTAGATTTTGGATGCGATTCGGTCTGCGATCTCCTCTCTATTGCTTAGAAGTCTCCCGCCATAAAGCACGCCGACGGGGACATCTTGATCCGTCAGGACGGGGGCCGCGGCAACGATGATCATGCCGGATGTCGCCTTGGCTTTGTCTTCAGGCCTGAGGTACGGTGATGGGGATATGGTGATGCGGGCCCGATCATCGAGATTGAAGCCCTCTTGCATCAGTTCGCTTCGGTCAAGTACCTCCGTGAAGACCACACATCTTTTTTCGGCCATGACCCTGTCGACAAGTTTTGTGCCCAGACGGGTGGGCGCCTTGTGCCCGGAATTTTTGATATGGAGGATAACGTCCGCCTTCGGGCTTATGAAGGTCAGAATATCAAAGGACTCTTGATCTGCTATGCGATTCAGTTGCGATTCGAGCCCTTCGATTTCGGCGGCGGGTTCGATGCCGCAGTTGGAAAAGTTTAGGGCGGAAATCCGGATCGGCTCTCTGATACTGGCCATTTCTTCTTCGAACAGGTCACGGGCCAGGCGCAGGTCCATTATGACCCGATCCTCGATCCGGGCGATAATACTGCGTTCCAGGAGACTCAGCCCGACCCCGCTGAGAAGGGAGCAGGTCACTATAATGACACCGAGAAAACCAAAAAAGAGCCGTTTTACCAGTGAGATTCTCATTCCGATTTCCCCTCTATCGATACATGCCGCAGCTTCGAACAGGAGTCTTTAGAATTACGTGATAATTCGCAGGTCGGTAAAGGATGGAGACCAGGGCTTGCGGTTTGTGCAGGGCGGTGGGAGCTAGTCGATTGCGTCTCCCGTGGAACCCACAGGGCAAAGAATCCGGAGAAGGCATTCCGCGGAACGAAACCTAAAAAATTATGGCTGATAGGACCCTCTGGCATCATTGCACTTTTCAGGTCTACCATAGTTTATGGCGG
>CAYMQN010000039.1:0-12705 GCA_964392545.1 uncultured Desulfobacteraceae bacterium
CTCAACGATCAAATGGCCGCCAAGAAAGTGTACATCAACATCTCGGATGCCGTGCGCAACTGGCTGGCCCGCGAAGGATACGATCCCAGCTACGGGGCCCGTCCACTGGGCCGCGTGATTCAGAAGGAGATCAAGGACCGGCTGGCGGATGAAATCCTTTTCGGCAAGCTGGTCAAGGGCGGCGTGGTGTTCGTGGACCGCGACGACAGCGGGCTGACCTTCAAGATCGAATGATTTTCGAGGGGGGCGCCCTTCAACGGGCGCCCCCCTCGAAAGCCCATCATGCCCGTTTTCCGACTATCCAACAGCCTCTCTTTTCCTCCGCCGCATCTGGCCATCGACGAAGGCCTTCTGGCCATCGGCGGCGATCTCAGCCTCGAACGCCTGGTCCTCGCCTACCGTCAGGGGATCTTCCCCTGGTATGCGGAAGACGATCCCATCCTCTGGTGGTCACCCGATCCCCGCATGGTGCTCTATCCCGCCGAGATCCACGTATCCCGTTCATTGCGCAAGCTGATCCGACGGCGCCCCTTTCACCTGACCCTCGACCAGGCCTTTGGGCGCGTCATTCGCGCCTGTGCCGGCGCCCGGGGGCCGGAGCACCAGGGCACCTGGATTGTTCCCGAAATGATCGCGGCCTACGAGGGTCTGCACGCGGCCGGCCTGGCACACTCGGTGGAAGCCTGGGAGGGCGGGCGTCTGGCCGGGGGCCTCTACGGCGTTTCCCTGGGCGGGGTTTTTTTCGGTGAGTCCATGTTTACCCGGGTCAGCAACGCTTCCAAAGTGGCCCTGGTACACCTGGTGACCCTGCTGGGACGGGCCGGCTTCGGGTTGATGGACTGCCAGGTCACCACCGGCCATCTGATGCGTTTCGGAGCGCGTGAGGTCCCCCGCAGCCGATTCCTGAAAGAACTGCAAGAGGCCCTGAAAAGGCCCACGCTTCAGGGGCGGTGGCGGGTTTCGGAGGGTGGGGGCATAGCTGTCGAACAATAGGGGGGTGTCCGTCCAGAAGGGGCATCTTTTGGCCCCTGGCGGCGTTCTCGCCTCCGGTCGGTCCTCGACGTAGCCGGGCTACGTCTGCGGGCGCCCGTCGGCTGCGGCCTTGCCAGGAACCAAAACCTACCCCTTCTGGACGGACACGTTTTTGGTCGGTCCCGAAAGGGAGTCTTTCGGCCTTTCTAATTTCCGGCTTCGCGCCGGAAATCAAAAAATGGCGTGGCGCCTCGGATAGCGGCAGGCGGCCACCGCCCGGCAGAAGGCGGCCACCTTGGCGGGGTCCTTGCGGCCCGGGCGCACTTCGACGCCCGAGCTGACGTCCACCGCGTCAGGCCGGGCCGCCTCGATCGCGTCCCGCACATTTTCGGGTGTCAGTCCGCCGGCCAGCACCAGAGGGCGGTCAGTGGAAACGCCGCGCGCCTCGGCCCAGCGCCAGTCCATGGCATTGCCGCCCGGCAGGGGTCCACCGGCGGCCTCCACCAGAAAAGCGGCGGCGTCGGGATAGTGCCGGGCTGTTGCGAAGGAGGGACGCCCGTTGGCGAAAAGGGCCTTGATGACCAGCACGCCCTCAGCGGCCAACGCTGTCACGAGGTCGGGGGACTCCTGGCCGTGCAGCTGGGCCGCCCTCAGCCCGCCGGCTTCAACCGTCCGCATGATCCGATCGAAGGTCTCGTTGACAAAGACCCCCACCGTGCAGGTCGCCGGCGGCAAATCGGCGGCGATGCGATGCATGGCCTGGGGATCGAGGAAGCGCGGGCTTTTGGGGTAGGCCACCAGTCCGATGGCCTGGGCCCCGGCGGCCACGCAGGCCCGGGCTTGCCGGGAAGAGGTCAGCCCGCAGACCTTGATCCGGGGGCCGGTCCTGGTTTCGGTGGTCATCGCCGCCACGTGTCTCCTTTCATGCCGTCACGCCCCCGTCAGCAAGGCCGCCAGTTGTTCGGCGGGCCGTTCGGCCCGCACCAGGCTTTCGCCCACCAGAAAATTGAAGATGCCCCGGGCCAGGTTGGCCTCCACATCCCGGCGGGAGTTGATGCCGCTGGCGGCCACGGGGATCTGATCCGGGCCGAGGCCTTGGGCCAGGCGCATGGCCGTGGCGATGTCGGTGTCGAAGGTGGCCAGGTTGCGGTTGTTGATGCCGATCAGGCGGGCCTTGACTTCCCGGGCCATGGCAAGATCCTGCGCCGAATGGATTTCAACCAGGGCGTCCATGCCCAACGCGTGGCTGAGGGCCAGGAGGTCGGCCAGCTGCGCGGTGGATAAAATCCGGCATATCAGAAGGATCGCATCCGCGCCCATGGCCGCGGACTCGTAGATCTGGTAGGCGTCGATGAGAAAGTCCTTGCGCAACACGGGCAGGGCCACCGCCCGGCGTGCGGCCCTGAGATCCGCCGGAGTGCCGTGAAAGAAATCACGGTCCGTCAACACCGAGAGCGCCGCAGCCCCCCCGGCGGCATAATCCCGGGCCAGTCCGGCGGGATCCAGGTCGATGCGCAGGGGGCCTTTGGAAGGCGAGGCGCGTTTGATTTCAGCGATGATATTCGCGCCCCGGGGCCCGGGTTTCTTCAGGGCGTCATAAAATGGGCGCGGTTCCGTGCGGCGGGCCGCCGCGTCCCGCAACTGCTCCAGCGGATTGCGCCGGCGGGCTTCCTCGATCTCCTCTTTTTTCCGCGCCACGATGCGGGTCAGGATATCCACGGCAGATCCTTACGCTTCATGATTGGCACCAGGCCGAGCCCCTGTCGCCGCTGTTCCTGGCTCAAGGGGCATGTTCCTGGGTAAACGCGCAAAGGGCCGCCAGTTTTTCGCGCGCCGCCCCACTGTCGATGGCTTCTTCGGCCAGTTTGAGGCCTTCCGCGAAATCCTTTGACGCGCCGGCGGCCGTAAGCGCGGCGGCTGCGTTCAACAAGACCACATTGCGGCGGGGGCCCGATTCGCCGTCCAGAATGCGCCGGGTGATCGCCGCATTGGTGGCCGGATCGCCGCCCACCAGATCACCGGGATCCGCCAGGGAACCGAAATAGGCTTCGGGGTTGAGATTGTAGGTTTTGACCTGGCCGTCTTTCAGCTCGGACACCCGTGTGGGAGCGCAGACCGAAATTTCATCCAGGCCGTCGTGGCCGTGAACGATGTAGGCCTGACGGGATCCCAGCAGGCGCAGGGTGTGGGCGAACATCTCCGTCAGTTCCGGTGCGTATACCCCGATGACCTGGCAGTTGGCCCCGGCCGGATTGGTCAGGGGGCCCAGCATGTTGAAGATGCTGCGCAGACCCACTTCTTTGCGGGCCGGCGCGGCAAACCGCATGGCACTGTGGTAGAGCGGTGCGAAAAGAAAACCGATGCCGATGTCCTCCACAGCTTCTTCCACCAGTTCGGGATCGACATCCAGCCGCACGCCGAGGGCTTCCAAAACATCGGCACTGCCGCATTTGCTCGAAACCGAACGGTTGCCATGTTTGGCCACCGTGATGCCGCAACCGGCAACCACAAAGGCGGTCGTGGTCGAAATGTTGAAGGTATTGGAGCCGTCGCCGCCGGTGCCCACGGTGTCGACGATCGTGCCGGAGGACACCTGAATGCGGTGCGCCTTGCGGCGCATGGCGCGGGCGGCCCCGACCAACTCCTCGTTGGTTTCGCCCTTTGTGGCCAAAGCCGCCATAAGGGCGCCGATCTGGACATCGGTCAGATGGCCGGAGAACAGGTCGGTCATGACTTCGGCCATTTGGGTTTCGTCGAGACTGGTACCCGCCACGATGCGTTTGAGATGGTCACGAAACATCTTGTCCTACCTCCTATGTCGGAAAATGGTCGGGGCCGGCATTGCGCAGGAAATTCCTGAGCAAACGCTTGCCAACGGTGGTCATGATCGATTCCGGGTGGAATTGGAGCCCTTCGGTCTTGTGGTCCCGGTGTCTTAGCCCCATGATTTCGCCGTCCTCGGATTCCGCCGTGACCGTCAGGCATCGCGGCAGGGATTCCCGCTCCACCGCCAGAGAATGGTACCGCATGGCTTTAAAGGGGCTTTTGACCCCTTTGTAGATGGATTCTCCGTCGGCCGCAATCGAGGAGGTTTTGCCGTGCATCAACTGTCGCGCCGCTACGATGCGTCCCCCGAAAGCAGCGGCGATCACCTGGTGGCCCAGGCAGATGCCCAGGATCGGGATGCGGCCGGAAAAGCGGTGCACCACGTCCATCGAAATGCCGGCGTCCCGGGGATGCCCCGGCCCCGGCGATATCACGATCCCGACGGGTGCCATGGCGGCGATGGCCTCCACGGTGAGCGCATTGTTGCGGGCCACCTCCACTTCGGCCCCCAACTGCCGTAAATACTGAACCAGATTATAGGTAAAGGAATCGAAATTGTCGATCATCAGCATCATGGCCGGGCTCCTTTTGGGGCGGGGGGCTGCAGCATCGCGAGGGCCCGGTCCATGGCCTCGGCCTTGCTCACCGTTTCCAGACGTTCCCGCTCGGGGTCGGAATCGGCCACGATGCCGGCACCGGCGCGCACGGTCAGCCGATTGTCTTCGATGCAGGCCGTGCGGATGGTGATGGCCATGTCCATGTTGCCGTGAAAGGAAATATAGCCCACGGCGCCGCCGTAGGGTCCGCGGGCCTCCTTTTCCAGTTCGGCGATGATCTCCATGGCCCGGATTTTGGGGGCGCCGCTCAAGGTGCCGGCCGGAAAAGTGGCCGCCAGGAGATCGAAGGCATCGCAACCGACCTGCAGGTCGCAGGTAATGTTCGACACGAGGTGCATGACATGGGAATAGCGCTCGACCACCATGAGATCGGTTACCTGCACGGTGCCGGTCTCGGCCACACGCCCCAGGTCGTTGCGTCCCAGATCCACCAGCATGAGGTGCTCGGCCTTTTCCTTTTCGTCTTCCAGCAGTTCGTCGGCCAGTTGCCGGTCCTCGCGGTCGTTGGCGCTTCGGGGCCGGGTGCCGGCAATCGGCCGCAGGGTGGCGGAGCCGTTCTCCAGGCGGACCATGGTTTCCGGTGAGGAGCCCACCAGGGCCATGCCGTCCAGGTTCAGGTAGAACAGATAGGGCGAGGGGTTGATATAGCGCTGGGCACGGTAGAGGGACCACAGGTCGGGGGGCATCTCACAGACAAAGGGCTGGGAAATGACCGCCTGGATGATGTCGCCGGCTCGGATATGCGCTTTGACCGTCCGGACGGCCTGCCTGAAATCCTCTTCGGGGTGCACGGCCTTCAGATGGCAGGCATTCACTCCGGCGTGGGCGGTGGGCACCGCCGGCAGCGGCTCCTCCAGACGCCCAAGCTGCCGCTCCAGTCGCCGGCAGGCGGCATCGTAGGCGTCCTCGGGGGAGCGGCCATCCTTGGTGAAGGTCAGCACCACCAGCATCAGGGTGTGGCGGACATTGTCGAAGATCAGAATCTGATCCGGAATGATGAAATGGGCCAGGGCCTTGTCGGGGGGCCAACGGTGCGGGATGGCCTCCAGGAAACTGACGGCTTCATAGGTGAGGTAGCCCACCAGTCCGCCCCAGAAGCGCGGCAGTCCGGGGATGACCGCCGGGCGATAGGCCGCCATGAGGGTTTGGAGCACCGCCAGCGGGCGGCCCTCGTGGGCGATGCGCTCCTCGTGGCCTTGTTCCCTTATCACCACCGCATCCCGGAAG
Organism: uncultured Desulfobacteraceae bacterium; assembly: GCA_964392545.1. Classification (GTDB taxonomy): domain Bacteria; phylum Desulfobacterota; class Desulfobacteria; order Desulfobacterales; family UBA5852; genus JABZFP01. The sequence continues at coordinate 5,643 of CAYMQN010000039.1, forward strand.
ACGCGGATGTGGCTCCGGGCCGAGGTGCCCATGAAGCTGTAGCGCCCCCAGCGCTCGCCCCCCTCGACGCTTTCAAAAAGGAACAGGTCGCCGTTTTGCCGATAGAACTTGCCCAGCATCGAGACCGGGGTTTCGGTATCGGCCAGGACTTCCAGGCAAAGCGGCACCACATCGGCCTGCCCGCAGGCGGTGCGGAAGGTGTCGCGGTCCGGGAAGGAACTCAAACGCATGGCATCAACCTCCTTGACGTCCGGCGGCCGGTGGGGGATCGCCCCCAATGCCGTCTCGGATATCCGTAAAAAAAAAGAGGCCGCGGTTTTAGCCACCACGGCCTCCAAAAACGAAACCGCGGGCTTTGAGGCGGCCCACGGTCTGCTGGATCTCGATTGTCGGGAGAATGCGTCAACCGGCGGCTCGCCTCAGGGCGTGCGCCACCACCACCAACCTGCAAATCTTGCGCATTCCACTGCTTGCCGCATTCTGTCACCTTTGTCCTGAAGAAGAGGATGTCGCTGTCAGCATTGCCATGGTTGGCCGGGCTTGTCAAGGGCTTTTCAGGCCCGGCCGGCATCGCAGGGAGAGGGTCACTGGCCGGTGAATTCGAAACTCATCTTGGTCTGAAAGTCCTCCACCCGTTTGAAGATCTCTTTCAACATGGTTTGCTCGATGCGGGACAGCTTCTTGGGGTTGATGTAGTTGTCGGGCTTGCGGTTTTCTTCGATGATGGCCGTGATCTGGCGCACGAAGCGCAATTGCATCATGAAACTGTAGGCGCGTGTGATGTCGGAATAATCCTTGTCCGATATATGGCCGCCGGCATGCAGCTGGTAGAGGCGGCCCATGGTGTTGGTTTCCTCGATATTGTTCTTGAGGGCGTGGATGCGGGCGAAATCCACCACCGGCAGCATGGCCTGCTTGATGTCCAGCTTATTGCGGTGCTCGCCTTTGGATTCGACCACGAAATTGCGGAAGAAGCCCAGGGGCGGCTTGAAGTGCAGGGCGTTTTCGGTGAGGTGGCGGAAAAAGCCCGACCAGCCCTGGAGGGATTCGAACAGATGCCGGCGCAGCTCGTCAACCAGGCGGAATTCACCGTAGGCCCCGCGGAAGTCGAAGAAAATGCTCGAATGCAGCAGGTCCTCGGCCTCGGCGGTGTGAATCCATTCCGAGAATTTGTCGCGCCAGGCCGAAATGGGTTGGCACCACATGGGATTCATGGCCATGACGCCGCCCTCGCAGAAGTCATAGCCGATTTCATCCAGCCAGGTGCAGACCGTTTCACCGAAACCGAGGAAATAGTCCTTGACCGACCCCATTCGGTCTTCGGGCACATCCTCAAAGATGATGGCATTGTCCTGATCGGTTTTAAGGGTCTGCTCCCGGCGCCCCTCGCTGCCCATGATCATCCAGACGAAGGGGGCCGGGGGCGGCCCGTGCGCTTCCAGGGCGATCTCGATCAAGCGGTGTAGAATGGCATCGGAAACCGTTGTGATCAGGCGGGTCACGTTTTCGGCCTTGGCCCCGCTGCTGATGAGATTTTGAACCAGGCCGGGAACCCGGGCCTGTTGGGCCTTGAGCTCCTCGCGGTTGATCGCGGAGGCGATCTCCCGCCCCATGAAGAGGGGCGACTGCCCCTGGGCGGCCAGCAGGTCGCGGCTGGTGATGGACCCGATGATGCGCCCCTTGGTGTCCAGGACGGCCAGGTGTTTGAGTTGTTTCTGCATCATCTCCAGCATGGCTTCGAAGAGCGAGAGCTGTTCGGGGATCGTGCTCAAGGGCGAGGACATGATGGAGGCGATGGGCGTGTTGATTTCCATCCCCCGGGCGATGACCCGGTTGCGCAGGTCGGTGTCCGTGACGATGCCGATGGGCCGTCCCTCGTCGTCCTGAACGAAGATCGAACTGCATTTGCGCCGGCTCATCAGAATGGCCGCCTGCTGGACGGGTATGTTCTGGTTGCAGGAGAGAATGTCGCGGTTCATCAAATGGGCCACCGATACGTTGAAGACGTGGAGGGCCTCGTCCTTGGGGAGAATGCGGCGGGCAAAGATTTCGGCATAGGAGCGATCCAGCATGCGCTTGCCGAAGGTATCCGTGAAGTAATCCGAAAACGCCGCGCATTTCCTGCACAACTGCATGAAATGTTCCCGCGGCAGGGCATAGAGGTAGGTTTCTTCCTCCACCCGCAGGGTCCGGATGGAGATGCCCTCGTTCATCAACATGCTGATGCCGCCATAGGTGTCGCCTTCGCCGAGGTAGCCCTTGAGGCTCTTTTCGCCGGCCTGCTCGTAGTAGAGTTCCGCCGAGCCCTTCTGAATGATGTAGAGATAGTTGATGCGCGACTGACCCTGAACGAAGAGGACCGTTCCCGGGTCGTGGTGGATCAGGTAGAGTTTGGCGACCATGTCGTCCAGGTCCGCTTCGGATAGAAACGAAAAGGGCAGCGTGTGACGCAAGGATTCCCGTGCCTGACCGGTCACCAGGATGGAGGCATAGGATTCGTCGCGCTTGTACTGTTGGAAAGCATTGGTGAAATGGTCGCGGAAGGCGGGATGCTTTTCGCAAAGCTCCAGGAAGCGTTCGGCCGGTATGGAGTAGAACCGCGCATCGTCTTCGACCTTGGCGGTTCGCACGGCCACGCCGGCATTCAAGAGCACCGATATGCCGCCGAAGATCTCCCCGGCCACCAGACGGGCCCCCAGGGTCTTTTGGCCGTCCTTTTCGTAATACAGCTCGATGGCCCCCTTGCGGATGTAGAATATTTTGCCGATCTGCGTCTTGGCCTGTTCGGCCACCAGCTGGCCGCGCGGGGCACGGATTTCGGTGGTCCACTCGGCAAGCTCTTCGAGGGTCTCCCGGGGCAGCAGGTGAAAGGGGGTGGTGCGCGAATACAGATCCAGGGCTTCCTTGAAGAGTGCGCTGCGGCTTGATTTGGCATTCATGCGGACACTTCCTTATCGACGCCGTCGTCGTATGGCATGCTACGCAACCCGCCTAATAGCGGAGACGGGCAAAATAGGTTTTTTCCGACGCTTCACGTGCCTGCTGCAGGGTGGTGATGCCTTTTTTGGCCAGAAGGGGGATCAGTTTGAGAAACATGTTGGCGGTGGCCATGGCATCCCCAAGGGCCGTATGGCGGCCGGTCACGTCGATCCCGAGCCGCCGGGCAATGGTCGTCAGGTTGTGGTTTTCCTGGGCCGGGTGCACCACGTAGGACAGGAGCATCGTATCCAATACGGGGTTGATGAACCGGACCCCGGTTTCGGATTCCTTGAGTTGGAGCATCCGCATGTCGAACGCCGCGTTATGGGCCACCAGAATGGTGTTTCCGGCGAACTGGTGGAAGCGCGGCAGCACCTCCGCAATGACGGGCTGGTTGCGCAGGTCTTCTTCCTCGATACCATGGATCTGGATCGATTCCCAGCGCAGCGGCCGCTGGGGATTGACCAATTGATCGAAACGGTCCTCGGCCATCAGGCGGTTGTTGACGATGCGCACGGCGCCGATGGAAACGATTTCATCGCCGCCGCGGGGATCGAGGCCGGTGGTTTCCGTATCGAAGACCGTGTAAGTCAGCTCGGTCAGTGCGCAATGGTCCAATGCGGGGAGTTGGCCGGGCTGATTGAAGAGGTCGAAATCATAGTATTCCGGCCGGCTTTCCGGAATGATCGTGGGCTTGCGGTGCAGCGCCGCGCTGCCGGCGGGCAGGGCCGGCAATGTCAGGCGCAGGCCTGACCATCGTCGGTCCTGGCTGCAGTGGGGCCAAATTTCAGCGTCGTGGTAGCGGATGACCTCACCCAGGGTAAGGGGCAGCCCGAGCTCGGGCAGGCTGAGCACATTTTCCTCCCAGGCCCGGACCGTGTCCATGCGCACGGGGGCCCCCTCCCAGCGCAGGTCGAAATGGATCAAATCGTCATGTTTGCGTACCCGGCAATTGAAGGCCTTGACCCCCACTTCGTCCTTCAGGCGCTGGAGCAGAAACAAAACAGCCAGGGTGAAGGAGTAACTGTCGGTACTCAACTGGAGGTTTTCGTCATAGGCCTCCGGTTCGAAGCGGACCTGAAGCAAGTGCTTGGCTTTGACGGTCATTTTTTCCAGCATGGTGTCGGCCCGGGTCTCGATCAAAGGCCACTGGGAGCGCGGCCGTTCGAGATATTTGTGGGCATGCTGGCTGAGGAGCTTGCCGATCTTGAGAGACTCCTCGTAGATGATGTGCGTCATTTCACGGGCTTTGCCGGGGGGCATGTCGGGGAATTCGATCATGGTTTCGACGGCGGCCCGGACCCCGGCCAGGGGACTGCGGATGCCGCCGCTCAGGGACTGGAGCAGCAGGTCGGCCCGGCGGTCGGTTTCGATCTGGGCCGTGATGTCGTAGAAAATGAGGATAAACCCCGCGAAAAGACGCTGACGGTTGAGGACCGGGACCATTTCGGTGCGCAGCTGCCGTCCGTCGTTGTCCACCACCACGAAATAGGAGGCCGCCCCCGAGGTGCCTTCGGCGAGTTTTTCGGAGATGTCGTCCAGGGCATGGGAGACGAGATGGGGATCGATGATTTCGTAGACCGAGCGTCCCAGCCCGAAAAACGGATAGGATGACGGCGGGGGCTCTTCCGCCGGACAGGTTCCGCCATCCCGTTCCCGGCCTTTGCCGGTAAAGAAATTGCGGGCCTGCTTGTTGAAAAACAGGATCTGGCCGTCCCGGTTGCAGATCAGCACGCCTTCGGGCAGTTCCGACATGATGACCGCCAGGATGTTTTTTTCCTTTTCGACCTCGGCCTTGGCCTCAAGAACCCGGGCGCCGATATCCCTTTCCAACTGCTGGTAGTGACCGGCCATCTCGTTGATGGCGTCGATGACCAGGTTAATCAGGCGGCTGCCGTCGCGTTTGATGCGGTGATCCGCATTGACGGTATGAATCAGTTCGATCTCCTCGGGCAGCCGATTGAGGGGCAGGATGTAGCTGTGAAAAATGCCGTCCAATCCAAAGCCCACGGCGGCCATGAACAGGATCAGGGCGATGAAGATGTAGATGAAGTGGGTTTTGACGATGGCAATCAGGGTCGTCTGTTGATCGGGCAGCAACTGCTGCCAGAAGAACCAGGCCATACCGGCGAAAAACATCAGCGTGACCAGGATCGAAATGCCGGCGAACCACCAGAATTTATTGGTCGGATCCATCGCTGAGTTCCAGGAGCCTTCGAACGTGGTCCATGATGTCGGAGTTGGAAAAGGGTTTGGTAATATAGCCGTCGGCCCCGGCGGCCAGTCCGCGGGCAATGTCCACGTCGCGGGTCATGGCCGAGACGAAAAGGATGCGGACTTTGGCCAGCTCGGGATGATTGCGCAGGGTTTGGCAGGTTTCAAAACCATCCGGATTGGAGATCATGCCCTCCAGAAGGACCAGATCCGGCTTGAAGGCGGCGGCGATTGCGAGGGCCTCTTCGCCACTGGGGGCGGTGCGAACCGCGTACCCGCTTTGTTCCATGAGGTATTTCAGGGGGATGACGGTTCCCTTTTCGTAGTCCGCTATGAGAATACGGCCTCGCGGCGGCAGGGCTGATGCAGGTTGATCCGCGGCCATAGGGAACCCCGTCGGGAATGAACGATTCGGAATAGCGGCGATGCCGGGGCACTGCTCCTTGGCGCCATAAGGCACGCTGCAATCTTCAACCCGGCTTTTAAGCGCCGGCCCACGGCCTTTGGTGCGCCGGCGCTTAAGATTGCCTGGTGTTGCGGTACGGTCGGGTCCCCGCAGAAGAGAACCCGGAAGGGGTATGGTTCAGGAACGGAGGCAGGCGTCCGCCTGCCTGTCATGGCAGGCGGACGCTTTCGGGTCCGATCCGCGAGGGTTTCGCGGCAGCGCAGGCTAGCCGAAAACCCCCAGGCCGAAGAGCGATACCCAGATGATGCAAAAGGCCACTAGACCGATCATCCACACGTCTTCTTGTTTCATGATGCATGCTCCTTCGATAACGGTTGGATTGATGTCCTCACAATAAGATGCCGGGGTGCCGCTAGGCCTCTCTGACCACGTTCATGGTTTCCACCTCGGCCCGCTGGATCTGGGTTTCGTTGGTGGTGGACATTTCCGCCTTGAAGCACAGGGCCCACATCATGATGATGCCCAGAATCCACCAGGCGATCTGCCAGGACCACAGGGACGGGAACCCGGCGAAGGAGAAGGCCGTGTTGCCCCAGATGCAGGCGGGGCCGATGGCGAAGAAATACCATACGGGAACGGCGATTTTCATGACCTTGCGCCAGGCGGCGCCGGATTCGCTGGGGGCGTCGATGTCGTTGAGGAAGCTGCGCACTTCCTGCTGGCGCTCCAGGGTTTCCGCATTGTCCTTGAGGCCGATGCCGCGGCAGATGTAGGCCACCACCGCGGCGGTGAAGAGGCCCCAGAAGGCGCAGTGCATGGACAGCGGGTTGGGCCACACCTTGTAGGTCAGGGCCACGGCGATCATGCCGGCGAAGATGCCCAGCACGGCGCCCACCGCCGGGAAGCGGAAGCCCCACAGCACACCGGCCAGGAGCAGGTACATGAGGAAGCCGAAGGCCGTGGCCAGGGCGCCCAGGATGACCAGGGCCGCGGTGGAGGTCATGCCCACGACCAGGGCCAGAATGGTCAGAATGGTGGCCATCAGGCGGTTGACCCAGATCTGCTCGGCGTGGCTGGCTTCCTGCTTCTTGATGTAGCGCCAGTAGACGTCGCGCAGCAGGATGGAGCCGCCGGTGCCGATGTAGGGGGCCGCCGTGGAGTGGATGGCCGCGATGGCGCCCATGAAGACGATGCCCAGCATGACCGGGGGCAGGAACTGATTCATGAGGGTCGGCACGACCGTTGCGTTGCCGAGATCCTGGAACGCCGGGTGGCCGGCCACTTCGAGCACCTTGGCGCCCATGCCCTGGAAGGCGGTGAAGAAGAACAGGGCGAAGCCCACCACGAAGGTGGACATGAAGGCCTGCTGCCAGGCCAGCGGTTTCGGGGACTTGATCCCGAAGGTCCACATGGTGAAGGCCGGCGAGGACTGGATGCCCATGAGGGCGAACATGTAGGTCAATA
>CAYMQN010000039.1:12715-21260 GCA_964392545.1 uncultured Desulfobacteraceae bacterium
ACCGCGGTCCAGCCGCCGCCCAGGCCGAAGTTGATCACCGAGGGGACTTCGAGGAATTTCGCGTCGAGCCCCTTGATGGAGGTGGAGAAGGCTTTCCAGCCGCCGAATTCCGGGGCCATCATGACGAAGAAGCCCAGGATGACGATGCCGCCCACCAGAAGGACGAACTGGATCACGCCCACCCAGGTGGAGGCTTTCAGGCCGCCTGTGCAAACGTAGAACCAGACGATGAAGGCCAGGAAGATGGCGCCGTAGGCCGTGGGCACGCCGGCAATGACATGGAAGAGGGCGCCGGCCGCCATGAGCTGGACTGCGGAGTAGAAGATGGAGTAGAGCACCGCGGTGGCCACCACCAGCCAGCGCAGGGTTTCGTTGTTGAAGTAATAGGCGTACATGTCGCCGGGGGTGATGAACCCGTAGCGTTTGCCCATGAGCCAGGTACGCTTGGAGAAAAAGGTGCCGGTGATGGGAATCGTCAGCACGTAAAATGATGCAAAGGCGTACGCCAGACCGTCACGCCAGATCAGGCCGGGGTGGCCGATGAAGGTCCACCCGCTAAACGAGGCGGCGGTGGCGGCGAGAAGAAAGGCGAAAAAGGGGATGGACCGGCCTGCAATTGCATAACCGGAGGACGTCTTTTCGGTGAAATACCCTTTGAGCCCCCAGTAGAAGCAATAGACGATGTACAGGCCGAGAAAGACATAGACCCAGGTTGTTCCGCTCATACCATACCTCCAGTGGTTTCCTCTTATGCCACTTCCGGTTGACAGCTGTCACCAGGCAATCGGCATAATGGTTAGCAGCCATAAAGTGTGCCTGCAGTCGACTATCACCTCCTTTCGGATGCGGCTTGGGTGCCGTCCCGGGATTCCGCCTCGCACGAGGCCGGTCCATCGGTCGGGCATCGGCTTGTTGGAGAGTCGGTAGAGTCGTTGGCCGGCGCTCCATGGTCTGTAAGTATTCTTCCGCGGCGGCCGGGCGGCCGCCTGGAAGAGTGCCATCCGGAGGAGGCGGGTCGCGCTGCTGCCATGGGGCCCGGATGGCGTTGGCCTGCCGGCGGGCGGGAGCCGGCCGGCAGGCACGAACGAGCTATTTCTGAACCTGGTTGCGAATGGTTTCCACCACGTCGGGATTGGCCAGGGTCATCACATCGCCCACGTCGGTGTTGTTGGAGATCGACGCCAGCACCCGCCGCATGATCTTGCCCGAACGGGTCTTGGGCATGTCGGGCACGATCCAGACCTTGCGCGGCTTGGCGATGGGGCCGATATCCCTGATCAGGGCGTCGACGACCTTCTGGGCGATCTCGTCGCTGGCTTCGAACCCGGGTTTGAGGGCGACATAGATGTCCGGTGTAACCCCCTTGATCTCGTCCTTGACCGGCACCACGGCGGACTCGGCGACCTCCTCCACCACCAGGGCGGCGGATTCCAGTTCCTTGGTGCCCAGACGATGGCCGGAAACGTTGATGACGTCGTCGATGCGGCCCAGGATGCGGTAGTAGCCATCCGGCGCCTCCACGGCGGCATCGCCGGTCAGGTAGGGCCAATCGCGCCAGTCCTTGCTGTCCGGGTTCTTGCAGTAGCGCTCGAAGTACTGGCGCACGAAGCGGTCGCGGTCGCCCCAGATGGTCTGGAACATGCCCGGCCAGGGGTTCTGGATGCAGATGTTGCCGGCCTTGCCGGCGCCCCGCGGCAGCTCGTTGCCCTCGTCGTCGTAGATGATGGGATGGATGCCCGGCATGCCCCTGCCGGCGCTGCCCGGCTTCATGGGGGAGATGGCCGGCAGGGTGCTGCACAGGAAGCCGCCGGTCTCGGTCTGCCACCAGGTGTCGACGATGGCGGCCTGCTCCTTGCCCACCACCTTGTAGTACCATCGCCAGACTTCCGGCTCGATGGGCTCGCCCACCGTCGTCATGTGCTTGAACTTGTAGGTGTACTTGGCGGGCTCGTCCGGACCGATCTTGCGCAGGGCCCGGATGGCCGTGGGGGCGGTGTGGAAGATGTTGACGTCCAGATCCTGGGCGATGCGCCAGGGCCGTCCGGGATCGGGATAGTTGGGAATCCCTTCATAGATCACCGACGAGGCGCACAGGGCCAGCGGCCCGTAGACGATGTAGGAGTGGCCCGTGATCCAGCCGATGTCGGCCATGCACCAGTAGACGTCCTCGGGATGGATGTCCTGGACGTATTTGGAGGTCCCCGTGACGTAGGCCAGGTATCCGCCGGTGCCGTGCTGGCAGCCCTTGGGCTTGCCGGTGGTGCCGCTGGTGTACATCAGGAAAAGAGGGTCCTCGGCGTTCATGCGCTCGGGTTCGATCCGGACGCCGTAGTAGTCCTTGAGCTTTTCGTTGACCATGAAGTCGCGACCTTCGACCACCGGGGTCTGGGCCGAATACTTGCCGGGGTAGCGCTGCCAGATGAGCACCTTGTCGACCTTCTGGCCGTCCTTCTCAGCCTTGGCCACGGCTTCGTCGGCCTTTTTCTTGTGGTCGAGGAGCTTGCCGCCGCGGTAGTAGGAATCCATGGTGATCAGCACCCGGCTGCCCGAGTCCACGACGCGGTCGGCCGCGGCATTGCCGCTGAACCCGCCGAAGACCTGGGAGTGGATCACCCCCAGGCGGGCGCAGGCCAGCATGGTGATGGGCAGTTCGGCGCTCATGGGCAGGTGCAGGGTGACCCGGTCGCCGCGCTTCAAGCCGGCAAAGTCCCGCAGCAGGGCCGCCATCTCGTTGACCCGCACGTAGAGCTCCTGGTAGGTGATGTGCTCCACCTTTTCTTCTTCCAGTTCGGGAACGAAGTGGATGGCGGTCTTGTTCTTGTTCTTGGCCAGATGGCGGTCGACGCAGTTGTAGCTGGCATTGATCTTGCCGCCCTTGAACCACTTGAAGCAGGGCGCGTCGCTGGTATCCAGAATTTCGTCCCAATACTCGTACCAGTCCAGCATGTCGGCGTATTCCTTGAAGCAATTGGGAAAATTCTCCAGGCTGAAACGGTCGTAGACGCTCTCGTCCGTCATGTTGGCCTGGGCCACGAAATCCCGCGGCGGATAAAAATAATCTTCCTCCTGCCAGTGAACAGCGATTTGGGCTTCCGAAGTTTCCGAGACTTCCCTTTGGCTCATACCCACCCCCATTGTGTTTTAGGTGTTAATAATAGAGTCGAACTTGCAGATGTGGAACCTGCGCCTTGCAAACGATCGCTGAATGCCGTGCCGGATTGGTGTAAAAATCCGCTTTAGACTCAAAATTGCAATTATAGTGGCAGGTTAGAGGCATATCGCGTGCGCACGGGTCATGGTGAAAGAGTTGATGTGGAATTGAATACATTTACTGGATAGAATTTGTCAAGTGAATTTTATTCATAATATAATATTTTTTCGTAGACGGGGACCAAAAAGCTGGAAAAATGATAAAAATTGAAGTATAAACGGGCATATAAAAGGTTTGTGGCTAAAGCTCACAGGCAACCGAAACCTGGAATTTTGGGCTGGTGCGCATATTGACGGATAATCTTTGAAAAAATTGAATTCATTATTTGATTTTTATTAAAAAGGTAGGTTATCGTTCATGGCCAGGGCGGACATTTGCAGAACGCCAGGTCTCGCGACCGGCCGGTCGCCTGTAAATCTTATCGGCACGGCAGCCTGGGGTGTATCCGGAATTCGGTATCCGGTGGCGGCGCGGCTTTATCGGTCTTATTATCAGTGTCAATCCCGAAAGGGCATCTTTTGGCCCCTGGCGGCGTTCTCGCCTCCTGCCGGTCCTCGGCGTAGCCGGGCTACGCCTGTGGGCGCCCGTCGGCTGCGGCCTTGCCAGGAACCGAAACCTACCCTTTCCGGACGGACACTCTTGTCCATTCTGTCGCGGCACGGCGGGTTTTATCGTTCACCTTCATCCACGCGAGGAGCTTATGGCAGATCAGCTTTCCAAGAAAATCATGCGTCGGGCCTTTGTGAAGAGCGTTGTGCGCCGGATTTTTGCCCTCGTCGCCCTGGGCGGGATGATATACGGCCTGGTGGCCCTGGTGTATGCCTCCCGAACGATTTACAAGGTCAAGAAGAACTATGCCGTGGTGCTGGAGCGCTTCGGCGGCAAACGCGAGGCCGTGACGGAGATCGGCTGGCACGTGCGCCTGCCCTTTTTCACGCGCATCGAGCAGGAAGTGACCCTGATGAACCAGGTCCTCAATCTGGGGGGGACCGCCGAACCGATGCGCATCATATCCGAAGAGAATGTGGCCCTGTGGACGTCGGCCCTCATGACCTACCGGATCCGCAGCTTGCAGACCTGGGCCATCGAGAACCTGCATCCCCGGCAGCTTCTCAGCGGCGACTATGACGGTATCGTCAAGGACATCCTTCAGGCCCAAAGGGTGGATGCACTGATCAGCGAACGTGCCGCCGTCAAGGAAATGATATTCAAAGCCCTCAAAAGCCGCCCCATCAACGAAGGTGGACCGACGCTGGAGGAAAAATACGGCATCGAGGTGGTCAGCTTCGTCCTCAAGGAAACGCGTTTCGGCGACAAGCTCGTGGAAGCCACCGAGGAGAAGAAGCGGCGCGAATTGCTTGCCGAGGCCGAGAATTACGCCGCCGATCAGGAGGCCAGCCGCATCCGCAAGCTTTACGCCGCCTATCTCGAAGGCATCCAGTCCCTTCAGAAAGGCCTGGGGCGCGGCGACGCAGCCGCCGACAAGGCGCTGTTGCAGTTTTTGGTGCAACAGCAGTGGGCGGCGGCCTATGAAAAACATCAGACCGGTCAGGCCACGATGGTGATCCAAAACACCCAGGGCAATCCCACCCTGGCGCTTCCGGCGCCCGGACCGGCACCGGCGCCGCCGGCGGACGCCGAGGGAGACTAGCCATGGCACGCCGCATAACCCGGCAAATCAAATATGTCCGCCTGCCGGAGCAGCGCATTCGCGAGATCGACGCCCTGGTCTCGTCCTGGCCCTATGAAACCCGGGCGTTCATGCGTGCCCGGCTGAACCAGTACAAGCCCCGCGCGGGTTTTATCAATTTTTTGCTGGACCGCTTTTTATTCCTGGTGCTTGGCGACCGGGACAAGCATTTTGAAATCCTCGACGATCCCGATGTCATTACGGACTGGCAGACGCGTTTTGAGATTTCGGGCCAGCGCAATCCCCAGGACGCCTGGAACAGGATCCTGGACAAGGAGATCAACGCCCGCGATCACCTCTTCCTGCTGTCCCTGCTGGAGCGCAAGCTCAGAGACATTCATGTGCCCTACGAACTCCAGACGTTGTTCGAAAAAATCTACCGGGCCCATTTGCGCAAGGAATACCTCTCCGATCCCGAGGTGCCCAAATCGCCGCTGATCCTGGTGACCGGCACCAGCGGGAGCGGCAAGAGCGCCACCATCGAACGGGTGATCGAGGATGTCATCTTCGGCAATGAAATCGTGCCCGAGATCGACCTCCAGCAGAAGAAAGAGGCGCTGCTGGCGGACATGCCGTTCTGGAAGACCATCGAGGAAGTGGACCCCAATCTGGCCTACGAGATCATGCGGCGCCGGGAAACCCGGTTTTACCAAGGCTTGAGCCGCATTCCCCTTTTGCGCTGGCTGCTGAAGAAACGGATTGCCCTCAACCTGAACGAACTGGGCGAACAGGGGATTCCCGTGGATTACGCCGTGGTGACCCCCAACGAGTACCAGACGGCCCTGGCCGGGGAGCCCGGCAACTACTTTCGCAAAGCCATGGGGGACCCCAAAAAGACGTCCATCCGCCACATCGAGGAGGCGCACAGCGCCTTCGGCAAGGCCAGCGAGGACCAGAGCGGGGTGCAGCGTCAACAGCGCACCCTGGTGGACGCCTCCAACATCATCCTGGACGAGATCGCCACCGGCCGGCGCGACTGCGTGCTGGTGGCCACCACCGACCAGCCGGAACGCATCGACGGCGCGATTTACCGCCGCTTCGTTGAAAAAGGTATCATCATCGATCTCGGGGATTTCTGGAAAAACAAGACCAACCTGCGGGAGGTGGTGCGCATCGAACTGCAGCGCAACGACATCCGCATCATCGGCAACGAGGATCCGAAGCCGTCCGGGCCGGCCCAGTTCATTCGCGCGATGGATCTGGAGCAGAGCGTCGAAAGCATCTACCGCCTTTTTCGCGAGCGCAGCCTGACCCTCACGCCGGCCTATGTGCGCAAACTGGTGCACTCCATCATCCAGATCCGCCAAACCTTTCAGGCCACGCTGCTGGAGGATGCCGATCTGGTCCGCAAGGCCTTCGAACTGGTGGCCCGCAACACCTACGGCGATCTCTATAAAAAGGTCGTCGACCGCATGGACCGGCGGGTCAAATGGGAAGAGTATATCGGTGACGTCAAGTACGTCTTCTCGGAAATGGCCAACAACTGCCTGCTCTACGGCCTCAGCGAGGAAAAGGGCGTCGTGCTCAACGGCCCGCCGGGGGGCGGCAAGACCTTCCTTGTGCGCACCTGGCTTAGCGAGAATAACGCCATGCACGACATTGCCACCAGTGCCAGCGCCCTGCAGGACCCGGTCAACCCGGTGGAGGGGGCGGTCGACAACATGGAAAAAGTCTATGAGATCGCCAAGATGATCGCGCCCACGGTGATTTTCTTCGACGAAGGGGATGCCCTGGCCCCCAAGCGCAGCGCCACCGGCGGGTCTCCCCAGGACAAGCTCACCAACAAGTTCCTCAGCCTGATCGATGGTGAAGTTCCGCTGAACCAGGTCTTTACGGTGCTCACCACCAACCGTCTCGACATTCTCGATCCGGCCCTCATTCGCTCCAAGCGGCTCAAGGTCCTCGAGATCACGGGGCACCTGCGCAAAAGCGACATCGCGGCCATCGTGGAAGCCGCCCTGGGCGAGGTGCCCCTCGAGGAAGGGCTCGACCTGGCGGCGGTGGTGGATGCCGCCCGCAGTATCTGCAACACACCGGCCGATTTTACGGCGTTTGTCGAAAAGGCGCGCTCCCTGCGCAGCACCGAATACGAAATTATTCTGCGGTTGCGCAAAATCCCCGAAATGTCGGAAAAGGACAACCGCAATTTCGTCAAATTCAATTTGAAGACCATTCTGGGGTTGCTGAGCGCCTTGAATGCGCCGGCCGATATGGTCACCATGGTCCGCGAACATCCCGGCAAGTTCATCGAGCGCCACACGATGGTGTTGGACCTCGTCATGGGCATCGCGAATGAAGCCCAGTACCCCTTGCGCATGTCGCACCTCGACTCGGCGCGCAGCGAAATTTCACAGAGTCCGGTCAAAAAGGGCAAGGTGCAGCTGGATGAATTCCTGGAGAGCGAACTCAGCGAAGAGCCCCAGATCGGCTTTATCGTCGGGGTGGGGGCCAACGACGTGACCGGGGTCCTGCTGCCCATCGCCACCAGCCTGAATTACAAAATGGCGTCTGAAAAGGTGCTGGTCACCGGGGCCGTGTCGACCTCGGCGCCGGGCGCCGCCGAACTGGACATGTCCGTCAAGATGACCCAGCAATCCGCCCAGGAGGCCCTGACCCTGGTCAAAAACTACCTCCAGCACCTGCAGCCCAAGGTCAGCATTCCCCGGATGCTGGGCGAATTTCTCGATCAGTACACCATCCACCATCAGCTCCTCACGGCCTCCTACAACGTGGGGGGGCCCTCGGCCGGCTATGCCCTGGCCCTGAACACCCTTTCCGCCCTGTTGATGATACCGGTCTTCAACGATTTCGGCGTCACCGGCGCCCCCTGGACCCGGGGTGCCAAGAAAGGGGAGATCGGCGGTTCGGTCATTATCGGGGGGCACAAGAAAAAGGCCGAAAAAGTTCTGCTGCATCTGCGCCGCATGTACATGCCGCTGCAGAATTACAAGGATCTGGAGATCGACTATCTCGAGAACTACTGGCTTCAGGGCAAGGATCTTCTGGGGGTCACGAGCTTTGGCGATCTGGTGCCCGAAGTACTCTGGCTGGACAGTTCGCAGGCGACGGCGGTTCAAGAGCTGATCGAAACGCGCATCCGCTACAAGCTGCAAAAGTGTCGCCAGGTCAAACCGGATACGGAGCTGAAGGAACAGATCCTGGCGGCCAAAGCCGCGCTGCGGGAGGATATGGAAAAGGAAATCATTCGACGGCTGCAGGCGCTGCGAACCTACATGCGCAGCCCGGTGCGCGATCCGCACATTTCCCTGGAGGAGATTTTCCGCGACGGCTCCCACAGCTACCGTCAGCGGCTCGCGGCGGCCTTCAAACGGGTGCACAACGGGCTGAACCGCTTCCGCAAGGAGTGCCGCACCGACTGAGGTCCTGCATGCCACGATCCCGGCGACGGCCCCCCGGCTCGGCAGCATCCGACCGGTTCCTCGCACCCCCGCACTAGACCGACTGCCGTCATCCCGGCGGAAGAGGCTGTGTCACAATTTGCACGAAAGCCATTGGTCATAAACCGTCATCCCGGCGGAAGCCGGGATCTCTCACAATTTCATACCGTTAGCCTAACGAGATGCCGGCTTTTGCCGGCATGACGGGCAAAAACGGGAGGTTTTTGGGCATTGCGACACAGCCTC
>CAYMQN010000040.1:0-21020 GCA_964392545.1 uncultured Desulfobacteraceae bacterium
GCCCGTCGTTCAGCCGGGCCACCTTGAATCGGAAAACATAATCGGGTTCCGCACCCATGCGCAAATCGCTCATGACCACATCCGTGCCTACCCTGGAGAAGGCATAATACCCCCGGGTGAACCGTTTCAGTTTGACCACCGGCGGGTGGTCTTCGATGCCTTCCATCAACGCCAGGTTTCGGGGGTGGAAATCGACCAACAGCGGTGAATTCTGGTCGAATACCGAGAAGTAGGTTTCGAAATAGCGGTCTTGCTCGATGCCCACCACCCGCCACAGCAGGGTGGTGAAGGGGGCCGGGGAGGAGAGGACCTGGGCATAGGCTATCTCCTGGCGGGCAAGCTTTTCCTTCACCCGGCGTTCGACAAATTCACCGGCACCCAACGCCCACGCAAGATAGGCCAGGCTGAGAAACAGGCCCACCGAATTGATGCGATGCCCCAGGGCCCCTTGCCTGTTCAGCACCAGGGCCGCTAAAACGCCCATTAGGACGGGCAGTGTAAACAGGGGGTCGATGATGAACAGAACCGGGAATGCCATGGGCGTGGTGTCGAAGGGCCACAGGATTTGTGTCCCGTAGACGGTCAGGAAATCCAAAAGCACACTGGCTTCCAGGACAAGCAAGGCGAGCAGCACCCATTCGCGATAATACCGCTTCGTATCGGGATGTATTTGCGCAATGCCCCAGGCGATCATCGGCGCAAGGAGCGCCAGGAGGACGAGGGAATGGCTGAAGCCCCGGTGGTAAACGAAGTTGTTGACCGGGCCGCCGAGGGGAATGAAGACATCCAGGTCCGGCAAGGTTCCCAGGACGGCACCCCACGCGAGGGCCTTCCTTCCGACCTTTCGACCAAGGACAGCCTCGCCGCAGGCGGCGCCGAATGTCAATTGGCTCAAAGAGTCCATAGTTTTTCGAACTCATGCCCCATTATTCTGCGCAAAACTACGCATCAGATTTGATTGAATCGATAACAATATCGTTAAGCTGCGGGTAATACAGTTTCTTTTTGGCCGCCTGGCGGATGGTATCCTCCCACTGGCTGAACGAATCCACATTCTGCAAAGTGTGGTCGGCATTCTTCGGGTTACCCTTTTCGGCCATTTCGCGTATTGCGGAAAGGGCCTGATCGTCGCCAGGGAAGTACAAGGGTATTAGACCTTTATCCTTTGGAATGGCATCGAACACCATCTTGGCGCGTCTTTCCCTCTCGCAGTCTTCTAAAAATTTCTCCAGGCTGAAAAAGTTGAGGCTGCCCAGCGCCCCCATGGCATGCCGCAGGATATGGACCCCATATTTGCGCAAGGCGTTGCGGCTCAATTCGGAATCGGTCAGCGCCTGCGGCGTCACATCGGGCAGACTGGTGCTGCCTCCGGTCTGGGCGGAAGGGAATCCTGTAATCCAGGTATTGACCCGCGCCAAGGCCGCGTTGATGAAGGTTTGATGGGGAGAACTGTAGGCAAGATTGCCGGCGGCATCGATAACGCTGGGTATCCCACAGTGGATGCAGGAGATACCGGGGTTGACGGTCTGGGCGACAACCATCATGAAAAGCACCTGGGCATGGTTCTGCGTCAGGAAAGACTCCGGGCTTGCGGGTCCGGAGACGCCGGCAAGGCCCTGGTCGATCAATAAAAGGTTGTTGCCCGTGCGGGCACTGCGCAAAAAAGGATCGACCATGTTGTTCATGGGCGCTAGGGAGGTCATCAGACTAGTTCCGTCGAGCCAATGCGCCTTGTCCTTCAAAAAGGTCACTTCGTCATCGCGCATCGTATTGGTGGTGATCATCTTGAGGCCTTGATAGTTTTTTTCCATCCGCTGGGCGATCTCGAAGAGGGAAATGCTTTTGTCGCAGGCCACCGGCAGACTGAAAATGCCGACGATGTCTTGTTGTTCGCCCACCGTGAGGATGATTTTTTCGTATTCCTCGCGGTTGGCCGGACGCAGTTCCTCGTTGCCCGGCCGCCTTAGAAAGGGGGATGTCGCACCGGTGCCAAAGGTGTTCATTCCCGGGTCCCCGGGCATTTTACGGGGCACCTGCTCCAGGCAGAGATCGATGTAACTGCGCTTCAAGGGAATGAAGATCGCCCTTTCATTGTCGAAATCCACGGCATCGGCTTCCATAAGGAGATCCATAAGGGTTTGGTTCTGGCTGAGATTTATGCCGATTTCCGTAAGGACCCGCTTTGCGTTTTCGTCGATGCGCTGGTAAATAGCCTTCTCCGCGATCAGGTCGTCGATGTCCTCCATCCGGAATCTAATTTTTCCCAGGAGCTTTTCGTCGGTGACATGGCGCAAGAGATCTTCATAAATGGCTTTGGCCTTTTCGAATTCGGCCTCCTTTTCCAGGCGTATTCCCTTGCCAAAGGCCTCCTCGGGCTGTTTATCGATTGTCATCGCGCCCCTTTCCGGCGATACAGACACCCTATCTGTCGTGCGCCTTGTATTTCGCATACATAGCGGTTTTCTGTTTTTCAACCTTGTTTTCAAGGTCTTCAAGAAAGCCTTGCCGGAAGTTTGTCGTAATGGAAGTATTTTGGCGACTTCAGCGGTTTCCGTCGCCGCCATACGGCAGTCGCTCCCGCTTGGCAAATCCAAATCCGGTAAGGATCATGACGGGGGCAAGCGAGTGGCCGCGGCCGCCCCTAATCCGGCTGAATCAACGGCAGGGCCCGGCGCATCTGGCGCAGGGCCTGGCGGATGCGGTGTTCGTTTTCCACCAGGGCCAGGCGCAGGTAGCCCTCGCCCTCCTCACCGAAGCCGATGCCCGGCGCCACGGCCACGTTGCCCTCGTCCATCAAACGCAGCGCGAACGCCATGGATCCCAGGCGGTCGAGGGGTGGCGGCAGCTTGGCCCAGACAAACATGCCGGCTTGCGGCCGGTTGATGTCCCAGCCCATGCGCTCGAGGCCCTCGCACAGGATGTCCCGGCGCACCTGGTATTTGGCGACCTGTTCGTCGATTTCGGCGTCGCAGTGGCGCAGGGCCATGATGCCCGCCACCTGGATGGCGGAGAAAATGCCGTAGTCGTAGTAGCCTTTGATCTTGGCCAACCCCTCGATGATCTTCCGGTTGCCGACGCAGTAGCCCAGGCGCCAGCCGGCCATGTTGTAGGTCTTGGAAAAGCTGCCGAACTCCACGCCCAGGTCCCGGGCGCCGGGGACTTCCAGGAAGCTGGGGGGGCGGTAGCCGTCGAAGGCGATCTTGGCGTAGGCGAAATCGTGGATCACCATGAAGTCGTGGCGTTTGGCCAGCTTCACGATTTCGCTGAACAATTCCCGGCTACCCAGCGCCGCGGTGGGGTTGTGGGGGGTGTTCAGGATCAACAGCTTGGGACCCGGGGCGACATTGCGGCACATGTCGGCGATGCGGCGCACGAAGGTTTCGTCCACGTCCAGGGTGATGCGGATCACGCTGCCCCCGGCGATGATGGCGGCGTAGATGTGCACCGGGAAGGCCGGCGCCGGCACCAGCACGGTATCCCCCGGTCCCACCAGGGCCAGGCACAGGTGGGAAATGCCCTCCTTGGAGCCGATGGTGCAGATCACCTCGGCATCGCTGTCCAGGGCCACGCCGTAATCCTGCGCATAGCGAACGGCGATTTCCCGGCGCAGGCTGCGCAGGCCGTCGGCGGCCGGATAGCGGTGGGTTTTGGGATCCCGGGCCACCGCGCTCAATTTTGCGCTGACGGCTTCGGGCGCCGGATCGATGGGGTTGCCCATGCCGAGGTCGATCACGTCATCCCCCCGGCGCCGCTTTTCCATCTTGGATTTATTGATCATCCCGAACAGGTAGGGTGGGAGCTGGCTCATGCGCTGGGCAAAACGAATGGTGGGTTGCGGGTCGTTCATGGCGAAGTCCTCCCTGGTATTGTTGTGGCAATGCGATCGGCCCAGGACAAATCCCTTTCGTGCATATTGCGACACAGCCTCTAGCGCCGGAATGCCAATTCCGGGTCTCCTTTTGCAGCGCACGGGGTCGGTCAATAAAAAACCCCGGGTCGTTGTGGCGACCCGGGGTTGAAAAGAAAACGCCACGGGCCGGCGGGCCAGCCCATGGCGGCGGTTACAGCATCAAATCGGTTTAGCTGCTGTCGACCGCTGCACGGACTGGCGTTCCGGCGGCGGCCGCGGCGGCTGAGCTTGGGAGCGGCGTGGTCATCGGCCTCTTTTCCTTTTAAAGCAGATGTAAATCACCATAGGAGATTCGAACGACGCTGTCAAACGCAAACCTGCTGCCAGCCTTGGGGAAGATCGTTCGGCTGCAGCCCGAGGGTGCGGGCGAAGGCTTCCAGCTCGGCGCGCGTGCAGTTGACGGCGGCCGGCGGGCGTCCGGCGGCCGCGTCGTTCGTCTCCGCCGCCAGAAACGTCTGCAGGGCCTCGGCCGCTGCCTGCCGGTGAGCGGCGGCGTCCCGTTGTTCACGTTCGCAGAAGCGCGCCAGGCGCTGCCAGTTGGCAATGGCCCGGGCCAGCCCGCGGTAGATGGAACGATCCCGGTAGCGCGGGTTGAGATCGCGCATGAGGATGCGCCGGTAGCGCTGCGCGACGGCATCCTTCAAGGGCCGCACCTCTTGCGCGGTCAGGCGCAGCCGGGGACCTTCAGGGTCCTCCTGGAGGTGGAACAGGGCGGTGTGCAGGGCGACTTCGGGCATCTCGCCCGACTGGCGAATGGCAAAAACCTCGTCTTCGATAAGGCCCCGGCGATCGGTCATTGGGGATTCCTTTCGGCAGGACGACCTGGTGCCCGCCGCTTTGCGGGGAGCGATTCACTGGCCTGGAACTTGCAGAAAAACTCGTCTGTCACGAACGATGGAGGTCCGGCCGTTTGTTGGATTTATTCGACATTGCAGCATGTTGATGGCTTCTATGGTCGCCGGAGGCGAACGATAGGGCAACCTGCGAATGGGATTCCGTATTGTTTTTTATACGGTTTGTCAATCCGGCTTTTGAAACATTGGGGTAAAAAAGGCAGGAGAAGGTCATGCTGGTACATGCCATTGGAAATGCACCGTCTTCGCAACTGGAACGCAGACCGCAGCAGGCCGATACCCCCCCGGTGATGCGCGAAAAAGTCTTCGGCCTGCCGGTGGATCGCGACATCCTGTTTACGGACGATCACAACATCTACCGGCCGGGCATCGAGAAGCGGCAGCGCAAATGGATCGTCAAGCTGGCGTTTCTCAAGGATTTTCTGCTGGCCGGCGAGCGTGTGCTGCGGATCACCTCCGCCCGTTCACCCGTCCGCTGGCAGGAACAGCTTGTGACGGCAGGCTTTTTCCTGGGCCTGGAGCGGTCGTTGCTGGTGTTCACCACCTGCCGCATGCTGCACATCCCCACGGCGAGCGACGACCGCTATCGGCAGTCCATCGCCCAGGTGCGCTACCGGGATATCCGATGTATCCGCCTGCGCCGGCAGACCCTGCTTGTCGATTATAAGAACGGCTGCAGCGAATGCTTCGGGGCCATCGCCTGGCGCGAACGCAGGAAAATCCGCCAACTGCTGGCGGCGCTGCCGCTGGTTAAGGAGGTCCTGCAACCCGTGGGGCGCCGGCATCTCTGTCCCCGTTGCAGGACGGTGTTGTCGCAGCGCAGCATGCGCTGCCGCCGTTGCGCGCTGGCCTTCCGATCGAAACCGATGGCCGGACTATGGGCCCTGCTTCTTCCCGGCGGCGCCTATCTCTACGCGCGCCAGTACTATCCGGCGATGGTTTTTTTCTTTCTGGAAGCCGCCCTGATGGCGCTGCTTGCCGCGGTCTTTGCCGCGCGCCTGCCGCTGACAGCCGATCGGACCCTTTGGCTGGCAGGGCTCGCGCTGGCCTGGGCCGCCGTCAAGGCCGCCGGTTGGCAGCACGCCAAACACTTTTTGTCCCAGTACGTTCCCTGCAAGGCCAGGATCGGCCGGTGGTCTCCGGGTATGGCCGACGGGCGCCGCTAACCTCCGCTCACAATTTCGTGCCCTTAGCCCCACGAGATGCCGCCCTCCGCCGGCATGACGGGCAAAAACGGATCCCCCCAGCAGATTCAGGCCATGGGATCCAGGGCCCGGGTCGCCGTTCGGTAAGCATAGCAAGTCATCCTTCCGCGAAAGGTTACGGCATAATTGCGAAAATTCATGCGCCAAATGTCGAAATTTTATGCGCAAATGATTATAATATAAGATATCGTTCAAATATTGGACGATTATTGTCAACCCGTTGGAACGGATGCAGGGACCGATGAAACGGCTTGAACGACAGCAAGGCAGCATCGATTGGCGCGTTTGGGTTATGCTAACGGGCCTTCTGCTCAGCGTGTCGATGTTCGGCATGGCCCGGGCCCAAGATACCGTGGTCAAGATCGGCGTTCTGGCCGTCCGTGGGCCGGAGCAATGCCTGGCGAGCTGGTCGCCCACGGCGGATTATCTCAGCCGCCGGATCCCGGGCCATCGTTTTGTCATCGTCCCGCTCACCCACGGCCAGATCAAGCCCCACGTCAAAAGGGGCGATGTCGATTTCGTCCTGGCCAATTCGGCCCTTTATGTCGGGCTGGAGCACTGGTACGGGGCCAATCGCATCGCCACCATGAAGGAGCGGCGGGGCGATGGGGTCTATACCCAATACGGGGCCGTCATCTTTTGCCGCCGCGACGCAACGGCGATCCGCCGCCTGGACGACCTCGAGGGCAAAACCTTCATGGCGGTTTCCGAATCCTCCCTGGGCGGATGGCAGATGGCCTGGCGGGAACTCGAGGAAAACGGCATCGATCCCTACCGTGATTTCCGGGCCCTGCGCTTCGGGGAGACCCACGATCGGGTGGTCTTCGCCGTGCGTGACGGGCTGGTGGATGCCGGCACGGTGCGTACCAATACCCTGGAAGAACTGGCGGCGGAGGGCCACATCGACCTGGCGGATTTTTATGTCTTCCCGAATCTGCATGCGGCCAACGGCAATCCTCCCTATTTGTGCACCACCCGCGAATATCCCAACTGGCCCCTGGCCAAGGTCCGCCCCACCTCTGCCGCCCTTGCCGAAAAGGTGGCCCTGGCCCTGATGCAGATGCCGCCGGATGCCCCCGCGGCCGGGGCGGCCGGATGCGCCGGCTGGACCATCCCCCTGAACTACCAGCCGGTCCACGATTGCCTGAGGGTCCTGAAGGTCGGCCCCTATAAGGGTCTGGGCAAGATTACCTTCTCGGACGTATTGCGCAGCTACGGCCTGTGGATCTTTCTGACCTATGCGTCCTTTTGCATCCTGATTGCCTTTACGGGCGTGATCTTCAAACTCAACCGCCGGATCCGGTCGTCCCATGCCCGCCTGAAGGTCGAGATGGATCTGCGCCGGCAAAAGGACCAGGAACTCAAGGAGGCCAAGGAGCTGGCCGAGAGCGCCACCCGGGCCAAGAGCGAGTTTCTGGCCAACATGAGCCATGAAATCCGCACCCCCATGAACGGGGTGATTGCGGCCTCGGACCTGGCCATGGGCGAAGACATGCCGCCCAAGGTGGCCAATTATCTGAAGATCATCCACACCTCGGCCTATTCCCTGCTGAACATCATCAACGACATCCTGGATTTTTCCAAGATCGAGGCGGGCAAGTTCAAGCTCAAGGAGCGGCGCTTCCGGCTCAACGAGGTCTTCGACCGGGTCATCGAGCTGTTTTTCCAGAAGGCGTCGGAAAAGGGCATCGAGCTGCTGGTGGATATCGACATGGCCGCACCCAAGGTGGTTTTGGGCGACCCCCTGCGGCTGCAGCAGATTCTGACCAATCTGGTGAGCAACGCCATCAAATTCACCGAAAGCGGTATGATCCTGTTGAGTGTGAGAGAAGACACGCAAGCCGGGGAGCCGGTGGAAAACGACCAGGTGGTGCTGGCCTTTGCGGTGAAGGACACGGGGGCCGGGATCGCGCCCGAGTACCGGCACATGCTCTTCGAGCCCTTCAGCCAGGCCGACACCTCCTCCACGCGCAAACACGAGGGCACCGGCCTGGGGCTGAGCATCTGCAAGCAGCTGGTGACCCTGATGGGCGGTGTGATCGGGGTGGACAGCGAAGTGGGCCGCGGCAGTACCTTCCATTTCACGGTGCGCATGCAGCGGCCGGCCAAGCCGGCGCCCCGGTTGGTGATCCCGCCCGATATCCGGGGCCTGAACGTGCTGGTGGTGGACGATCTGGCCGACAGCCGCACCATCATGCGCAAGATGCTGTCCTCTCTCGAGTTCAAGGTCGAAACCCTGTCCTCCGGGCCGGAGGCCCTGGAGCGGCTCGAGGACAACCTGCTGCGCAATACCCCGGTGGAGCTGATCATGATGGACTGGCGCATGCCGCAGATGGACGGCATCGAGGTCTCCCGGCGGATCCGGCAGGACTTGAAGCTGACCATGCCCATCATCATAATGACGGCCTTCGGCAAGGAAGAGCAGCGCATCGAGGCCGAACGGGTGGGCATCGACGGGTTTTTGACCAAGCCCATCTACCCCTCGACGCTGTTCGACGCCATCATGGACGCCTTCGGCAAGGAGGCCCCCAAGGGGGCGGCCCGCAAGCGTCGCTTCACCACCCGGGCCTCGATGTACCGCAAGCCTCTCAAGGGCAAGCGTATCCTGGTGGCCGAAGACAATCCCACCAACCAGCAGGTGGCCCAGGCCATTCTGGAGGGGGCCGGCATCGCTGTGACCATCGTCGACAACGGCGAGGAAGCGCTCCAGGCCATGCGCGAGGGGACCTTCGATGCGGTTTTGATGGACATCCAGATGCCCCGGATGAACGGCTACGAAGCCACCCGCTTAATTCGGGAGATGCCCCAGGGGGCCACCATCCCCATCGTGGCCATGACGGCCCACGCCATGAAGGGCGACGAGGAGCGCTGCCTGGAGGCGGGCATGGACGGGTATATCGCCAAGCCGGTCAATCAGGACCGTCTGTTTCAGACCCTCTGGCGTCTGCTGCGCACCCGCAAGCCGCTTTCGGAAGCGAATGCCGGGGAGGATTTTGAGGCGGCGGACATGGATCTGGAAGAAACCGGGGAGGAAGACCTTTGCGCGGCCGAGGAAGCGCACACCGCCGACGTGGGCGAACTGCTTCCCCAGCGTCTGCCGGGCCTGGCCATCGGCCAGACCCTGGAGGCCCTGAAGATCGACGCCGCCACCCTGAAGCGCATCCTGATCCGCTTCAGGGCCGACAACCTGGGCACCGCGGAGAAGCTGCGCGCGCTTTGCCAGGCCGGTGAGCGCGAGGAACTGCTGTACCTGGCACACAGTCTCAAGGGCAGTGCGGCCAACATCGGGGCCTCCGAGCTGCAAACGGCGGCCCGGCGGCTGGAAGAGGCCTGCCGCGCAAGTGCTCCGGACAAGGCGTTGCCGACGGAGACGGAGGCCCTGGTGTCCGCCACGGCCGCCGAATTGCAGCAGGCGCTGGATTCCATCGAGACCCTGGAAGCCCCGGCGCCCGAGGTGGAGGCCGAGCCGGTCTGCGAGGACATCAGGCCCCAGGTCAAGACCCTGCTGGACGAACTGGCCCGGGCCATCGAGCAGGCCGATCCCGAGCAGGTCATGAAAACCATGAGCGCAGTCTGGCAGCCGGCGGCCCGCTGCCGGCATATCAGCACCGCCAGCTTGAAAGCCCTCGAAGCCCAGATCAATCGTTACGACTACGACGAAGCCCTGGACACCATCCGCAAGATTCTCGAAAGATCACGGGAGTTTTTATGAATACTGAACGCGCCCTCATTTTGATCGTGGACGACAATCCCACCAACATCGACCTCCTGGTCAACACATTGCGGGCGGAATACCACTTGGGAATTGCCAAAAACGGCCCCAAGGCCTTGGAATATGTTGCCAAACAAACGCCGGATCTCGTGCTCCTGGACATCATGATGCCGGAGATGGACGGCTACGAGGTGTGTGAGCGGTTGAAAGCCGATCCGGCCACGGCCGCCGTCCCGATCATCTTCGTGACCGCCATGAGCGAAACGGTCAACAAGACCAAGGGGTTCGAGATGGGCGCGGTGGACTATATCACCAAACCCTTCAATGCCGCGGAAGTCAGGGCCAGGGTCAAGGCGCACCTGTCCATCGTGGCGATGCGGCAGGAGTTGGAATCCCAAAACGAGGTCCTGGAGCAGAAAGTCGAGCGGAAAACCACTGAAATCCGCCACATGCTCGATGCCAGCATCCGCAGCATGGCCTATATGGTCGAAATCCGGGACCCTTATACGGCCGGCCACCAGCAACGCGTGGCCCAACTGGCCTGCGCCATCGCGGGCAAGATGGGCCTGTCCGCCGAGACGATCGAGGGGCTCCACATGGCCGGCATCCTCCACGACGTGGGCAAGATCCGCATCCCCGTTTCCATCCTCAGCCGGTCCGGGCGGCTGCTCGATGCCGAGGTGGAGATGATCCGGATTCATCCCCGCATCAGCTACGAGATCCTGAAGGAGATTCCCTTCCCCTGGCCGGTGGCCGAGATGGTCCACCAGCACCACGAACGCCTGGACGGCTCGGGCTATCCCCAGGGGCTGGCCGGCGACCAGATCCTGCCCGAGGCGCGGATCCTGGCGGTGGCCGACGTAATGGAAGCCACCAGTTCCTTTCGTCCCTACCGGGCCGCCCGGGGGGTCGAGGCCGCGCTGAAGCACATTGCCGACAACAAGGGCGTAAAGTTCGATGCCGAGGTGGTGGCGGCCTGCGAGGCGCTTTTCGCCGGCGGTGAATTTCAGTTCGACTACCCCAAGGAGGCTCCCGATCCGTTGGATTAGGGCGCGCTATTCGTAACGCAGCGCTTCGATCGGATTGAGGCGGGCCGCCTTGCGGGCCGGCACGTAGCCGAAGGCCACCCCCACGGCGGCGGAAAAGAGGAAGGCCGCCGCCATGATACCGGGCTTGAAAACGAAGGGCACGCCGATCACATGCGCCCCCAGGCCGGCGGCGCCCAGGCCCAGGGCGATGCCGACGATCCCGCCCAAGGTGGACAGCACCACCGCCTCCACCAGAAACTGCAACAGGACTTCGCGCTCCAGGGCGCCGATGGCCAGGCGCGTGCCGATTTCGCGGGTGCGCTCGGTCACCGACACCAGCATGATGTTCATGATCCCGATGCCGCCCACCAGGAGGCTGACGCCGGCCACGGCCCCCAACAGGGCGGTCAGGACGGTGGTCGTCCCGGTGAGGGTATCGATGATGGCCTTCATGTCGCGGACGTGGAAATCGTCCTCCTTGTCGCCGGTGATGCCCCGGCGCTCCCGCATCAGGGCCTCGATGCGGTTCTGGACGGCTTCCGTGGAAACCCCGTCCGCCACGGACACGATGATGGCCCGCACGTCGTCGTTGCCGGCCATGCGCCGCTGCAGGGTGCGCAGGGGGATGATCACGATATCGTCCTGGTCCGTGCCGAAGCTGGACTGCCCCTTAGCCTGCAGGGTTCCGACGATCTGGAAAGCGATTTTACCCAGGCGCATGGACCGGCCCACGGCGGCTTCCTCCCCGAAGAGCGCCTTGCGGACGGTGCCCCCCAGCAGGCAGACCGCCTTGCCGGCCTTCAGTTCCCCCGCGCTGAAGATGCGGCCCTGATCGATCCGCCACCCCTGAGCCTGGAAATAGGCATTGGTGGTGCCGGTCACGGAGGTGGCCCAGTTGGCGCTGCCGTGAATGGCCTGGCGCGAGGCGGAGGCCGTGGGGGCCACGGCGCTCAGCCCGGCGATGTTGTTGGCGATGGCCGTCGCATCCTTCACGGTGAAGGGGTCCGCACTGGTGCGGGCGCCCCCCGGCCCCCGCATGCCCTGGCCGGGGCGCACATGGAGCACGTTGCTGCCCAGACTGGCGATATCGCGGGTCACCTTGGCGGTGGCGCCGCTGCCCAGGGTGACCATGGTGATGACGGCGGCCACCCCGATGACGATGCCCAGGATGGTCAGGGCCGAACGCAGCACATTGCGGCGAATGGTGCGCTGGGCCAGCAGGAACGTTTCCCAGAGGATCATGGTGTTTCTCCGTTGCGGGCATCCCGGACAATGGTGCCGTCCTGGAAGTGGATCTGGCGGTCGGCAAAGGCCGCCATGTCGGCTTCATGGGTCACCATTACGATGGTGATGCCCTGCCGGCGGTTGAAGTCCCGCAGCATTTCGGCGATTTCCCGGCTGCGCACCGAGTCCAGGTTGCCGGTGGGTTCGTCGGCCAGCAAAACCCGCGGCCGGCCCACGAGAGCCCGGGCGATGGCCACCCGCTGCTGCTGCCCGCCGGAAAGCTCCCCGGGCGCGTGGTCGGCCCACTTTTCAAGCCCGACCGCGCGCAGGGCGGCCAATGCTTCCTCGTGGCGCACCCTGGCCGGCAGCTTGCGATAGATCAGGGGCAGTTCCACGTTCTCGAGGGCGGAGGTGCGGTTCAACAGGTTGAAGCCCTGGAAGATAAAGCCCAGAAAGTGACGGCGCAGCATGGCGCGCTGGTCCCGGGAGAGGTTTTCCACGGCCACCCCTTCGAAGCGGTAGGCGCCCCGGGTGGGGGTGTCCAGGCAGCCCAGGATGTTCAGGCAGGTGGACTTGCCGGAACCGCTGGGCCCCATCATGGCCACGAACTCCCCTTCGCGGATGCTCAGATCGATGCCGCCCAGGGCGCGCATGGCCGCCGGCCCGCGGCCATAGACCTTTTCAACGCCGCGCAGTTCGATGAGCGGCAATCCCTGCCGGGCGTTGCGTCGATTAGCGCCGGATGGATTGGGCATTGACCACCACTTCCTGTCCGGCGGACAATTTGGCCGACCGGACTGCGCTACGGACACCGTCCGTGGCGAGGATCTCCACGGTTAACGGCACCGGGTGGCCGGCTTCCAGCAGCCACACCTTGCCTTGGTTGCC
Organism: uncultured Desulfobacteraceae bacterium; assembly: GCA_964392545.1. GTDB lineage: Bacteria > Desulfobacterota > Desulfobacteria > Desulfobacterales > UBA5852 > JABZFP01. The sequence goes on from CAYMQN010000040.1 coordinate 12,822, forward strand.
GTTGGCCGCGGGGGCGTTTGCGGCATTCCTTTTCGAGCGCCAGCGGCGGGGCGGACCGGGCAGCAGCGAATCCAGCAGCCCGCCGTCCTGGCCCCGGGCCGCCGCCGGGTCGGTGGGAACAAAGCGCAGGGCCGCGTTGGGCACCAGGAGGGCGTCCTCGATTTTAAGAACCGTGATGTCGGCCGTGGCCGTCATGCCGGGCCGCAGCAACAGGTCGGGGTTGGCCACGCTCAAAACGGCCTTGTAGGTCACCACCCCGTCGGTGGTCTCGGCCCCGTAGCGCACCTGGGTGATGTGGGCTTCGAAGGCGCGCTCCGGATAGGCATCCACGGTAAACACGGCCCCCTGGCCGGCGGCAACCTGCCCCACATCGGCCTCGTCGATATCCACCTGGAGCTCCATGCGGCGCAGATCCTCGGCCAGGACATAGAGCACAGGGGCTTCCAGGGAAGCGGCCACGGTCTGGCCGGGCTCCACGTTGCGGCTCAGCACGATGCCGTTGATGGGGGCGTAGATGACCGTTTTTTCGAGGTCGGCTGCGTTGGACTGGAGGGTGGCCCGGGCCACCTCGATGGTCGCGGCCCTGGCCGCCACGGCTGCCTCCGCGCGGGCCAGGTCGGCTTCGGCCTGCTCCAGTTGATCCAATGAAGGCAGTTTGCCGCCGCTGACCTCCCGGGCTTTGCGGTAGCGCTGGAGCTTCTTGCGCTCGGCGTCGCGGGTGGCCCGGGCTTCCGTATAATTGGCCCGGGCCCCAGCCACCTCCGCGCGGGATTTGGCCACCGCCGCTTCGTATTTGACTGCGTTCAGATAGGCCAGGGGGCGGCTCTTTTGCACGGTGTCGTTGTAGTCCGCGGTCATGCGGGTAATGATCCCGGACAGCTCCGTGCCCACCTCCACCTGGTTGGTGGCCTCCAGGTTACCGGTGGCCGAAACGGTAACGGACAGGGGGCCCTTTTGGACCGGCGCGGTCTGATAGGCCAGCCCGCCGTCGTCCCCCCGGAGACCGATGACCGCGGCCAGTGCGGCCACCACAAGCATCAGACCCAAGGCACCGAGCCATACCCATCGGCGGCGGCGTCCGCTGGATGCGGCCACCCGGGCCAGGGTCGTTTCAACGGATACGGCATCACCGTTGCGCATGAGGAGTCCCTTCCATCTGTTCTGGGTGTTCGGCCAGGGCAGGCGGGTCGAAGGATTGCCACCCGCCCCCCAGGGCTTTGTAGAGTCGCACCAATTCGGCAAAAACGGCGCCCCGGCTTTCGGTCATCTGATCCTCGAAGGAAAGCAGGGAGCGCTGGGCGTCCAGCACGGTGGTGAAATCGGTCAGGCCGGCGATATACTGCTCCTCGGCCAGCCCGGCCGCCAGCCGGGAGGCCTCGGCGGCGGCCTCCAGCGAGGCCATTTTCTCCTGCTCCCGGGCCAAGGCCGTCAGGGTGTTTTCAACCTCCTCCAGGGCCCCCAGCACGGCGGCTTCATAGCGCAGCAGCGTCTGCTGGCGGCGCTCGGTCTGGACGCCGATATTGCCGCGGATGGCGCCGGCATCGAATACCGGCCAACGCACGGTGGGCCCCAGGGACCAAAGACGGGTTCCCGAGGAAAACAGATCGCCCAGGGAGAGGGCTTCCAGTCCGATGGAGCCGCTCAGGGAGAAGCGGGGGTAGAGATCGGCCCGGGCTTCGCCGATGCGGGCCGTCTGGGCGGCCACCTCGCGCTCCGCGCGCCGGATGTCCGGCCGCTGGCGCAGGACGTCGGCGGGCACGCCGACGGCCAATCGGCGGTCCACCGACGGGATCGGGCGTGCCGCGACCAAATGTTCGTGCAGGGTGCCGGGCGCCTGGCCGGTCAGCACGGCCAGCCGGTTCAAGGCGGTCTCCAGGCCGGTCTCCAGGGCCGGCACCCGGGCCCGGGCGTTTTCCAGGTTGTAGCGGGCCTGGGCCACGGCCAGCTCATCCCCCAGGCCGGTCTGGAAAAGTACATCGAGCAGTTGCCAGGTTTCTTCCAGGGTCGCCAGGTTGCGCCCGGTCACGGTCAGCCGGGCCTGGGTGGTGCGCACGTCGCCGTAGTTGACGGCCACTTCCGCCAAAAGGCTGACCAGGACGTCCCGGTAATCCTCGATACCGGCCGCCAGATCGGCGTCGGCGGCTTCCAGGGCGCGCCGGGCGCCGCCGAAGACATCCAGCTCCCATCCGGCATCGAAACCCGCCGAATACAGTTCGGTTTCCGTTTCCGGGCCGCCATCCTCCCGGCGTCCGCTTTTTTGGGCGGCACCGCTGGCATCCAGGATCGGGAAAAGGGCCGCCCGGCTTTGGCGCCGCTGATAGCGGGCTTCGCGCACCCGGGACAAGGCCTCCTGGACATCCAGGTTGTCGGCGGCAGCCTGTTGCATGAGATCGGACAGCACCGGGTCTTCCAGCGCCTGCCACCATCGGGCCAGGACCTGCGGATCCTGGGGGAGGGTTTCGGCGGCGGGGCTGTGCCAGTTTTCGGGAAGGGACAGTTCCGGCTTTACATAATCCGGTCCCACGGCGACGCAGCCGGCAAGCACGACCAGCAGGAGGAGGTATCCCATGGACGCGCACAGGCCGCCTGCCCAGCGTCCCGTCACGGCCGTCGTTCCGGCGCAGGGCGCCATCCTTTCAGGCCGCGACAAGGGTTGAGCTGGGATCCAGGCTTTCGAGACGGTATCGGAACAGGCAGGAGAAGCGTTTGGCATAGGTCGTCATTCCGGCGGATCAGGCTGTGTCATGATTTGCATGCAAGGTGGTTGTCTTGGTTCGTCATCCCGGCGAAAGCCGGGATCTAATGTATATTTATGCCCTTCGTTCGATGAGATGCCGGCTTCCGCCGGCATGACGGGCAAAATGGAATATTGTGTCGAATTGCGCCCCAGCCCCGCATCCCGCAATCACCCACAAGTTCATGGCGGCCATTATCCCAGCGGTTTATCTGGCGCCTGACGAGGGCGGTCGGTCCCTCTGTTTGAGAATGTTGTCTAACACCGCAATGCGTAGAAAATAGGGAGAGATTGTGGAGAAATTGTGGGTTTTGGCATTGTCCGGGCCATGCCGGTTGCAATTGGGGGGGATTGCTTCTATTGCTGGACAGACACAAGCATCGTTCCTAGCGGATCCGGAAGTATGCGCATCAAACTTTCCTACAAGCTGTTCGGGGCCTTTTTTCTGGTCATGGCCATTTCCGTGGGCGCCATGTTTCTGTGGCGGGCGCTGTTCTTCCATAACTTTCGCAGCTACATTCATCAGGAAGAACTCAAACGGCTGGAGGCCCTGGTGCCCGCCTTGCAGGAGGCCTATCGCGCTCACGAAAGCTGGGCGGGCGTGGCGGCCGAGGAGGACCGCTGGCGGGGGGAACTGGACATTGGCGCCCACGGGCACAAGACGATGCCGCCGCCCCCTGCCGGAGAGGGGCGTGAAAGCGCGTCGCGAGTCCTGCTTGTGAACGCCCGCAGCGAACCGGTGATCGGTCAGCCGGGCCCCGAGGATCAACCCCGGCTCGTGCCCATTGCCGTGGACGGCGCGACGGTGGGATGGCTGGGGCTGCGCAAGCGCGAGCCTTTCAGATCCGGTCCGCCGGCGGAGCTGCTCCGATTGCACACCCGGCAGCTTTATATCATCGGCGGCACCGTGATCGTGCTGACGGCCCTGGTCGCCTTTTTGTTCGCGCGGCATCTCCTGGGTCCCATTCGGCGGTTGACCCGGGGAACGCGGGAACTGGGCGAGCGGCATTTCGACGTGCGCATCGCCCCCACCACCCGGGACGAGCTGGGGCAACTGGCCGCCAATTTCAACCGCATGGCCGAGACCCTGGAGAACTACGAAACCATGCGGCGCCAATGGCTTACCGACATCTCCCACGAGCTGCGGACACCGCTGGCTGTGCTGCGGGGCGAACTCGAGGCCCTGGAGGACGGGGTGCGCCCTGCCACCCGCGAGAATCTGGCCTCGCTGCATGCGGAAGTCCTGCGCCTCGGCAAGCTGGTGGAAGACCTGCACCTGCTCTCGCTGGCGGATTCGGACCGGCTCGCCTTTCACTATCAGCGGGTCGCACCCGCGGCCATCCTGGAGGATGTGGCGGCAAACTACGGCCCCCGTTTCGAGCGGCTGGGCCTGGCCGTGGAGATGGCCCTGGCGGATATCCAAGGCATCCGCATCGAGGCGGACGCCGACCGCCTGGCGCAGGTCTTTACCAATATTTGCGACAATGTCTGCAAGTACGCGGCTTCCGCCGGACGTTTGAAGATATCCGGGACCCTCGCGGGCGCCTTCCTGCAACTTCTCTTCGAGGATTCCGGACCGGGCGTTCCACCGGCCGCCCTGCCGCGGCTCTTCGATCGTCTCTACCGCGTGGATCCCTCCCGCAGCCGGGATTCCGGCGGCAGCGGGCTGGGTCTGTCCATCTGCCGCCAGATCGTCGAACACCACAACGGCAGGATCTGGGCGGAAAAGAGCTCCCTGGGGGGGCTGGCTGTCGGCCTCGAGCTGCCGCGCAACGGCAACCCTACCTGACCGGCGGAGAAAGCCTATGGCGCGCGAACCCATTCTGGTGGTGGAAGACGAGAAGAAAATCGCCGATCTTCTCAAGGATTATCTAAGCAGGGAAGGGTTCCAGGTGACCTGTCTGGGGCGGGGCGACGAGGCCCTGGCGCGCATCGAAGCGCTGGCCCCGGCGCTGATCCTGCTGGACCTGATGCTGCCCGGGGTGGACGGGATCACCATTTGCCGCGAGGTGCGCAAGGCCTCCGATGTACCCATCATCATGCTGACGGCCAAGGTGGAGGAGGTGGACCGCCTGGTGGGGCTGGAAATCGGTGCCGACGACTATGTCTGCAAGCCGTTCAGCCCGCGGGAAGTGGTGGCCCGGGTCAAGGCGGTCCTGCGGCGCACCCGCCCCGCCGAACCCCCGCGCCGCCTGGCGGCCGGCCCCATCGTGCTGGAGGAAGCGGCGCGCCGGGTGACCGTAAACGGGCAGCCCGTCGGGCTGACCCCCAGCGAATTCGGCCTGCTGAACGTGCTGATGGCTTCCCCGGAGCGGGTTTTCTCGCGCAGCGAGCTGCTCGACAAGGTCCAGGGCTACCGCTTCGAGGGCTACGACCGCACCATCGACAGCCACGTCAAGAACCTGCGCCGCAAGATCGCCGATCACCTTCCCGACCTGGACGTCATTCAAACCATCTACGGGGTCGGCTATAAATTCAGCATTCCCCCGTCGGGCGGCGCTGCTTGACAACGGCGTTCCGACCCTTTAGAGCTATTCAGAGATACGATGGAGCAGTCCATCATACCCGGTTGTTCCTGCCGACCGTAAATGCCCGCGCGGGGTATTTCCGTTAGGGCCGCCAAACCCGTTTCCGGTTTGTATTCCCTGTGGCGACCCACTTTGCCGCCGGCGACGGCACGACAGGCGCACCCCCGGACGAAGGGAGCATCATGACGGCCCGTGCGATGACGCAGGACGATCCAACCCGCTTGACAACCGACTACCTTTTCTACCAGACCCGCCGCAAGCTGCCCTTCATCGATCACGCCGAGGGCATCTATATCTGGGATCACACCGGCAAACCGTATCTCGACGGTTGTTCGGGGGCGGTGGCCTGCAATATCGGCCACGGCAACCGCCGGGTGGCCGAGCGTCTGGCCGATCAGGCCCGCCGGGCCGTCTTCGCCTACCGCACCCAGTTTGAAAACGCCCCGGCCCATCGCTACGCCGCAGCCCTGGTGAAGCACCTGGCGCCGCACCTGCAGCGCATTTTCTTCGTTTCCAGCGGCTCGGAAGCCGTGGAGTCGGCCATCAAACTCTGTCGCCAATACTTCTTCAACCGGGGTGAAAAGCAGCGCACGCAATTTATCAGCCGGCGGCCCTCGTACCATGGATCCACCCTGGGGGCCCTGTCGCTGACCTCCTACGCGCCCCTGGAAATCCCTTTCCGCCCCATGATCCAGACCCATCCCAAGATTCAGGCGCCCTCCTGCTACCACTGCCCCTATCACCGCAAGACCGCCTGCAATCTGCAATGCGCCTGGGAATTGGAAAAAGTGATCCGTGAAGAGGGGCCGGACAGCATCGCCGGTTTCGTGGCCGAGCCCATCGGCGGCGCCAGCACCGGGGCGGCCGTGCCGCCGCCGCGCTATTTCGAGGTGATCCAGGCGATCTGTAAAAAATACGGCATCTTTTTGATTCTGGACGAGGTGATGACCGGCTTCGGCCGCACCGGCAAGCTTTTCGCCTACGAGCACTGGGACGTGGAGGCCGACATCGTGGTGCTTTCCAAGGGCATGACCTCGGGCTACTATCCCCTGGGCGGGATTGCCGCCCGCACCACCTACGTGGAGGAGATGATGGCCACGGGCGGCTTCGCCCACGGCCACACCCTGGCCGGCAATCCCATGGGCTGCGCCGTGGGCCTCGAGGTGCTCGGGGTGATCGTCGAAAACGGTTTGACCGCGAACGCCGAAAAGATGGGGCGATCCTTGAAGTACGGCCTGGATCGTCTCAAGAAGAAGTACGACTTCATCGGCGAGGTGCGCGGGCGGGGGCTTCTCATGGCCATCGAGCTGGTGCAGGACCGCCGCCGCCGGGAGCCCTTTCCGGCCGAATTGAATGCCCATTTCAAGCTCAGTGACGCCGCCTACGAGGAGGGGCTGATCGTCTACCCGCGGCGGCCCATCAACGGTTTGAGCGGCGACCACGTCATGATCGCGCCGCCGCTGATCATCAACCGCAAGGGAATCCAGGAACTGCTGGAACGCCTCGATCGGGCCCTGGCACGCCTGGCGCGGCACTTGCCGCGATCTGAATTCAAGGGGGCCCTATGATCGACAAAACGACGGCCATCGAAGAGGCCCTGGCCGCCGTGCGGGACGGCCACACGGTCATGGTGGGCGGCTTCGGCGTTCCGGGCACCCCCTTCGCGCTGATCGACGCCTTGCTGGCCCGGGGCACGGGAAACTTGACCCTGGTCAAAAACGAAGCCAACGAACCGGGCATGGGCGTTTCCAAGCTTCTGGAAGCGGGGCGCGTGCGCACGCTGATCGCCTCGCACATCGGGCTGAACCCCACGGCCGTGGCCATGATGAACCGCAAGGAAATCACGGTCGAGCTCCATCCCCAGGGTATCCTGGCGGAAAAAATCCGGGCCGGCGGCGCCGGACTGCTCGCCATCGTCACGGACATCGGCATCGATACGATCCTGCGCGAAACGCGGCGGGTGGTTGAAATGAACGGCCGCGAGGGCATCCTGGAGCCGGCCCTGCGGGCCGACGTCGCCTTGATCCATGCGGCCACCGCCGACCGGGCCGGCAACCTGGTGTTTGCCAAAAGTGCCCGCAATTTTTCCCCCCTGATGGCCATGGCGGCCGAACGGGTCATCGTCGAAACCGAGACCCTGGTGCCCGTCGGAACCCTGGATCCCGATGCCGTGCACCTGCCCGGCGCTTTCGTGGACCACATCGTGGTTCTGGAGGAACTCACCACCGAATACGGAGTGCTGGCACACCATGTCCTATAAAGAGAAGATCGCCGCGCGCGCGGCGATGGAGGTCAAACCGGGCCAGGTCATCAACCTGGGCATCGGCATCCCCACCCTGATTCCCGATTTCCTGCCCGCCCCGGACGACGTTTTCATCCAGTCGGAAAACGGGATCCTGGGCATCGGTTCCCGCTGCCGCGGCGGCACCGAGGATCGCAATCTGATCGATGCCGGCGGCAGCTACGTGACCCTGCGCCCGGGGGCCTCCTTTTTCGACAGCGCGGTTTCCTTCGCCATCATTCGCGGCGGGCGGGTGGATATCAGTTTTCTGGGCACCCTGGAGGTTTCGGCGGACGGCGACCTGGCCAACTGGATCATTCCCGGCAAAATGGCTCCCGGCATTGGCGGCGGCATGGAACTGGCCCAGAAGGCCCGGCGCCTGATCGTGACCACCTCCCATACCACCCGCGACGGCCGGCCCAAGATTCTGGAGCGCTGCACCCTGCCCCTGACCGCCAGGGGCTGTGTCACGACCGTCATCACCGAACTGGCGGTGATCGATGTCACGCCCCGGGGGCTCGTCCTGCGGGAGCTGGCCCGGGAGACCCGCCTCGAGGAAGTACGGGAGAAGACCGCGGCGCCCCTGGCGGTTCCGGAAGGGGAGGTGGGGCGGTTTTAAAGGAGCTCATATGGACCCACGCGAACAAAAGATCGTC
>CAYMQN010000041.1:0-20656 GCA_964392545.1 uncultured Desulfobacteraceae bacterium
TTTGGTCGGGGCGAGAGGATTTGAACCTCCGACCCCTTGAACCCCATTCAAGTGCGCTACCAGACTGCGCTACGCCCCGACGCAAGCAGGCTGTTTAGCACCTTGCCCCGGGGCTGTCAACCGGAGAATCGCCGATCCCCGATCGTTGCCGGCTTGGGTATGGGGCGGGAACAAAAGCGATCCATATGACATTCGACACGCCGAACCCGAAGCTCGATCATCTTGTGCTGCCGCCACGACTCAAATCCGGCGACACCATCGGTATTGCGGCGCCGGCCGGGCCGTTTGAAACCGACCTCTTCGAAAAGGGCATGACGGTGCTGCGCGGGATGGGGTTCGAGGTGCACATCCCGGAGGCCGTCTTCCAGCGCAACGGCTTTCTGGCGGGCCCGGACCAGGCCCGGGCCGAGGTACTCAATGGACTGTTTCGCGATCCGGCCATCGATGCCATCGTCTGCGCGCGTGGGGGTTACGGCAGCACGCGGGTTTTGCCGTTTCTGGATTGGGCGGCCGTCCGCCGGAACCCCAAAGCATTCGTGGGCTTCAGCGACATTACGGTGCTGCACAGCGTGTTGCGGGAGCGGACCGGCCTGGTGAGTTTTCACGGGCCCATGGGAACCACCCTGGCCACCGCCGGCGAAGCCACCCTGGCGCAGTTCAGGCAGGCGCTGATGTCCGATGACCCGGTCGATCTGAATCCTGAGGGCGTAAAGGTACTGCGCCATGGCGAAGCCGAGGGCAAGGTGGTCGGCGGAAACCTGAGCATGCTCTGCCATCTCGTGGGCACCCCCTATGCCGCCAATTTCGACGGATGCCTCCTTTTTATCGAGGACGTGACCGAGGCGCCCTATCGGATCGACCGCATGCTGGTCCAGATGTTCCTGGCGGGCTGTTTCGAAAAGGTGAGGGGGCTAGTGCTGGGGCAGTTCCAGGATTGCGGCGGCGTGGACGAGATTCACGATGTGTTTCTGCGCGCCTTCGGACCGCTGGGCATTCCGGTCGTGGCCGGCTTTCCCATCGGCCACGGCAGGGAGAACGTCACCCTGCCGCTGGGCATCGCGGCGCGGCTGACCACCCGCCCGCCACGGCTGGCTTACACCGGGGCGGGGACGGCTTAGAAGCAGGGGCCAAGGGGTCGAGGATCCGAGGGTCCAAGTGGAAAACCAAAAAGAAGGGGCCAAGGATTTCAGGGATCGAGGGGTCAAGTGAACATCAAGAGCAGTGATGTCAGGCAACTTATGCTTTTTTTCTTAGTGGCACCATGGGTAGCCTTGTTCGTTGTTTCCGGTTTTTCGACCCTCGACGCCTTGAACCCTTGAGTCCTTTTTCTCCATGACGTCATCATTTCCGCCCAGTGAAGCAACCGTAAGAGCCCTCATGCAGTCCGGTGTCGACGAAGGGGGGTTTCCGGGTGCGGTGCTTCTGGTGGGCCGGGACGATGCCGTCATGCTGCACGATGCCTGGGGGATAGCCGACCTCGAGACGCAGCAACCGGTGACCACCAACACGGTCTTCGATCTGGCCTCCCTCACCAAGCCCCTGGCCACCGCCCTGGCGGCGATGCGCCTGGTGCAGGCCGGCGCGCTTTCACTGGAGACGCCCCTGGGCCGGGTTCTGCCGGAGATGACCAAGACCGACAAAGCGGCCGTGACCGTGCGCCAGCTCCTGAGCCACTGCTCGGGCTGGCCGGCCTGGCAGCCCTATTACGAGGTCCTTCGCGACGATCCGCACGATATTCGGCGGGAGCGGCTCAAGGCGCTGTTGGCCGCCGAACCGCTCACGGCGGCACCAGGGGCCACATGGCTTTACAGCGACCTGGACTATCTGGCCCTGGGCCTGATGCTGGAAGCGGTGGGCGGCCTGCGGCTGGACCGCCTGGCGGATCAGGAGATCTATGCACCCCTGGGCATCCGGGATCTTTTCTTCAATCCGCTGGATGAAACCCCGGCGGCGCGGGATTATGCGGCCACCGAGCGCTGCCCCTGGCGCGGGTGCGTTCTGTGCGGTGCGGTCCACGACGACAACGCCTACGTGCTCAACGGGGTGGCCGGGCACGCCGGGCTTTTCGGGACGGCCGGCGGGGGTTGGAATCTGCTTCGTGCGTTGCGGCGCATCTATGCCGGCGATGTCGAAACTCCATGGCTCTCCCGGTCATGGGTGCGCACTCTGTGGACCCGGACGACGCGCTCAGATTGGACCCTGGGGTTCGACATGCCCTCCCTCGAGGGTTCCAGCAGCGGACGCCATTTCTCGGCCAACAGCGTGGGGCATTTGGGCTTCACCGGGACATCCTTCTGGCTGGACCTCGACCGGCGCATCGCCGTGGTGCTTTTGACCAACCGGGTGCACCCCTCGCGGTCGAACAGCCGGATCAGACAATTTCGCCCCCGCATCCACGATGAAATCATGGAATGGTTGTTGCATATCGAAGCGTGACATTTTTACGACCGAAGCTTGAAGATCGGCGCCGGAGTGCCAAAGCGATCCCTCCCAGGCTTTTGGATGGCCTCGTCAAAGGGCTCCGGCACCATCGCCATCGAGCCGGCGACAGTCAGGAACCCTCTGAAATGCCTGGATCCCCGCCTGCGCGGGGATGACAAAACAGGCCCCTTTGGGCTTTCTGCGATTTCGATAGCAGGAGTGCCCATGCGGGCAGGTTGGCCGGGGGTCGGTGGTGGGAAAGCGTCATTCTTTTGACCTTTGGCAGGCAAGCTTTCGGCAGGATAATAATTCTTGTAAGCACACATAATTTTTGCTATCAATTCAAGGTTATATTCTGATTTAATACAAAAAAGTATACGGCAGGCGAGAATCGAAGCGGCCGCGCATGTCGCCCAAACCGCCTTAAACATTGAGCGTTTCAGGCCGCCCGCCCGGGCGCGGCGGCTCAAAAGGTGAGCCATGAATTTGTTATTCGACGGTATTCTCGGTGTTTTCTCCAACGATCTGGCGATCGATCTGGGAACGGCCAACACGCTGGTCTACGTGAAGGGCAAGGGCATCGTGCTCAACGAGCCGTCCGTGGTGGCGGTGAGCACCGACCATCGCAGCAAGAACCGGGTCCTGGCCGTGGGCCAGGAGGCGCGCAACATGCTGGGCAAGACCCCCGGCAACATCGTCGCCATCCGGCCCATGCGCGACGGGGTGATCGCCGATTTCGAGGTGACCGAGGCCATGCTGCGCTATTTCATCCGCAAGGTCCACAACCGCCGTTCCTTCATCCGCCCGCGGATCATCATCGCGGTGCCCTCCGGCATCACCCAGGTGGAAAAGCGCGCCGTGCGCGAATCGGCCGAGTCCGCCGGGGCCCGCGAAGTGTTCCTGATCGAGGAGCCCATGGCGGCCGCCATCGGGGCCAACCTGCCGATCACCGAACCGACCTGCAACATGGTGGTGGACATCGGCGGCGGGACCACCGAAGTGGCGGTCATCTCCCTGGCCGGCATCGTCTACAGCATGTCCGTGCGCGTGGCCGGTGATAAAATGGATCAGGCCATCATCCAGTACATCAAGCGCAAATACAACCTGCTGATTGGCGAGCGCACGGCGGAGGTGATCAAGCAGACCGTGGGCAATGCCTACCCGGACCCCCAGAACCTCGAGACCATGGAGGTCAAGGGGCGCGATCTGGCCTCGGGGATTCCCAAGATTCTCTCCATCGATTCCGAGGAAGTGCGGGTGGCCATCTCGGAGCAGATCGACGCCATCGTGGAAGCGGTCAAGATCGCCCTCGAGCAGACGCCCCCCGAGCTGGCCGCCGACATCGTCGACCGCGGCATCGTGCTCACCGGCGGCGGTGCGCTCCTGAAGAACCTCGACAAACTGCTGCGCGAGGAAACCAGTCTGCCGATCATCATCGCCGACGACCCCCTTTCCACCGTGGCCATGGGGTCGGGCAAAACTTTGGACAGCATTGAGACGCTCAAGCGCGTCATCATCACGTAACCTACATGTTTTCGAAACAGACGGTGGTGGTCATCGGGGTTTTCTTCCTGATCATCGCCAATATTCTGATCCTGTCCGTTGTCGGTCAGCGCTATCCGGCAGCCGGTCCCGGTGGGTTTACCATTTCCCTGTTGGCCCCCTTCCAGGAGGCGGTCGCCATTTCGTCCCGGTTCGTCAAGGACATCTGGCGCCACTACTTCGATTTGATCCACGTGGCCGAGGAAAACGATCGCCTGAAATATCAACTGGCCCGCGCCGAGGAGATGAAAAACGCCTGGGTCGAGGCCCGCCTGGCCAACGATCGACTGCGGCGCCTGATGGACATCGAACGGGATTTCGCCCAGCGGGTGGTTTACGCCGAGGTCATCGGGCGCGATCCCACGGCCTGGTTCAAGACCGTGATCATCAACAAGGGCGCCAAGGATCAGGTGGCCGTGGGCATGCCGGTGGCGGTGCCCGAGGGCATCGTCGGCCAGGTGGTGGACGTCTCCGGCCGCTATGCCAAGGTGCTGCTGCTGGTGGATCAGAACAGCGCCGTGGACGCCATGGTGCAGCGCACCCGCGCCCGCGGTGTACTCAAGGGGGAATATGCCGATCAGTGCCGTTTGGAATACGTGCTGCGCAAGGAGGACGTGCGGGTCGGCGACGTGGTGGTCACCTCGGGACTCGACCACGTGTTTCCCAAGGGCCTGCGCATCGGCGAGATCAAGGCGGTCGCCGGGCAGACCAACGAGATGTTCTACACCCTTACCGTGACCCCCTACGTGGATTTCGAGAAACTGGAAGAGCTGCTGGTCATGCAGCCGCCGCCCGTGCCGCAGCTTCCGGGGGAGGGCTTGTGACCTACCTCTTCCATATCGCGGTATGCCTGGTGCTGATCGTTTTTCAAACGGCGGTGAAGCCCCAGGTGATGGTGCTGGCCGGTTTTTACGATGTCTTGACGGCCTATGTGATCTACCTGGGCCTCTACCACCGGGTGCGCGAGATTCTACCGGTCATCCTGATATCCGGCATCATCATGGATACGATATCCGGCAGCCCCATCGGCTTGTTTCTGACCGCCTATTTGTGGACCTTTCTCTTGACGCGCTGGACCACGCGGCTCATTCATCAGGACAACCTCGTGCTGCGGTTTTTCATCGTGGGCGTCGGGGTTCTCATCCAGACGGGGGTCTACACCGGCACCACGCTGCTGCTGGGCCATGCCCATCTTTTCGCGGCGCCGACCCTGGCCGCGGCCGCCACCCAGACGCTCTGGGCCCTGGCCACCGGGGCCATTTTGATCACCCTGTTTCGCAAGGCCCACACCCTTTGGGAGCGGTTTTTGAACACCTATTTCGTCCGTGAGTCGGCCGCCGGCGGGTGAGCTGCCAACATGAAGCGGGACAGCGACCGCCCTTGAGCGGCGATCCCATCCGAGCACGCCATGTCAAAATATCTCAAAACCGTAGACAGCGAATGGTTCCGACGACGGCTGACCATGCTCATGCTGTGTGTCTCCCTGGCGGCCCTGGTGCTGGTGTTGCGCCTCATCCATCTGCAGATCATCAAGGGCCAGGAATACCGCCGCCTGTCGCTGAACAACAGCATCCGCCTCCAGAGCATCGACGCCCCCCGGGGTCTCATCTTCGATCGGCACGGCAATCTCCTGGTGGACAACCGGCCGTCCTTCGACCTCTATATCAACTTCAAGGACGCCCGCCCGGTGCCCCAAACCCTCGATCGCCTGGCCCGCTACACGGCGCTGCCCCAGGAAGATATGGCCGCCACCGTGGCCGCCGTGCGGGGGGCCGCCTATCATCGCCCCCAGTTGCTCAAACGCGATATCGGCCGGGATGCGCTGGCCGTCGTGGCCTCCCGCCGCTACGATCTGCCCGGCATCGACGTGCAGATCCAGCGGCTGCGCAACTATATCCACAGCGGACTGGCGGCGCACCTTCTGGGCTATATCGGCGAGATCAACACCAGGGAGCTCGAACAGGAGCGCAATGCCGATTGCCGGCCCGGGGATTTGATCGGTAAGTTCGGCATCGAGCGCTCGATGGAACCCCACCTGCGGGGTGTGCGCGGGGGACGGCAGGTGGAGGTCAACGCCAACGGCCAGGTGGTGCGGGTGCTCACGACGGTGCCCGCCCACAACGGCCACAACGTTTTTTTGACCATCGACAGCCAGCTGCAGCAGCGGGCCGAAGAGCTCCTGAGGGATCAGGCCGGTGCCGCCGTTGCGGTGGATCCCGACAGCGGGGACATTCTGGCCCTGGCCAGCAGTCCGGCCTTCGATCAGAACGACTTCATCACGGGGCTGAGCCACGACAAGTGGCAGGCGCTCATCAACAACCCCATGCGTCCCCTGGAAAACAAGGCGACCCAGGGGGAATACCCGCCGGCCTCCACCTACAAGATCATCACCGCCATGGCCGGTTTGCAGGAAGGGGTAATCAACGAAAACGACACCATTTTCTGCCCCGGCCATTACCGTTTCGGCAGCCGCAACTACCGCTGCTGGAAAAGGGGCGGTCACGGCTCGGTGGACCTGATCAAAGCCCTGGCGGAGTCCTGTGACGTCTATTTTTACCAGGTGGGCCAGCGGCTGGGCATCGATCGGCTGGCCTGGTACGCCAAGGCCGCCGGGCTGGGCGCCCGCACCGGCATCGAACTCGGCCACGAGGGCAAAGGGCTCGTGCCCACGGCGGCCTGGAAAGAGAAACGCACCGGCATCCCCTGGCAGCCGGGGGAGACCCTCTCGGTGGCCATCGGGCAGGGATTCAATCTGGTGACGCCGCTCCAGATGGCGGTGTTTACGGCCGCGGTGGCCAACGGCGGGACACGCTACCGGCCGACCTTGATCAAACATGTGGCGTCCTGGGATGGCGGGGCGGTGCTGCAAAACGCCCCTCAAATCGCGGGGCGTCTGCCGGTGTCCGCGACAATCTTGAACCTGGTGCGCCAGGGCCTCTGGGAGGTGGTTCAGGGGGATCGCGGCACGGCGCGGATTGCGCGGCTGAAGGACATCGACATCAGTGGCAAAACAGGCACGGCGCAAGTGGTCAGCCGGGAAAAAATCGAAGAAAGCGAAGAGAACGCCGCGGCGCGCAAATACAAGGATCACGCCTGGTTCGTGGCCTATGCCCCCTCGGACGCCCCGCAAATTGCCATCGCCGTCATTGTCGAGCACGGCGAGCATGGCTCCAGCGCCGCATCGCCCATCGCGCGCGAGCTGATCAAGACCTATCTGGAAGGCCTGCCCGGCGCACCGGTCGTGGCCGGCGGCCCGGCGGGAGGCGAAAATGGTTGATCGCCGCTACCTGACCTACTTCGACTGGGGGCTGCTGGCCCTCACCTTCGTGTTGGCCGCCATTGGTCTGATCACCCTCTACAGTGCGGTAAGGGCGGGGGTGCCCACACCCCAGCAGGCGCTTTTTACCAAACAGTTGATCTGGTACGGCATCGGCCTGGCGGCCATGCTCGTCTGCTGCCTGCCCAGCTACAAACTGATGGAGCGCTATGCCTGGTTGATCTACGGCGGCAGTGTCCTGCTATTGGTTTGGGTGATGTTTTTCGGCAAGTTCGTCGCCGGCTCGCGCCGCTGGATCGTTCTCGGGCCGTTTTCGCTGCAGCCCTCGGAGCTGGCCAAGATCGCCGTGATCATCGTTTTGGCCCGCTACTACGCCAAATACGTCTCCGGACGCGGCTTCACGCTCAATGGGTTGCAGGTGCCGGTGATCATGACGCTTGTGCCCTTCCTGCTCATCGTGCGGCAGCCGGATCTGGGAACGGCCGGGCTGATCGGACTGATTGCGGCCTCCATGACCTTTTTTGTCAAGATCGAAAGACGGACCCTCTGGATCATCATGGGCAGCGGCATCGCCATGGCTCTGCCCATGTGGTTCTTCTTTTTGAAGGAATACCAGCGGCAGCGCATCCTCACCTTTATCAACCCCGATCGGGACCCATTGGGGGCCGGCTACCACATTATCCAGTCCAAGATCGCCATCGGATCGGGGTTTCTCACCGGCAAGGGGTTCCTGGAAGGCACCCAGAACGCACTATCCTTCCTGCCGGAACAGCACACCGATTTCATTTTCTCGGTGCTGGCCGAGGAATGGGGCTTCCTGGGGGCTGTCATTCTGATATTCGCATTTCTGGCCTTTATATTCTGGGCCCTCAACATTGCCTACAGTTGTCGGGAGCCCTTCGGAACCATTCTGGCGGTAGGCATCACGGCCATGATCGCCTGGCAGGTGGTGATCAACATCGGCATGGTGATGGGACTGATGCCGGTGGTGGGGGTGCCCCTGCCGTTTATCAGTTACGGCGGCTCGTCGCTGCTGACCACCATGATTTGCGTCGGGATTTTATTGAACATCAGCATGCGCCGGTCTATGATCGAATAGATGCCGCTAGGCCGATTCGCTGACGCCAACCGGGAGTTTCAATCATGAAAAAACGAACGGATAAAGAACGTATAACGGACACCATCACAACGCTTCTGGGGGAGGATGCCCGCATCGAAGGGCACCTCGATTTCGGGGGCACCCTGAGACTGGACGGAAAGCTGGAGGGGACGCTGACCGGCCGCAAGGGGACGCTCGTGGTGGGGGAGAAAGCGGTTCTCAAAGCGGACATTACGGTCAAGAATGCGGTGATCATGGGCACGGTCACCGGCTCCGTCGAGGCCCTGGAGAAAATCGAGCTCTACCCGCCCGCCAAAATCGACGGCGATATCACCGCCCCCAAGGTAACCATCGAATCGGGGGCCGTCCTCAACGGCAAGTGCCTCATGAAATCCCCCGAGGCGCCTCAGGACAAACCGGCCAAGTCCGCGGGCCAAACAGCCAAGAGCCCCCCGCCGCATACGCCCTGACGCTGAAAAAAACTTTTGACAATGCGCGATGACTGATGCTATAGCACGCCGGAGTAAAAACTGTGCCTGGAGGAGAATCAGAAGAGAGCGTAATATCTCGTATTTACTAAATATCTTGCTATGGAGGGGCTCGACATGATTTTTTCTGGTGCTAACCGGAAACGCTTTGCTGTGCCTGCACTATCCCTTTCCTTCCTTTTCCTTGTTTTGTGCGGCGAGGCCTTCGCCGCCAGCATCACGGTCATTCCCAACTGGACGACCTTCATTCAAGCCGCCAATTTCATCATTTTGGTATTCATTCTCAATAGCGTGCTTTACCGTCCCATCCGCAACATTCTCATCCAGCGCAAAGAAAAAATCGAAGGCCTCGAACAAAATGTCGAGAACGCCGCCAGCGATCTCGGCGAGAAGGAAGCCACCTACGCGGCCGGCATCCGGGAAGCCCGCAAAAAGGGCATGAAAGAAAAGGATGCGCTTGTCGGCGAGGCCACCGAAGAAGAGAAGCAAATTATCGACAAGATCAATGCGGATGCCCTTGCCGAACTGAATGCCGTCAAGGCCAAAGTGGCCGAGGAGGCGGATGCGGCAAGGAACGCCTTGCTCAAGGAGGTCGATACGTTTGCCAACGAAATTGGGGCTAAAATACTGGGGAGGGCTGTTTGATGAAGATTCCTTGTTTCAGCCGCAAGCGCCGCATGGCAACCGTTCAGCTGATTCTGGCGGTTGTGGTGGCGGGGCTTCTGGTCTTTTCAGTGGGGACGGCCGTCAGCGCTACCGGTGGGGATGAAGCGGCGCACGGTCCGGGCTGGGTGTCCACGGATACCTATCGCCTGTTGCACTTTATCGTTCTGGCGGGCGGGCTCTTCTATCTGCTCAGAAAGCCTGTCGCGCAGGCGCTCGGCGCCCGGGTGAAGGGCATCGAGGACCAATTGAGCGATCTGGAGGCCCAAAAGGCCGCCGCCGAGCAGCAGCTGGCCGAATACAACCAGAAATTCGCGCAGCTCGAAAAGGAGTCCGCGGGGATTGTGGCCGAGTATGTGCGCCAGGGGGAAGAGGCCAAGGCCCGAATTCTCAAGGAAGCCGAAGCCGCCGCCGAGAAGCTGAAGGCCCAGGCCCAGAAGAACATCGAAAGCGAAATCCAGCGGGTCAAGGTTCAGCTTCAGGAGGAGATTCTCGACAACGCTCTTTCCAAAGCGGAAGCGCTCATCAAAGAGAAGATCAACGCCGACGACCAGGAAAAACTTGTTGACGAATATCTAGCGAAGGTGGTGGCATCGTGAAGAATCTCTCAATCGCAAGGCGTTATGCCAAAGCGCTTCTGCTGATCGGCAAGGAAGACGGAAAAGCGGAAACCTACCGCGAGGAACTCGATGGCCTGACCAAGCTGCTGGCGGTTCAACCGGATCTGGAGCGTGCCGTCAACAACCCGCTTTATCCGCCCGCCGACCGGCGCAAGGTGTTGGAGGCGGTTGTTCAGAAGCTCGGCCTCTCTGAAGTCATGCAGTCCTTTCTGTTTTTGCTGTTCGAAAAGGGCCGGTTCGGATTTCTGGAGAGCATCAGCGAGTTTTATGCAAAGCTGGCCGACGATTTGAAGGGGATCGCCCGCGCCAGCCTGGTATCCGCCACCGAACTCGGCGACGATACCGTCGACAAGATCCGCGCAGCCCTGTCCCAGCGGACGGGTAAGGATATCATTCTGGACGTACAGCAGGATCCCGAGCTGATCGGCGGTATCGTGACCAAGATCGGCGACCTCGTACTGGACGGCAGCATCAAGACGCAATTGGTCAATATGCGAGAATCTTTAAAAAGGGGTGAGAGTGTCTGATGGAACTAAAAGCGGAAGAAATAAGCCAAATTATCAAAGAGCAGATCAAGGACTATGACAAGCAGGTCGAGCTGAGCGAAACCGGTATCGTGCTGTCGGTGGGTGACGGCATCGCCCGCGTCTACGGCCTGGAGAAAGCCATGGCATTGGAGCTGGTGGAGTTCCCTGGCGGCATTCTCGGGCTGGTGCTCAACCTGGAGGAAGACAACGTTGGTGTTGCCATCATGGGTGAAGACATCCACATCAAGGAAGGTGACATCGTCAAGCGGACCGGCAAAATCGCCCAGGTTCCCGTCGGCGAGGCGGTCCTCGGCCGCGTGCTTTCCGGCGTGGGCGAGCCCATCGACGGCAAAGGCCCCATCGAAGGCGCCGAAACCCGCCGCGTCGAAATGGTGGCCCCCGGCGTCATCGCCCGCAAAAGCGTGCACGAGCCCTGCTACACCGGGCTCAAGGCTGTGGATGCCATGACGCCCGTCGGTCGCGGGCAGCGCGAGCTGATCATCGGCGACCGCCAGATCGGCAAGACCGCCGTGGCCGTCGACGCCATTCTGGCCCAGAAGGACACCGACGTTTACTGCATCTACGTGGCCTCCGGTCAGAAAAAGTCCTCGGTCGCCCAGGTGGTCAACGTGCTCGAAAAGCACGGCGCCATGGAATACACCACCGTCATCGCGGCCTGTGCCAGCGACCCGGCCACCTTGCAGTATCTCGGGCCCTATGCCGGTACGGCCATGGGCGAATACTACCGTGACAACGGGAAGCATGCCCTGATCATTTACGACGATTTGTCCAAGCAGGCCGCCGCCTATCGCCAGGTTTCCCTGCTGCTGCGCCGTCCGCCCGGACGCGAAGCGTTCCCCGGCGACATTTTCTACAACCACTCCCGTCTTTTGGAGCGCTCCTCCAAACTCAACGACGAACTGGGCGCCGGATCGCTGACGGCCCTGCCGATCATTGAAACCCAGGCGGGCGACGTCTCCGCTTACATCCCGACCAACGTGATCTCCATTACGGACGGCCAGATCTATCTTGAGCCCGGTCTGTTTTTTGCCGGTGTGCGCCCGGCCATCAACGTCGGCCTGTCGGTTTCCCGTGTTGGCGGCGCAGCCCAGGTGAAGGCCATGAAGCAGGTGGCCGGTACCCTGCGCCTGGATATGGCCCAGTATCGCGAGCTGGAGGCCTTCGCCGCCTTCGGCAGCGATCTCGATGCCGCCACCCAGCGACAGCTTACCCGTGGGCAACGGTTGGTGGAAATTCTGAAACAGCCCCAGTATCAGCCACTTTCCATGGAAAAGCAGGTCACCATTCTTTACGCCGGCACCCGTGGTTATCTCGACGCCTTCCCGGTCGACGTCCTGGCTAAATACGAAGCGGGCCTCTACAAGTTTATCGAAGATCGGTTCCCGCAGGTTTTTGAAGGCTTGAAGGAGAAGCAGGCCATTGACGACGATCTGGATAAACTGATGGGCGAGGCCCTGACGGCTTACGGTGAGGAGTTCAAAGACACCATCAAGTAGGACCGTTCGGGATTCAAACCCGCTAACGTTAAACGGGATAAGGGCTTAGGGTATATGCCGACACTAAAAGACGTTGAACTGAAAATTAAAGGGGTCAAAAAGACCAAGCAGATCACCAAGGCCATGAACATGGTGGCCACTTCCCGACTGCGCGGCGCTCAGCAGAATATGGATGCCTTCCGACCCTATGCCGGCAAGTTTGCCGAAGTTCTGGGCAGTTTGGCGGAAAAGGCCGGCGAAGAAGCCAGCCCCCTGCTGGTTCCCAAAGCGTCGGTTAAAAAAATCCATGTCGTATTGTGCACCTCCGATCGTGGACTTTGCGGCGGTTTCAATCTCAACCTGATTGAAAAGGCCCGGGACCTGATGGCCGCCAAAGCCGGTGAAGACGTGGTCTTCTCCTTCACCTACTTCGGAAAGAAGGGCCGTGACTGGGGACGCAAGGCCAAAATCGAGAAGGTGGCGGAATATTTGGGCGTGGTGGGCACCACGTTTGATTTCAGCGTGGCCACGACAGCCGGTCGCCGCCTGGTGGACGGCTTTCTGAGCGATGCCTATGACGAGGTTTACGTGATCTATTCCAACTTTGTCAGTATGGCCAAACAGGTTCCCACGGTGCAGCAGCTCCTGCCGATACCCCCGATCGAAGCCACGGACGAGGGGCAAGCGGCCGGTGATCATCCCTTCCTGGCCGAGCACATCTGCGAGCCGAGCGTTGACGAACTCCTGGGCGAATTGCTGCCGCGAAATGTCTATGTGCAGATCTTCAAGGCGCTTCTGGAAACTTCCACCAGTGAGCACGCGGCGCGTCTGACCGCCATGGACAACGCCACCAAGGCCTGCAACGATATGATTGAAAGTCTGACCCTGGCTTACAACAAAGCCCGTCAGAGTGCCATTACGGCTGATTTGATGGACATTGTCGGCGGCGCCGAGGCGTTGAGGGGCTAAATACACTATTTGCGATAGTCACAATAGGAGGAATAGATGGCTGAGAACATAGGCAAAGTTATGCAGGTCTTGGGTCCTGTCGTTGACGTGGAGTTCGAACAGGGCAAGCTGCCGACGATTTTCACCGCACTTTTTGTTACCAACCCTTCGATCAATGATGAGGAAGACAACTTGGTGATCGAGGTGGCCCAGCATCTGGGCGACAATGTCGTCCGCACCATTGCCATGGACGTCACCGACGGGCTGGTGCGCGGCATGCCGGTCAAGGATTCCGGCGCCCCGATTCAGATGCCGGTCGGCGAAGCCAGCCTGGGTCGGGTCCTCAACGTTGTCGGGCGCCCGGTGGATGGCCTCGGACCGGTCAGCCAGGAAAAATTGATGCCGATCCATCGTCCCGCCCCTAAGTTTACGGAGCAGGACGTGGAGGTCAACGTTCTGGAAACCGGCGTCAAGGTTATCGACCTCCTGGTACCGTTTCCGCGCGGCGGGAAAATGGGCATGTTCGGCGGGGCCGGTGTCGGCAAAACCGTTATCATGATGGAAATGGTCAACAACATCGCCATGCAGCACGGTGGTATTTCCGTTTTTGCCGGTGTGGGGGAACGCACCCGCGAAGGGAACGACCTTTATCACGAAATGAAGGACTCGGGCGTTTTGCCCAAGGCCGCCCTGGTGTACGGCCAGATGACCGAACCGCCTGGCGCCCGTGCCCGCGTCGCCCTGTCAGCGCTGACCTGCGCCGAGTATTTCCGTGATGAAGAAGGCCAGGACGTGCTGATCTTCATCGACAACATTTTCCGCTTCACCCAGGCTGGTTCCGAAGTGTCCGCCCTCCTGGGCCGCATGCCCTCGGCGGTCGGTTACCAGCCAACCCTGGGCACCGACCTCGGCGCATTGCAGGAACGTATTACCTCGACCACCAAGGGGTCCATTACCGCCGTGCAGTGCGTCTACGTACCGGCGGACGACTTGACCGACCCGGCGCCGGCAACCACCTTTGCCCACCTGGACGGAACCGTGGTGCTCTCGCGCCAGATTGCCGAGTTGGGCATCTATCCCGCGGTGGACCCGCTGGATTCCACCTCCCGGATTCTTGATCCCACCGTCATTGGCGAGGAGCATTACCGCACCGCTCGCGAAGTGCAGCAGATGCTGCAGAAATACAAGGAACTGCAGGATATCATCGCCATTCTCGGGATGGAGGAACTTTCCGACGAGGATAAGCTGACCGTGCAGCGGGCGCGCAAGATGCAGCGTTTCCTGTCCCAGCCTTTCCACGTGGCCGAGACCTTCACCGGCAAACCCGGCAAATACGTCAAGGTGGAAGATACGGTGCGGGCCTTCCGTGAAATCGTCGACGGCAAACATGACGAAATCCCCGAGCAGGCCTTTTACATGAGAGGCGGCATCGAGGAAGTACTCGAGGCGGCCAAGGAAATGAGCGAAGCCTAATTATACAGAGGGGACAATATGGCTGGAAATATTCGACTTGAGGTCGTGACCCCGCAGAAGGAAGTGGTCAGTGAGGATGTGCAAATCGTGGTGGCCCCTGGTGTCGAGGGCGAGTTTGGCGTGCTGACCGGCCATACGCCCTTCATGACGGCCTTGAATGTCGGCACCGTTCGTTATACCGATGCGCAAGGCCAGGAGCGCAGCGTTTTTGTCAGTGGTGGATTTGCCGAAGCCCTCCCGGACAAAGTCACGGTGCTGGCCGAATCCGCGGAGCGCAGACGTGAAATTGATATCGAGCGGGCCAAAGCAGCGTTTGAACGTGCCCAAAAGCGATTGAACGAAAAAGCCGCCGGTATCGATTATCTGCGGGCCAAAATGGCGATGATCCGGGCCCTTCGCCGGATCCAAATGGCGGAAAGCCGGCATCGTTAAATCGGTATGCGTTTCCCCTAAGCCCAGCCTGCTTTTTTTTATGCGCAGCGGGTGGCGGGTTGGATGTTACGGGAGGCAGTTCGCATCAGCGGACTGCCTCTTTTATGTGGCGATCTTTACGACAGGGGGCCTGCCCATGGAGGTGGCGCCAGTGAAACCTTCGAGGTATTGACAGATGACCAACGTAGAATCGGATATTACCGTGATCATCTTGGCGGCTGGTCTGGGCACGCGAATGAAATCGGACAAGGCCAAGGTCCTCCACGAGATTTTGGGCCGTCCCATGATTGCGTATGTCGTGGATACGGCC
The DNA here is from genome assembly GCA_964392545.1 of uncultured Desulfobacteraceae bacterium. Lineage (GTDB taxonomy): Bacteria > Desulfobacterota > Desulfobacteria > Desulfobacterales > UBA5852 > JABZFP01. The sequence continues at coordinate 15,297 of CAYMQN010000041.1, forward strand.
CAGGCCGTGGCGGGCACCAATGTGGTCCTTGTGATCGGCCATCAAGCCCAGGTGGTGCGGGAAACGGTTGCCCGGCAGGCGGACCTGCACTACGCCGTGCAGGAAGAGCAGCTGGGGACCGGTCATGCCGTGATGTGCGCCATGCGCGCCCTACCGGAGGCGACCCGCCATGTCGTGGTCTTATGCGGTGATGTGCCCTTGCTCCGGGAAAAGACCCTCCAGCGCTTTGTCCATGACCATCGGTCACAACAGCGAACATTGTCCGTTTTAGCGGTCCGGTTGTCGGATCCGACCGGGTACGGCCGCATCGTCCAGGACCCGCCGGGTCAGGTCAGGGGTATCGTCGAAGAGGCCGATGCGACACCCTCGGAAAAGGCTATAAATCTTGTTAATACAGGTATTTATTGTATTGAAAAAGCCTTTTTGGAATCAGCCCTGCAGCGGATTCGGTCGGATAACGCCCAGGGGGAATACTACCTCACCGATATCGTCGGCCTGGCCCATCAGGGGCATCATGCGATGGGTGTCACGATCGGGACCGATGCCGACGAATTCCTGGGGGTCAACAGCCCCGAGCAACTAAAAGCGGTTGAGCGCTTGTTGGGGAGCACGCGGTCCTGAACTAGCTTGACTTTAACGTTTAATAAATATTATAGAATTTATAAGCTAAGTGAGGTGTGTTGTGGAAGATAGCAACCTTATCAACCAATTCCAAACCATTGAAACAAGGCTTGATACCCTACTCCAAATTTGTCAAGACAAGGACAGTCAGAATAAGGAGCTGAGTCGCAGAATCGAACAATTAGAGGAGGAACTCCGAATAAAGGTTGAGGCGGAGCAAAAATACGCTGAGGAGAAAGCGCTGATTCGATCGCGAATCGATCAGTTGCTGATGCGTCTCGACGCCATTGCGCAAGCCGACGGCGAGCTAGCGTAATGCCCTCGAAGACTGAAAACGGTTGGATTCTTTATTGGAACAACACATAACCATAGAGCTTTTTGGCCAAAACTACACCTTTAAAGCCGATGACGGTCTCGTGGACCCGCAATCGGTGGCCGACTTTCTAATGGAAGAAGTTCACAAGCTAGAGATCGGTCACGCCGACCATATCGCAGAGACGAATCGTACGGTTCTGTTGTTGCAGGCCGCATTGAACATCAGCAGCGACCACCTGAAGCTGAAGCAACAGCTTGCTGCGGTATCCGACAGACTTTTTTTGAAAACTGAAAGGCTGCACGGAGCACTAAATCGAAGTAGGTTAGGCCCGCAAGGGAACGGCGCCTTCGCAGGATAAACTGCATGGCTGCCGTCGATACCGGTTTAGACGTATGCCCTTCCGATCTCGTTAGACCAACGCCGTTTTCTGTCCTGGCCCGCGTTAGAATGTGAAGAAGCTGTCGCTCCGTTTTGGTTTCTTCCCCCTGCCGTGCTCGTGATTGGGTGAAACGCTTTGACCCAACACTTCGCACTCGGGAGCTGTCCCTGGTTTCGGTGAGCAGGTTCTGCTAGTACAGAAAAGCCTAAAGATTCCAAATGGCTCCCCCTTTGAACCGCTGGTTCAAAGACCTGCCAACACGGCACAGTGCGGGGGGAACTTCCACCCCGGGCTTTGCGCCGGAGCGTTGTGTGTGGATGGCTCGCGGTGGAAAAGCCCCTCATCCTTCCTCAAGCGGATCTTTCCATTTCGGTAGGTCTCCTCTTTTTTGCGGGACAGGCAGCGTCCTGGCCAAGGTCGAAGGAGCTGCATCCCACGGCCCATACCGTTGTCGGCCATCCCGACCCCTAGTGGTCATTGGACGATACCCTAACCGACAGACCGGCATCATGGCGATGCTTCGATGTCGTGACTGATAGCTGACCAACCAGGAGATATAGGATGATCGAATACGTTTTGATAGCCGGTATCGCCGCTTTTGGCATTGGCTTTGCCATTGCTTATTGGACCAAAGGCAAAACTTCATCGCGCCTCATCAAAGCGGCTGAGGAGGAAGCCGCCCACATCATCAAGGACGGGAAGCGCACCGCGGAAACCTTGCTGAAGGAAGCCCAAATCGAGGTCAAAGATACGCTGTTCCAAATGAAGAGTGAATTCGACAGTGAGACCAAAGAAACACGGTCGGAACTCAAAAAGCGTGAAATGCGCCTCGTGCAAAAGGAAGAGAAGGTCGATCGCAAGATTGAACAGCAAGAGCGGCACGAACAGGATCTTGGTAAAAAAGAGCACCAATTGTCCCAGCGCGAACAGCGAATCGTTGCAGACGAAGAAAAATACCAGCAACTGCTTGAAGAGCAGAAACAACAGCTCGAAAAAATCTCAGGTCTCACGGCGGAGCAAGCCAAGGATCTCTTGTTGCGGGCCATGGAAAACGAGGCGCGCTACGAGGGTGCCAAACTGATCAAACGCATCGAAAACGAAGCCCGTGAAGAAGCCGACAAAAAGTCCAAAAAAATCATCGCCACGGCGATCCAACGCTACGCCGGGGATTTTATTGCCGAGAGGACCGTATCGGTGGTTCAATTGCCCAACGATGAGATGAAGGGACGGATTATCGGCCGGGAGGGGCGCAACATCCGGGCGCTGGAGGCGGCCACCGGCATCGATCTGATCATCGATGACACACCCGAGGCGGTGATTCTCTCAGGCTTCAATCCCGTGCGGCGGGAGGTCGCCCGGTTGTCTCTGATGCGGCTCATCGCCGATGGCCGGATCCATCCGGCCCGCATCGAGGATGTTGTCAAAAAAGTTACCCATGAAGTGGATCGCACCATAAAGGAGGCCGGCGAGCAGGCCGCTTTTGAGTTGGGTGTGCACAATCTCAACAACGAATTGATTCAGAATATCGGCAAACTCAAATTCCGAACCAGTTATGCCCAGAATGTGCTCCAACATTCGGTGGAAGTGGGGTTTTTGTGCGGCATCATGGCGGCTGAATTGGGTTTGAATCAGAAGTTGGCGCGGCGCATGGGGCTATTGCACGATATCGGCAAGGCCATCGATCATGAAGTGGAAGGGCCGCATGCCTTGATCGGGTCGAAGTTGGCCAAGAAATTCGGAGAAGCCCCCAAGGTGGTCCATGCGATTGCCGCCCATCACGAAGACGTGCCTCCCAGCACGGTCTATGCGCTTCTGGTGCAGGCGGCCGATAGCCTTTCCGGGGCGCGGCCGGGGGCCCGCAAGGAACTGCTCGAAAATTATATCAAACGTCTCGAGGATCTCGAGAACATCGCCAATGCCCAGGAAGGCGTGGCCAATACTTACGCCATCCAGGCGGGCCGCGAACTTCGGGTCATTGTGGAAAGCGAAAAAGTCTCCGATGAAAAGGCCGTTTTGATGAGCCGGGACATCGTCAAGAAAATTGAAGAGGCCCTGACCTTCCCGGGACAAATCAAGGTCACGGTTATTCGCGAGACACGCGCCGTGGAATACGCCAACAAATAGTCGCGTCAGAACGGGAGGCTGTGGCCCGTAACGCATTGCATCGCATCGGAAAGGGACCATTATCCAGCTGCCATGAAAAACGCCATTGATGTTCTGGACGAGAGAGGGTTCATCGACAACAAGACGCACGATCAGGAGCTCAAGGCCTGCATCGATGCCGGGCCGGTGTCGTGCTACGTGGGCTTCGATCCCACCGCGGATAGTCTGCATATCGGCCATCTGGTTCCGATCATGAGCCTCGCCCACATGCAACGCTGCGGCCATCGCCCGATTGCACTCGTAGGGGGCGGCACCGGTCTGGTGGGCGATCCCAGCGGCAAAACCGAAATGCGCCAGATTCTGACGGTGGAAGCGGTGGAAAACAATGTCGTGGCCATCAAGCGGCAACTCAGTCGGTTCATCGATTTCGGCGATGAACGGGCCCTTTTGATGAACAATGCCGACTGGCTTTCCCGTCTGGAGTATATCCCCTTTTTGCGGGACGTGGGGCGGCATTTCAGTGTCAACCGCATGCTCAAGGCCGAAAGCTACCGCATGCGGTTGGATTCGGAAGAAGGCCTCAATTTTATCGAGTTCAATTACATGTTGCTGCAAGCCTATGATTTCCTGGCGCTCTACGATCGCACCGGATGCCGACTGCAGATGGGCGGCAGCGATCAATGGGGAAACATCGTCGCCGGTATCGAGTTGATCCGCAAGATGCGGCAAGAGCAGGCGTTTGGCATCACCTTTCGTCTGATTACCACCGCCGGCGGCGCCAAGATGGGCAAAACGGCGGCCGGTGCGGTCTGGCTGGATCCCCAACGGACCAGCCCCTACGCGTACTACCAATACTGGATCAATACGGATGACAACGATACCGTCCGTTTCCTGGCGCTTTATACCTTTTTGCCCATGGCGGAAATTCAGCCGGTGGCGGAACTGGCGGGTGCGGATTTGAATGCAGCCAAAGCTGTTCTGGCCTTCGAGGCCACCGCCATGGTTCATGGCCGCGATGAAGCGACCAAGGCCTTTCAGGCCGCGGCCGCCGTGTTCGGGGAACGCCGCATTCCCGATGATCTGCTGCCCTCCAGCGGCATTCCCCGCGGCAGTGCCGCCACCGCCGCGGACAACGTGCCCCACAGCATGGTTTCGGGCGATGAACTTGCCCAGGGGATTCCCTTGTTCAGGATACTGCATACGACGGGCCTCACGAGTTCCGGCGGCGCCGCCCGGCGTTTGATCAGCCAGGGGGGGGCCTATGTCAATGGCGAACGGATTCAAGCGACCGACTATATGTTGACCGAAGCGGATGCGGGCAGCGGAGAGATCCTGCTCCGTTCGGGTAAAAAGAAGTTCCATAAACTGATTGTTGGTCCGGAATAGCAAGAACGCCGGATGGCGTTTGGGCCCGGGAAGCTGGATGTGTGCCGCGCAGCGATCGCATCATGGCGATCTTGACGCATCTCGACGGCTGGCAGCCATACGATGCACGCTTTTGTTTTGTGGATAACCAGGTATTTATTTGATTTCAGTATCTTAAGGTTTAGTAGCGGGCTGGTTCAACCGATTTGGGTGCAGGCCTGCGGCCTTTTTTCGCGGTGCCTGCTTGCCGGACAGAGGCACTGTGCTTATTGTTGGAAAAAAGCGCCAAAAAAACGATCTGTGGTCGAAAAAACTAGTTGACAGTTTTGGATGGGATCGGATATAAGGCACTTTTTGTCAGCGGCAGAAACCGCTGGCAGCCGGGTCGGAGACGGCCGGGTGGTTTGATCTTTGAAAACTAAATAGTGACATGCTTGTGAGACAGGTTTTTCGTTGATTTATCGCTGCCCGTAAGGGCGGCATCCAATGGTATAATTGGAGAGTTTGATCCTGGCTCAGAATGAACGCTGGCGGCGTGCTTAACACATGCAAGTCGTACGAGAACGCTTCAGCTTG
>CAYMQN010000042.1:0-20044 GCA_964392545.1 uncultured Desulfobacteraceae bacterium
CCCGCCGTGGCTGCCCATGGCCGGGACGAGGTAGGGCCGGGCTCCCGCCTGCTTCAGGCGCTGACAGAGGACGCGCACCAGCTCGGGCAGATTGGCCAGGCCGCGGCTGCCCACCGCCACGGCGACGGCGTCCCCGGCACGGATGGGACTGTCCGCCAGGGCCCGGTCCACGGTTTCCGCAACGGCCGCCGCGATGGCGTCGATGCGCGGCGCTGCAGCCGGCAGGCGCACGTGCCAAAAGGGCGGGAACTCAAAATCGACCTCTAGGAAAGGGGGATATCGCATGCACCTCCCGTGCCGCTGGGATCATCGGACCGCCGTCGCAGCCCACAGGCACCGGATGGCGCCCCGGCGGCCCTGAAACACGCACCCGTATACGAAAGCCCTGCTTGGGATTCGACCCTCATCCTACCGGATGGGTTACAATCGATCAAGATTGCGGTATAGTGGCCGGCATTAATCCGAAAAAAGATGGCGCCGATCCACCTTATGACCCTTCAAGAGCCGACGCGACGCGACCTCACCCCTCTGCAGGACCGCCTGGACGGCGAAGTGCACGCCGACACCCTGCACTGCGCCATGCTGGCCACCGACGGCAGCATCTTCAGCGTGCGCCCGGCCGGGGTGGTCTATCCCCGGCACACCGAAGACGTCCGGCACACCCTGCGCTTTGCGGCCGCCAACGGCCTGACGGTCCACCCCCGGGGCGCCGGCAGCGGCCTGTGCGGCAGTGCCCTGGGCCGGGGGCTGGTGATCGATTTCACCAAGCACATGCATCGCCTCGTCCACCTGGACGAGAACGCCCGGACCTTCACCTGCGAGCCGGGCTACCGCTTCGGCGAGCTCCAGGCCCTGCTCAGGGGCAAGGGGCTTTTCTTCCCCCCCGATCCGTCCAGCGGCGAATACGCCACCTTCGGCGGCATGCTGGGGACCAACGCCAGCGGGGCCCATTCGGTCAAATACGGCAATACGGCCGACTACCTGGAAGATGCGGAGGTGGTGCTGGCCGACGGAAGCCTGATCCACCTCGCGGACATCATGGGCCGCGACCGCGCCGCCCTGCCGGCGAACCTGCAACGGCTGGCCGCGCTCTACGAAGCGAATGCCGCCCGCATCCAGTGCGCCTACCCGGACACGCCCTACAATTCCGCCGGCTACAACCTGCGCGATCTGGTGCACGACGGCGGTCTGGACCTGCGGCGGCTGCTGGCCGGGGCCGAGGGCACCCTGGGGATCGTGACCCGCCTGACCTTCCGCCTGCGCCAGCGCCCCCCCCATGACAGCCTGGTGGTGGCCTACATGGACGACATCGTGGCCTCGGCCCGGGCGGTCCAGCGCATCCTTTCCATGGACCCCTCGGGCATCGAGGTGATGGACCGCTCCCTGCTCAGGCTGGCCTGCGAGGAAGACCCGACCTTGCGCCAGGCCATCCCGGAAGACGTCGACAACGTCCTGATGATCGAATTCGACGGTTTTGCACCCGATGCGTGCACCGGGCAGGCAGAGGCGGCGCAAGCCCTGCTGCGTGCGGAAGGCTTCACCCAAAGGGCCTACACCGCGGTCACGGCCGAAGAAAAGGAGCGCTTCTGGGCGGTGCGCAAGGCGGCCGTGCCCATCCTCTACAGGATGAAAGGCCGCAAAAAGATTCTGGCCCTCGTGGAAGACGCCGCCGTGCCGATTGGCAACCTGGTGCCATTCTTCCAGGGCGTCTACCGCGTGCTCGAGCGCCATGGGGTGGCCTTCGTGACCTACGGCCACATCGCCAAGGGACTCTTGCACACCCGCCCCCTGCTGGATCTCAAGGACGAAGGCGACGTGGCCCTGCTGCGGGTCATCGCCGACGACTTCTACGAGATGGTGCGGGACCTGGACGGCACCGTCTCCGGCGAGCACGGGGACGGCCGCCTGCGCAGCGCCTACATCAAGCGGCGCTATCCGGAGATCTACCCCCTGTTCCTGGAAACCAAGGCCCTCCTGGACCCCGCGGGCCTGCTCAACCCGGCGATCATCACCCGGCACGACCCCGATCAGATGGCCCGCTCCCTGCGCTACGGCAGCGCCTACCGCGGCCGTGACGCGGAAAAACCCCGGCTGTACTGGGAAGAAGAGGGGTTTTGCGAAGCCGTGGAAAAATGCCACGGCTGCTCCAAATGCACCACGGTCACCACGGCCACCCGGATGTGCCCGGTCTTCAAGTTCACCCGGGACGAGGCTGCCTCCCCCAAGGCCAAGGCCAATGTCCTGCGCGCCCTGATCAGCGGCGCCGTGGACGACCGCAATCTCTACACGGAAGCGTTCCAGGCGGTCATGCGGCACTGCGTCAATTGCGGCAGCTGCCGCCACGAATGCCCGTCCAACGTGGACATTCCCAAGATGGCGATCGAGGCGCGCACCCGCTATGCCGCAAGATTCGGCAGCCCGCTCACCGACCACCTGCTGGCCAACGTGGAATGGGCCGCCCGGCTCGGCCACCCGGTGAGCTTCCTGGCAAAACCCGTCATGGGGCTGGCCCCGATCCAAAAGCTCATGGAAAAATCCACGGGCATCTCGGCCCGGCGGCGTTTCGTGAGCTTCGCGCCGCGCCCCCTGGCGTCCCGCGCCACCCCGCGCAAAGGGTCTTCCGGCCCGCGGGTGCTTTACTTCGCGGGCTGCTATGCCGGCTACATCCGCCCGGAGATCGGAACGGCCGCCATCCGGATGCTGGAGCACCTCGGCCTTTCGGTCATCCTCCCCCCCCAGCACTGCTGCGGCCTGCCCCTGCTCTCCAAGGGCATGGCCCGCGCCGCCCGGTCCAAAATCCAGGCCAATCTGCGCCAGTGGGGCGCCCAGGCCGCCGCGGCCGACGCCGTCGTGGTGACCTGCTCTTCCTGCGGGTACGCGCTCCAGCATGAATGGAGCTGCATGGTGGACCCGGCGACGGTGTCCGCCATCCGGGAAAAGACCCTCCACATCAGCCGGCTCGTCAATCGTCTGCGGGACCGTCTGCACACCGCCGGCCCCCCGCTGCACCTGGCCTACCACAGCCCCTGTCACCTCAGGATCCAGAAAGACCCCATGTCCTCCGTGGATCTGCTGGCCGGGCTGCCCCACGTCCGGGTCCAGGCGCTGCAGACCCACTGCTGCGGCATGGCCGGCAGTTGGGGCATGACGGCCGACCACGACGATCTCAGCCGCACCATCGGCGAGGACCTGATCGGACAGCTCGACCGCTCCGGCGCCGACTTCGGCGTCACCGACTGCCCCACCTGCCGCCTGCAGATGGAGGAGTTCAGCCGCCTTCCCATCCGCCACCCGGTGGAGATCGTGGCCGCGCGCCTGCGGGAATAGCCCCGCGCCCGAAGGGCGTCGAAAACCCACCTATGCCACCCGCCGCGATGACGGACGTTTACGAGACCTGTTGACAAAGAACCCCTGGTACGCCATTCATACCATGGACAAAGCTTCAGGCACTGAGGCCTGTTGCAGAAGGTGATTCTCCCACATTCCGATGAGGCCTTTGGATTTCAACGCTCCAATTCACCAAGGAGGTGCGGCATGAAACCTACAACAAGGAGGGTTTTCAAAATGAAACGCACGCTGATCATCCTGGCAATCGGCATGGCCCTGGTTTTCGCTTTCACCCCGCCCCTGGCGGCCAAGACCCAATTCATATCCATCGGCACGGGCGGAACCGGGGGCGTCTACTACCCTTATGGCGGCGGGGTGGCTGAAATCTGGTCCAAAGAGGTCCCCGGCATCAAGGCCGTGGCGGAGGTCACCGGCGCCAGTGTGGAGAACATCAAACTGGCCGACAAGGGCGAGACCGTGGTCGGCCTCGTCATGGGCGACGTGGCCGTGGCCGGTTTCACCGGCGGGGAAAAGTTCGACAGCAAGCAGAACATCCTGTCCATGGCCACCATGTACCCCAATCTGCTCCAGGTGGTAACCCTCAAGGACAGCGGCATCACCGACATCGAACAGATCAAGGGCCGCAATATCAGCACCGGGAGCCCCGGCAGCGGTACCAACTTCATGGCCGAGACCACCATCAAGGCCCTGGGCATTCCGCTCGATTCGTACAGCGACAGCCGGCTGTCGTTCACCGAGACGGCCAACGCCCTGCGCGACGGCACCATCGAGGTGGGCTTCTGGTCCGTGGGGCCGCCCACCAGTTCGATCATGGACCTGGCCACCACCCACGATATCCGCGTCATCGCCCTGACGCCCGAACAGACCGAAAAGGTCCTGGCCGCCAACGAAACCTACAGCAGCGTCGACTTGAAAGGCGGGACCTACAACGGCGTGGACGACGCGGTGCCCACGATCGGTGTCTGGAACGTGATGCTCTGCCAGGGCACGCTGCCCGAAGACCTGGTCTACCAGCTGTCCAAGGCCTTGTTCGAAAACAACGCCTACCTGGTCAAGATCCATCCCGCGGCCGCCTACACGACGCCTGAGAACGCGGTCAAGTATTCGCCCATCCCGCTGCACCCGGGAGCGATCAAGTACCTCAAGGAAGTCGGCATCGACGTGCCGTCCAAGCTGATGCCCTGATTGGCTCAGGCCCGCGATGCGCCTCGATACGACACGGCCGGGTCGAAGGTGGGCCGGGATCGCCATCGGCCTGGCCGCCGCCGTGGCGGCCGTAGCCGCCTTGCTGCCCGGCGGCCTGGAACTGCGGGTCGTCCCGCTGGCCGGGGATGAACCCCTTCTGGTTCTGCCCCTGGCGGAGGGCGAACCCTTCACCCTCCATTACTACCACTCGGTGGAAAACGCCCCCATCTGGGAGGAGCACCGGCTCGATGCCGAGGGAAACATCTTCATCGAGGAGGAACGCTACCAGAAGCTCGGGGCCGGCATGGGGCGCACCCCCGGCGTCGGCCGCCTGGTCCGGCGGGAGCCCTACGAGGCCATCGTGGACATGCACCGGCCCACCGGCGATTTCGTCCTGCGGGTGGGCAGCCCCGGTGTGGACCACACGGTGATCTGGCGCGGCACCCGGACCAACCTGTCGCTCCTGGCCCCCCACGCGGCGGTCCGCTTCAGCGCCCGGCCGGTCAGTCGGCTCCATCGCTTGCAACGGCTGATCGTGCCCCACCCCAAGACCCCTGTCAGCGGAGGAGTTCAAGATGGTTGACGTCACACGGCGCAACGTGCGGGCGCCGGGCGCGGGCAATGAAACGCTGGTGGTCTGGACCGCCCGAGTGGTGGCCGCCGTCGCCATCAGCCTGAGTCTCTACCAGCTCTACACGGCCGGCATCGCGGCCCTGACCGCCCTGGTGCAGCGCTCCATCCACCTGGGGGCCATCCTGGTGCTGACCTTTCTGCTCAGGCCCGCCTTTCGCGGCGCCCGCAAGGACCGTTTCTCGGTCTGGCTCCTGCTCGACTGGGGCCTGGCCCTGGCCGCCATCGCCTGCACCGGCTATATCTGCATCAACCTGACGGCCATTTTCGAACGCCAGGGCGACTGGCTCCCCGCCGATCTGGTGGTCAGCGTCGTGGGCACCCTGCTGGTGCTCGAAGCCTGCCGCCGCGTCATCGGCACGTTCATGTCGGTGATCTGCATCCTGGGCATCCTCTACGCCATGTTCGGCCCCTATATGCCCGACCTCATCATTCACAAAGGGTACAGCATCGAGCGCATCGCCACCACCCTCTGGCTCACGACGGAGGGGATCTTCGGGCTGCCCCTGGGGGTGGCGGCCACCTTCGTCTATGTCTTCGTCCTTTTCGGCGCCTTTCTGGAAACCACCGGCGGGGGCAACTTTTTCATCGACCTGGCCTACGCCCTGACCGGACAATTCTCCGGGGGGCCGGCCAAGACCTCGGTGGTGGCCTCGGGTTTTTTGGGGTCGATCTCCGGCTCGGCGGTGGGCAACGTAGCGGCCACCGGTTCGTTCACCATACCGATGATGAAAAAGGTGGGCTACCGGCCCCACGTGGCCGGGGCCATCGAGGCCGCCGCCTCCACCGGCGGCCAGCTGATGCCGCCCATCATGGGCGCCGGCGCCTTTCTGATGGCCGAATTCACCAACACCAGCTATCTGACGATCATCAAGGTGGCGCTGGTGCCGGCGGTCATGTACTACATTACCGTCCTGATCTTCGTGCACATCGAGGCGCAGAAATACGGCCTGCTCGGCCAACCCAGGGAGGAGCTGCCCCGGGCCCTGGCCGTCATCCGCAAGGGGCTGCATTTTCTCGTCCCGGTGGCCATTCTGATCTACGTGCTGTTCGAGAACTACTCGCCCATGATGGCCGGTTTCGTGGCCGTGATCAGTACGGTGCTCGCCAGCTGGACCGCCAACACCGTGGCCTGGGCGCGGCAGCCGCGGGGCGGCCCGGGCAACGGGGGCAACGGCCGGCCCCAGCGTCTGGGGCAGTTCCTCGCCAAGGAATTTCACCTCATGCTCCAGGCCCTGCGCAAGGGGGCCCACAATGCCATCCTGGTATCGGTGGCCTGCGCCGCGGCCGGCATCATCGTGGGCATCGTGACCTTGACCGGCATGGGGCTCAAATTTTCCAGCCTGGTGATCGATCTCAGTTTCGGGATCAAGGCCCTGGCCATTCTCCTGATCGGCATGGCCTCGCTCGTCCTGGGGATGGGGTTGCCGGTGACGGCCAGCTACATCGTCCTGGCCACCCTGGCCGGTCCGGCCCTGCTCGACATGGGCGTGCCGATCCTGACGGCCCACATGATCGTCTTCTGGTATTCCCAGGACGCCAACGTGACCCCTCCGGTAAGCCTGGCCAGTTTCGCCGGCGCGGGCATCGCGGGCGCCAGCCCCATGCGCACGGCCTTCACCTCCTGGAAACTGGCCAAGGGCATCTACCTCATCCCGCTGGTCATGGCCTACCGCCCGCTGCTCGGGATGGGACCCTCCTACGATCTGCTGCACGGGGAGGTGATCCTGACCATGGTCACCACCACCCTGGGTCTGGTGGCCTTTGCCGCGGCCATCGAGCGCTACCTCTTCCGCCCCGCCAGTCCGCTCGAAAGCGTGCTTCTCTGGATCGCCGCCGCCGGGCTCCTCTGGCCCAACAACTGGGTCGACGGGGTGGGATTCGTCGCTCTCCTGGCCGCGGTGATGCTGCAGCGACGCCGGGGTCCGGGCATCGAAAAGGCGACCGCATGACGCCGTGCGTCCTGCAAAACGAGGCCAATAGGAGATTGTTTTGAGCCGTGAATCCGCCAGTAGTCCAGCCGCCCTCTGGCAGTACCCCTACCCCTCCCGGCGCATGCCCGTCATGGGCCGCAATGTCGTGGCCACCTCCCAGCCCCTGGCGGCCCAGGCCGGACTGCGGATGCTGCAGCAGGGCGGCAATGCCGTGGATGCCGCCCTGGCGGCGGCCATTGCCCTGACGGTGGTGGAGCCCACCAGCAACGGACTGGGCAGCGACGCCTTCGCCCTGGTCTGGGACGGCGAGGCCTTGACCGGCATCAACGGCTCCGGCCGCGCGCCCGCGGGGTGGACGCCCGAACGCTTTGCCGGTCGCAAGACCATGCCCGAACATGGCTGGGAGACCGTGACCATCCCGGGGGCGGTGGATTGCTGGGTGCGCCTGTCGGAACGCTTCGGGGCGCTGCCCTTCGAAAAGCTCTTCGCACCGGCGGTGACCTACGCCGAGGGCGGGTATCCGGTGTCGCCCATCACCGCCCTGCGCTGGGCCGAGGCGGCCCGAACCTACGCCGACTTCAAGGCCTTTGCCGCCACGTTTCGGGTCAACGGCCGGGCCCCGCGCCCCGGCGACATCTTTCGCTGCCCGGAAATGGCCCGCAGCCTGGAGGAGATTGCCGCCACCCGAGGGGAATCCTTCTACCGCGGCGCCCTGGCGGAACGCATCGCCGCCGATGCGGCGGCCCACGGCGCGGCCCTCGGCCGGGAAGACCTGGCCGGCCACCGGTCCGACTGGGTGACCCCGCTTTCCGTCCCCTATCGGGATGTGGTGGTTCACGAAATTCCCCCCAACGGCCAGGGTCTGGCCGCTCTGATCGCACTGGGCGTGCTGGATCGAATCGATATGGCCGACCATGCGCTGGATTCCGCCGACAGCCTGCATCTTCAGATCGAAGCCATGAAGATCGGTTTTGCCCTGGCGGCCTGCCATATCGGTGACCCCCGGTGCATGCGGGTGACCCCGGGAGACCTCCTGGACCCCGACTTCCTGGACCGCCAGGCGGCGACCATCCGCCTGGAGCGGGCCGGCGACCCCGCGGGCCGCCTGCCGTCCGAAGCGGGCACGGTCTATCTGACCACCGCCGACGGGCAGGGCGGCATGGTGTCCATGATCCAGTCCAATTTCACCGGCTTCGGTTCGGGTGTCGTGGTGCCCGGCACCGGCATCAGCCTGCAGAACCGCGCCCGGGGCTTCACCCTGGAGAAAAACCATCCCAACCAGGTGGACGGGGGCAAGCGCCCCTATCACACCATCATTCCGGGCTTCGTCACCCGGAACGGCGAGGCGCTGCTCAGCTTCGGCGTCATGGGCGGCTACATGCAGCCCCAGGGGCACGTGCAGATGGTGGTGCGTCTATTCGACTACGACCAGAATCCCCAGGCCGCCTGCGACGCCCCCCGCTGGCACATCGCGGAAGACGGCCGCATCAGCCTGGAGGCCGGCATGCCCCCCGGCATCCGGGAGGAACTGGTCCGTCGCGGGCATGGGGTGGTGGATGAGGATCCTTACTGGGGCTATGGCGGGGCTCAGCTCATTCTCAAGATGGGCGGGGCGTACTGTGCCGCGTCGGATCCGCGCAAGGACGGCCAGGCGGCGGCATTTTAAAAGATGCCTGAAGCGCCCCTGTCAAGGATGGGGCGCATTGAAGGAAGGGGCTGAATTGTCGAGAATAAATGGGGCCAAGGGTTCAAGGGGTCGAAGGCTCGACCGGAAAAGGATATAGGACCCGGCATACAAAAGATATTCCCTGGACCCTCGAACCCTCGGATCCTTGGCCCCTATGCGGCGGCCAACCTGGAACACCTCGCCACGTGATCCGCCAATCGTTTGCTAGAGCGACAACCGATTCAACTCGAGCGTCAACGGCCGCTCGTCCTCGCTCTTGCCGTCGAAGAGAATGGGGGCCGGCCGCCGGTAGGCGTCTTCCCCCGGGACGGCGGCCAGCCAGTCCTCCCGACAGGCCTTCACGATCTGGAAGGCCGCCGAGTGGATGTCCACCAGGCTCTTTTCCAGCACCAGGGAGAGCTTGCCCTTGCGCTCCTCCAGATGCATCAGCGGCGCGATGGGAACCCCCATGGGCTCCCACTCGGAAAAGTCCTTCTCCAGGTTGCGGATGGCGGCCATCTGCCCCGTGGCCCCGTTGGCGATCAGGCTGAAAACGGTCAACCCGAGGTTGTAGGTATAGTTGCAGTCGAAGCGCGTGGGGTTGCTGCCGCGGCCGTCGTAACCGTAGAAGTGCGTCTGGGTCTTGAAGTTGGGCACCGACTTTTGAAAGATCTTGATGGCCGCCGGCGGCGTCGGGTCGTCCTCGTTCAGCAGCCCGCCCTTCACCAGGGCCTGCTTCAAAGTTTTCAAAGAAATGATCGCGGGCTTGACCAGCAGGTAATCGGCCCGGGGATCGTCAAAGAGCGCACTGGCGTAGTCCTCGGGGTCCAACCGGCCCTTGAGCATGGACTTTTCGTAATAGCTGCGTTCGATGCCCAGCTTGTAGAGCCCCTTTTCCCTGAGGATGGTGAGATAATCCTTCACCAACCCCATGAGCACCTTGTCCGTCTCCACCAACGAAAACTGGAAATTGCCGTGGCTGTCGCGCTCGGTGAGCAGCCCTTCCTGGAAGAAGGCCGGTATGTCGTTGAACAGTTCGTCGTCGCGCGGGTTCCAGATGGTCCGGTTGTCTCCGCGGATGTCCTTGGAGAGGCGCCGCAGGTATTCCAGCTTGTCTTCGAGGCGGGGGAAGGCGGTGTGGAAATCCTTGTCGTGGGTGTCGTTGTAGTTGGCGATAATGGTGGAAAGCTTGACGATGAAGACCTGGATCTCGTTGATGAACTCCAGCACGCCCTCGGGAATCACGAGCACCCCGCAGTTCTTGCCCACCGCCGCCCGGCGCACGATGGCGTCGCAGATGACGCGCGAAAGGTGGCGCAGGGTGATGCCGAAGGCGGTAAAGTCGGTCGCACCGGCCGCTTCGGCGGCCTCGATCCGGCGCGGATCCACGTAGTCGGCCAGATCCTCGCCGATCAGGGTCATGTTGGCGTGGGTCTGGAGTGCCACTTCCAAAGCCAGGTGGCTGGCCGAACGCCCCATGACCTTGCAGATGTGCCAGTATTTGAGGTCGGAACTGCAGTCGTTGCAGAGGTTGGAGATATCCTGGGAGAAGGCCCGGGCCGCGGAGTGGAAGCCGAAGGAAATGGCGCACAGCACCTTGTCGTCGGCGTCGCGCACCTGCACATCGCCGTCGATGGTTTTGGGCACTCCGATGACCTGAATGCCGTCGTCCAGCATCTCATGGGCCAGGAAAGCCGCGTTGGTGTTGGAATCGTCGCCCCCCACCACCACCAGGGCGTCCAGCCCGAGATCCCGGCAGGTTTGGCGCGAGAGGGCCATTTTTTCGGGGGTGTCGATCTTGGTCCGACCGGTGCGGATCATGGTAAAGCCGCCGATGTTGCGGTACTGGTCCACCAGTTCGGCGGTGATCTCGATATACTCGCTTTCGATGATCCCGTCCGGGCCCATGAGGAAGCCGACCAGCCGATTTTCCGGATTGGCGGCCTTGAGGGCGTCGAAGAGCCCGGCGATCACGTTGTGGCCCCCGGGGGCCGGGCCGCCCGAGAAGACGATCCCCACGGTGCGGGAACGGCGAAAGGCCCGGCGCGCGGTCTCATCCAGGTCCTCCCGGCCCACCACCACCTGGACCGGATTGCCGATGATGCGCGGCAACTGACGCGCGGCCTCGGCGTCGATCTCGAAGCGAAACTCCCGGTTTTCCTCCAAGACGCTATAGGGCTTTTCGAAGACTGCGCAGCGCGGCGGACGAAAGGCGCGCCGCTGCACCATGCCCTCGTTGATGCTGCTGATGGCATTGCGGGCTTCCGGGGTTTGCAGGAGTTTTTGCAGATGCGTTTTGTCGGCGATGGTCATGGATCTCTCCCGGTGCTTCGATTTGTGGGGCCGTCGTGAACGGCGGCGGGATCGTCCCCGGAGGAAAGGAGACGCGGCTGGCGTCGGGCTCTTTCAATACCATAAAGGATGGAAGCAATTCAACGGGTTTCGCCATTTTCCTTGACCAATTCGGCGACTTGGCATATGTCAAGTGAACGTTATCGGGAGATGCCTTTCTGTCAATGACGCCGGCCGGGAAGGTTTGCAAGACCCCGATCGGTTTTGACGGTCACCACCACCGGAACGGCAAACCAAACACAGTTGCGCGTCCAACCCGTCTCGGGGAGACGGCATCTGGCGACAACCCTATCACCTGAAGGAGGAGAGGAATGAAACAGCGCTTTTGGTTGGGTCTTGTGGCAGTACTGGCTATCTTTGCCCTGGCGGTTCCCTGCGCGACGGCATCCGACATCGAACTGGCCAAAAAATCCACTTTGGAAGACATTATCAAACGCGGTGAACTTCGCGTGGGCTTCGAAGCAGGCTATCTTCCATTTGAAATGGCGGACAAGAGCGGCAACTTCGTGGGTTTCGACATCGACATGGCCAAGGCCATGGCCGACGCCATGGGCGTCAAGTTCGTGCCCGTCAACACCGCCTGGGACGGCATCATCCCGGCCCTCGTAACCAAGAAGTTCGATATCATCATGAGCGGCATGACGGTCACCCAGCAGCGCAACCTGAAGATCAACTTTGCCGACCCCTACATCATCGTGGGCCAGACCATCCTGCTCCATAAAAAACACGAAGGCGAGGTCACATCCTACAAGGACTTGAACGACCCCAAATACACGGTGACCTCCAAGTTGGGCACCACCGGCGAGCAGGCCATCAAGCGCATGCTTCCCAAGGCCAATTACAAGTCCTTCGAGGTCGAGTCCGAGGCCGCCCTGGAAGTACTCAACGGCAAGGCCGATGCCACCATTTACGATCTGCCGTTCTGCGCCACCTTCATGGCCCAGCAGGGCGAGGGCAAGCTGATCTTCCTCGACGAGCCTTTCACCTACGAGCCGTTGGCCTGGGCCATCCGCAAGGGCGACCCCGATTTCATGAACTGGCTGAACAATTTCCTGCGCCAGATGAAAAACGACGGCCGCTACGATCAGATCTACGAAAAGTGGATCACGAGCACGGACTGGATCGAAGAAGTTCAATAGTAAGATCGAAAACCTGAAGAGGCCTATCCGATCGGCTGGCGCCGTGGTCAGCCGATCGGAACCTGTCGCTACATCATTCCCGACCTTGGCGACATCATGAAAATTCGATGGCCGTTGCCTGTTCACGGTCAAGGGCATACTGGGGAGACGGATGAACTTCTGGGCCAGATTAGAGGAATTGCGCTACCGGAGCGCCTATTTCCTGTGGGTGGGCGTTTTTTTTCTCGCTGTGATCGGGATCATCACCCTGCTCTATCTCGCCACCGCCAAGATCGACTACGTCTGGCGCTGGTATGATGTCCCCAAATATTTCGTCAATCAGGCCCGCATCGAAATCACGGCCGAAATCGAGGGGGTGGTTGACGCCGTCGAAGGGGAAGGGAAAAATGCCGCGGTCGTGGTCCAAGGCGATGACGGCAGCGAAACCTACCCAATGGCAAAGGCCGAGGAGATTTGGGTCACCAAAGGCGATTTTGTTCGCCCCGGCAAAATTCTGGGTGTCTATCATGAGTGGCGCCCCGGCATACTGCTCCAAGGCATGTGGCTGACGCTCAAGGTCAGCCTTTACGCCATCGTCTTCGGCATCCTGATCGGGATGCTGGGCGGCATCGCCCGCATTTCCAAGAATCCGGCCCTGAAGTGGTCCGCCATCACCTACGTGGAACTGATCCGCGGATCCCCGCTGCTGGTCCAGATCTTCATCTGGTATTTCGTTCTGGCGACCCTGATCAACCAGTTGCTCTTACGCAACGGCTTGCCCGAAATCGACGCCCTCTACTACGGCGTGGCGGCGCTGGCCTGCTTCACCGGGGCCTATGTCACCGAAATCGTGCGGGCCGGCATCCAGTCCATCCACAGAGGGCAGACCGAGGCCGCGCGCTCCCTGGGCATGACCGGGCCCCAGGCCATGTATCACATCATCCTGCCCCAGGCCATGCGCCGCATCCTGCCGCCCCTGGCCGGCCAGTTCATCAGCCTGATCAAGGATTCCTCCCTGCTGGGCATGATCGCCATCCGGGAGTTGACCAAGGCCACCCGGGAGGCCATCACCATCAGCCTGTCGCCCTACGAATTCTGGTTCACCTGCGCCATTCTCTACCTGGTGCTGACCTTCACGCTCTCGATGGCCGTACAGTATATGGAAAGGAAGATGGCAATAACGTGATCGAAGTCACCGACGTCCATAAAACGTTTTTTGTCCCCCACAAGGTAACGGCCCTGGTGGGGGTGTCGACCAAAATCGAGGCCGGCGAGGTGGTCGTCGTGATCGGCCCCTCCGGGTCGGGCAAAAGTACTTTTCTACGCTGCCTGAACCACCTCGAAACCGCCGATTCCGGCCACATTTGGATCGACGGGGTCGACATTCTCGACCGGCACACCAATATCAACAAGGTTCGCGCCGAAGTGGGGATGGTGTTCCAGTCCTTCAACCTCTTTCCGCACAAGACCGTCATGGAGAACATCACCCTGGCCCAGCGGGTGGTGCGCAAGCGCAATAAAGCCGCGGCCCGGGAGAAGGCCTCCGCCCTGCTCAAAAAGGTCGGCATCTACGACAAGGCCAACGCCTACCCGGACAACCTCTCCGGCGGCCAGCAGCAGCGGGTGGCCATCGCACGCGCCCTGGCCATGGACCCCAAGGTCATGCTCTTCGACGAGCCCACCTCGGCGCTGGATCCCGAGATGATCGGGGAGGTCCTGGAGGTCATGAAAACCCTGGCCCGGGAAGGGATGACCATGGTGGTGGTGACCCACGAAATGGGCTTTGCCCGCGAGGTGGCCCACCGGGTCATTTTCATGGATGAGGGCGCCATCGTGGAAGTGGGCACCCCGGAGCACTTCTTCAAGAACCCCACCCACGACCGCACCAAGCTGTTTCTAAGCCAGATCCTTTAGCCATGCCGGTTTACGAATATGAACATACCCAGCGGAGCTGCCGCCTGGGGACCTTGTTCGAAGTCCAGCAGTCCATCCACGACCCCGCGCTGACCACCTGCCCGGAATGCGGCGGGCCGATCAAGAAACTCATTTCGCGTTCCAATATCAGCACGCCGCGCACCAATGCGGAACTCAAGGACCTGGGGTTTACCAAGCTGGTCAAACGCGACGACGGGGTCTACGAAAACGTGACGGCCCGCGACGGCGACAGCCGCTATGTGGAGCGCGACAAGCCGGGCACCCTGCCCGATCTCAAAAAGACCATTCGCGATTGACCACCCTTCCACCGCCCCCGCGCCGCAGGATACCGGACGCGGGGCCATGAGCGCCTGCCGCAAGCCGGTTCGGCACCGAAACGCCGCAACCTTTTACCCGCCTCGACGGGACACCCCCAGGGGGTGGACAAGTGACCGGATCCAAGGCGAACATTCAGATCATCGCCGGCAGCATTTCCGTCCTGTTGTCGGCCTTCTGTTTTTATCTCTCGACGGCCACGATTCGATGGGGGCAGCTTCACGGCATCCATCCGGACCCGTCGTTCTATGTCCTGGTGCGCTTCCTTTTGGGGTTCGTGGTCATCGCCGGCCTTCTCATCGCCCAGCGCCGCCCGCCGCGTCCCGTCAACTATCATCTTCTGGCCGGACGCGCCGTAGCCAACAGCGTGGCCGTGTATTGCTTTTATCAGGCGGTTCAGACCACCTCGGTAGCCCACGCCAATATTCTCAACATGACCTATCCGGTCTTCGTGGCCCTGATCACCTGGGGATTTCTTCCGGAGCAGCGGGAGGGACGCACCCTGCTGGCCCTGCTGGCCGCCTTTGCGGGCATCGTTCTCATCCTCTACCCCGGTGAACTTTCCATGGATGTGCATCATCTCTGGGGGTTGGGGTCGGGGATCAGCGCGGCTCTGGCCATCGTCTACCTCAATCTCAGCCGCAAGCTCCACGATTCGGAGACCGTGCTCTTCTACATGTTCGGCCTGGGCAGTGTGCTGATCTATGCCGGATTCCACGAGCACATGGTGATCCGCCGGGAGGGGGATGTCCTCTATCTGGTGGTCTGCGGCGCTTTCGGAATTGCCGGTCAATACTTCATCACGCTGGGATTCCGGTTCATTACCGCAGTGGAAGGCAGTATTCTCTCCTCCACCCGCATCCTGATGGCCGCCTTCCTGGGCCCGCTGATCGGTCTCGATCCGGCCCTGGTCCTGCATGGCTGGCTGGGGGCTCTGCTGATTTTCGGGGCCAATGTCTATCTGGCCGTGCGCAAGACCGGTGCTGGACGGCCCGGAAGGCAAGTCCGCTGAGGCACTGCGCCTCGAACGGCCAGCGGCCCCACGCCGGGCATCGGCCTTACCGCATGACGGTGGTTTGCAGCAGTCGGTAGTGCAGGCAGATCCGTTCGGGATCGAGCTGAATGACCCGCCGCAGCGACAGGTCGGCCACGATGCCCTCCTCGAACATGGCGATGCCTTGGCCGAAGATAAGCGGGGTGATGGTGACGAGGACTTCGTCGATCAGGCCGGCTTCGGCGAAAAGGGTATTGATGCGCGCCCCGCCGGCCAGCACGACCCGTTCATAGCCTTCCTTTTCGAGACCTTCCAGAATGGCGCGCGGCGACTGGCTGGTATAAACGAGATTGTCCCACTGGGAGACCCGTTCGGGATTGCGGGTCAATACGATATTGCGCCGGCCCGCAAGCGGCTTGCCGATGGTATCGTAGGTTTTGGAACCCATGATGATGGCCCCCGCCCGCCGGGTTTCCCGCACGAACAGTTTTTTGTCGGCGCGCCCGGTCCAATCGGGGAAATGATCGGCGTGCTTGGCGATTTTCCCGTCCAAGGTCTGGGCCATCAGTAGAATGGTTTTGATCGCCATCTGCCCCCCTCCAGATCCGTTCGTGCGCCGGAGCCAGCAGCGTAAAACAGCGCGCCTGAGCGCATCGCTGATCGATTCAGTTGCAGGCCGTTCGAGGCATTGTTTCTTGAACGGACCGTTCCCACCGAAATACAACATGCATCCCCTGATTGACAAGGAGTGCTTCCCGGTTTTCAACCTGCACGGCACTTTCAGACCGGACGACCGATCGCCTCCAGGGTAATTTGGTTCCAAATAGGAAATAAATTACCCACAATTGCGCAACGCGCAACCCTTCCCACCCTTCTCATCAATGGCTCAAAAATGCACAACCTATTGTTTTATTTGTATTAATCTAATCCTAACGCACTCTTGGTACGGTGTTTGCTCAAGTACGTAGCATCACGAAGGTATAGAGCACCAACGTTTAATTCGAATCAAGCCCATTCGGGCCTACGATAAAAGGAGGCGCATGCCATGCGAAAGCTTTTTTTCACCATGTCAATTCTGTTGTTCATGCTGCTGCTGATCGGCACGGCCTATGCCGATTGGTTCAAGAGCGCCGTGACCACCTCTCCGCTCCTCCCCGAATACGCCGCTTTGATCGCTCTGGGCGCCACGATGGTTGCCCTGGGCGCCTATGGTCGACGGGCGCTTTCCCCCAAGCGCCGCCAGGATTAATAGACGACCCCGCCAGAATCGATTTAAGGGCATCGGACGACAGCACACCGCCTCCTTGCGCACGGCCCTCTCTTGCCGGATCTTTCGACCATCCCTTTGCGCCGCACGCTGCCCTCCGGGACCCAATCTCCCGGCCAACGCGGGAGGATAGCGCGCATCGCCCGTTTACTTTTCCCCCCCCATGCCCTAAGGTGCGCCAGATTCGATCGCCGTCGCCCCTCCCGGAAGCAGCGTCGGATGAAACTTTTGACAGGAACCACCTGTGCGCATCGCCTTTTACATGCCCTTCAAAGCGCTGGATCACCCCCACCCCTCCGGCGATCGGGTGATCGGCTCCGATATTTATCAGTTCCTGCGCCGCCGCGGGCATGCCATTCACCTCGTCAGCCGCCTGCGCACGCGCTGGATCTATTGGAAGCCGTGGCAGTGGCTCCGCTGGGGGGCGGAGGTCGGGCGCACCCGCCGGCGACTGCAGCGCTTTCGGCCGCATGTCTGGCTGACCTATCATTCCTACTATAAAGCCCCCGATGTGCTGGGCCCTGTCTGCGCCGCCGCGCAGGGCATCCCCTATGCCGTCTTTCAGGGGGTTTACGCCACCAAATACCGGCGCCGGGCCATGACCCTGCCGGGCTTTTATTGGAACCGGCATGCCTTGCGGCGGGCCGATGCCGTTTTCACCAACAAGCACCGCGACCTGACCAATCTGCGGCGTCTGCTGCCCGCGAACCGGCTGCACTATATCGCTCCGGGGCTTCGGCTGGAACACTTCCAATGGGACCACGACACGGGACCCGCCCCTGCCCCCCCCGGGGTGGATAAGGCGCTGCCGGTAATACTAACGGCCGCCATGTTCCGCCCCGGCGTCAAAACCGAGGGCCTTGGCCGGGTCATAACCACCTGCGGACGTCTTGCCGACCGGGGCTTGGCGTTTCAGCTGGTAATTTGTGGCGGCGGTGCCCGGGAAGGTTATTTGAAGGAACTTGCGCAACGCCATCTTCAAGGCCGGGTGCATTTTGCCGGCCGGATACCGCGGCACCGGATGCCGCACTTCTATCGCGGCGCCGACCTGTTTGTTTTTCCCGGTATTCGGGAGGGGCTGGGAATGGTCTTTCTCGAAGCCCAGGCCGCGGGGCTTCCGGTGGTGGCCTGTCGCGGCTGGGGGGCCTCCGAGATCGTCCGCCATGATGAGACCGGCCTGCTGAGCCCTCCCGGGGATTGGGAGCAGTTTGAAAACAACATCGTGCGGTTGCTGGCGGATCCCCCCCTGCGCACCCGCATGGGAGCTGCCGCCAGACGGCATGCCGCCCGCCGCCATGATCTCGAACGCAATTACGGCGTTCTGGAAAAGCATTTGAAACGCTTGGCGGGAATCGATTAAAATCCCTCACACCATGATACTGCACATCGACATGGATGCTTTCTATGCATCCGTTGAGCAGCATGACAACCCCGAACTGCGGGGCAAATGTCTCATCGTCGGCGGCCGCTCGGAACGGGCCGTGGTGACCACGGCCAGCTATGAGGCGCGCCGCTACGGGGTACGCTCGGCGATGCCCATGTTCGAGGCCCGCCGCCGCTGCCCCCACGCCATCATCATCCCCGGCCGCATGGAACGCTACAAGGCTGTTTCCCGCCAGATCATGGCGCTGCTGGAGGACTTTACGCCCCTGGTGGAACCGGTCTCCATCGATGAGGCCTACCTGGACATCAGTGGCGGTGGCCGTCTTTTCGGACCGCCCGCCCAGGTTGCCTGCCGCATCAAGCAGCAGATTCTGCAGACCACCGGCTTGACCTGCTCCGTCGGCGGGGCCCCCTTGCGCTTTCTGGCCAAAATAGCCTCCGACCTCCAAAAACCCGACGGCCTTACGATCCTTCCACCGGAGGAGGTACCCGCTTTCATCGAGGGCTTGCCGCTCGCCAAAATTCCCGGGGTCGGCAAAGTGGCCCAGGACCACCTCGCCCGTCTGAACCTGTCGACCCTGGGCGATGTACGGCGGCTGCCGCGGGAGATGCTGGTCCGGCGCCTGGGCAAGTTCGGGCAGCGGCTGGCGGCCCTGGCGCGCGGCGAGGATTCGACCCCGGTGACCCCCCACAGCCCTGCCAAATCGGTCAGCGCCGAAGGCACACTGGCCGTGAACACCAGCGATTGCGGCCTCCTTCGCGATCTGCTGCGGCACCATGCCGAAGACGTGGCCCGCCAACTGCGGCGGCTGGGCCTCAAAGCACGCACCGTCACGCTGAAAATCAAGCACGCCGATTTTCAGCAGGTGACCCGCAGCAAAACCCTGCCCCGGCCCGTCCAGGCGGCGGAATCCATTTTCATCCAGGCGGAAACGCTGCTCGAAGGGTATTCCCTGCAACGTCCGGTCCGTCTGATCGGGGTGGGCGCATCCCATTTCGTCCCCGCCCAAACACCGGTCCAGGCCGAACTCTTTCCCGCCAAGGACGCGGCATCGCCGAACTGGGAAAAGGTGGATCACACCCTGGATGCCATCCATGCCAAATTCGGACGCGGGGCCATCGGCAGGGCCAGCCTCGTGGAATCGCCCAAGAACCTGGCCCCCTCCGAACGCGATCCCAAAAGGTGAGCGTCTTCCGGCGGCCGTAGACCACCGTTCCGGAGGACGGTGTCCATCAACGGCACCCATGCGGACCGCTATCAGGTGATAATAAGAATTTCCGGGAAATCACTCAGTTTCTGCCAAACCCGCCGCAAAATGATCATGGCTGGATCGGTGGCCTCGTCATTGCCGGATGGCTCGGCCAGGCATGAGGCCAGCAAATCATCGTTGCCGGTCCAAATTTTGAATTCATCCAGCACATATTGGGCCACGGAATCGTAGAGACGCAGGAAGTCTCCCTCATCCATGCTCGATAGCGTGACCATTTCCCTGGGCGGCAGGTCGGCGATCAGAAGATCGGCGACTTCATCCACCGTTCGTGGCAAGGTCGGTCTGTCGGGCTTTTCGTACATCATTGTGATCGCATACCTTACTTTATGGTTGACGGTTAAGCGGGCCTATCGGGTTTGGGGTATTTCAATTCTCATGCCACAATCCACGACTGTCCCGCAAAACCGATTTTTTCTTTTTTCCCAAATTGTTAGATCATATCAAGGCCATAGTGGATCACACGGCCGCACTTGCATGGCCCTGCTGGGCGGACAATTTCGTAAGACCGCCGTCATGGTTTTGACGATTTTGCAAACCATCTGCCGCTCCCGCGGCAGTCGATCTCCCACGACCCGCCCTAACTAGTGCCCATCCAGAGATGGTAGATTTTGGTTCCTGGCAAGGCCGCAGCCGACGGGCGCCCGCA
>CAYMQN010000043.1:0-19618 GCA_964392545.1 uncultured Desulfobacteraceae bacterium
GACCGACCGGAGGCGAGAACGCCGCCAGGGGCCAAAAGATGCCCTTTCTGGACGGACTCTAACCACGAATTCCCATCCCGTCGATGACCGGCTAAAGTTCATCCCGGGGCGGCCGATAAACGGTGTATGCCTTCGAGTACGCACGCGCATTGTGCCCTGTTCACCCCGTGCCGAGGGCGCCGGCTTTACCCGTCGGGGGCAGCCGCTCCAAGGCGGTCTCAAATCCCATCGAAATCACAGGCGATCGAGGTACACACATGAGCTTTGACCCGCAAACGGTCCGGATTCTCCTGGTGGAAGACACCGCCGTAATGCGCAAAATCGAGAAAAAGGCCCTCGAGGCGCTGGGCTATGCGCATATTCTGGAAGCCGTGGACGGCCAGGAGGCGATCGACATGCTTCAGCAGGGTGCTGAAGTGGATCTGATCATCAGCGACTGGAACATGCCCAACCTGGACGGTTATGCCCTGCTGTGCCGCGTCAAGGGCGATGCGGCCACCCGTCAGATTCCGTTTCTGATGGCCACCGGGCAGGGGGACAAGG
The DNA here is from genome assembly GCA_964392545.1 of uncultured Desulfobacteraceae bacterium. Lineage (GTDB taxonomy): Bacteria > Desulfobacterota > Desulfobacteria > Desulfobacterales > UBA5852 > JABZFP01. The sequence continues at coordinate 544 of CAYMQN010000043.1, forward strand.
CCCAGGAAAACAAGGCGCTGGAGGCAGGGGTCAACGCCTTCGTGGCCAAACCCTTCAACGAAGCGGAACTGAGCGCCAAAATCGATGAAGCCCTGGGACGCTCGGAGGGCCCGGAGGCAGCGGCCGAGCAGATCCGCGGCCCACGGGAGTCCGTCGACGGACGGGTCAAACTCAAGGTGGCCCATATTCAGATCACGGACCATCTCATTCTCGGGGTGCTCAAGCACCTGATCGCCCGGGGTGAGCTGCAGCCCCGGCATTTCGAGCTGGAAACGGTCTGCCTGCCGGGCTGGAACCCGGTCCAGACGGCCCTCGAAAACGGCGAGGTGGATGCGGCCTTCGTTCTGGCGCCTATCGCCATGGATCTATACAGCTACGGCACCCCGATCAAGCTGATTCTGCTGGCCCACAAGAACGGGAGCATTTTCGTGCGCTCCAAACGGGAGGCTTACAGCGAACCCTATGCCGGGTATTTTCGCTCCAAATCCTTCTTCATCCCCCATAAAATGTCCGTCCACCATATGCTGGCCCACCTGTTCTTCAGCGGTGTCGGGCTGACCCCGGGCATGGTGGGGGAGGGGGCCAGCGACGTCAATTTCGAGGTGGTGGCGCCCATCAAGATGCAGGCCTTCATGCAGGAAAACCCGGCCGCCGCCGGTTTTATGGTGGCCGAACCCCTGGGCACCAAGGCGATCGCCTCGGGGGCGGCCGAACTGCAGTTTCTGAGCAGCGAATTGTGGGAGAACCATCCCTGCTGCGTGGTCACCATGCGGGACGACTTTATCGAACCCCACACGGCGGCGGTCTACGAATTTACCGAGATGCTCGTCCAGGCGGGTCGTTTCGTGGAACAGAAACCGGAAATGGCGGCGGAAATCGGCGTAGGATTCCTGGATCCCGACCAAAGCCTGGGATTGAAAGTCCCGGTGCTCAAAAATGTCTTGAGCGAGGAAAAAGGGATCAAGACCGGCGACCTGTACCCGGCCCTCGAGGATCTGCGTTCCATGAACGACTACATGGTCAATCGCATGCACATCGGCACGCTCGTCGACATGGCGGCCTTCGTCGACACCCGTTTTGCCGATGCGGCCTGCAAGGATCGGGTGTCGGGCAACCTGCCGGCCTGCCTGCACATGGCCGACGATACGGCCGTCGACCTGCTCTCACGCCATGCGTCGGTGGAAACCGGCCAGGGCAAGTCCATGCTCAACCTGGAAGGCAAATACCTGACGTTCAGCCTGGACGGCCAGCATTACGGCATCGACATCATGCGCATCCGGGAAATCGTCGGCATGCAGCCCATCCGCAGCATTCCCAAGGCACCGCCCCATGTTCGCGGCGTGATCGACTTGAGGGGCCGCACCATTCCGGTGGTCGACCTGCGGCTCAAGTTCGGTCTCGGGGCGGAAGCCTCCGGCGACCGCAGCTGCATCGTCGTACTGGAAGGCCGCCAGGCCGGACGGGGGATCAGTATCGGAGTGGCGGTGGATTCCGTTTCCGAGGTCATGACCATCCGGTCCGCCCAGATCGATGCCCCCCCGCGCTTCGGGGCCCGGGTCGACACCCGCCACATTCTCGCCATGGCCAAGGCCCAGGACGGCATCCGGATGCTGCTCGACATCGATCATGTGCTTCACGAGGACGATGGTCCGGCCCGTCTGCCGATGCCGCCGCTACCGTGATGCGTGTCCTTTGAGCGTGCGGCGGTTGAGGCGGGCGCAGATGGGGCGGTTTTTGCGATAGATCTGGCGGAATGCAATAAAGAGGCTGTCATAGAGACGGCGGCGGTTCGGGTCGGGCGCATGGACCGCGGCAATCTCCACGCCGCCGGCGATTTCCTCGAAGCTGCCGTGGCCCAGGGCTACCGCGGCCAGAATGCCGGCACCGCGGGCATTGACCTCCACCGGTTGCCGGACTTGGTGGATGGTGCGATCGAGGACATCCGCGCAGATCTGACACCACAGGCTGGAATTGGCGCCGCCGCCCACCATGTGAATCGGCCCCAAACGGCGCCGGATGAATTTTTCCACGTAGTGCATCAGCCAGCGGGTGTTGTAGGCCACCCCCTCCATCACGGCGCGCACCAGGCTGGCGCGGTCGGCTTCCAGGGAAAGGTTGTGAAAACCGCCCCGCAAGGCGGCGTCTTCGACCGGGGTGCGCTCCCCATAGAGCCAGGGGGTGAAGATCAGACCGCGGCTGCCGGCCGGGGCTTCTCGGGCCAGGGCATCCAGCGCCGCAAAGCTCCGCTCCGGATCCTGGGCGGGGCCGTCTTCCGGCGGAAAGAGGATCCTGTCTTTGAGGAATGCCAGGCAGCCCCCGGCAGTCTCCTGTTCGTTGGCGATGAAATAGCGGCCCGGGATGGCCGACGGGATGGCGGCCATGTTGTGCAGGAGATCGGTCTTCTTGAACGGGACATGGCAGGTCAGCCAGGACGAGGTGCCGATATACAGGTGGGCTTCATAGTCCCGCACGGCCCCCGATCCGATGGCGGCCGAATGCAGGTCGGGGGTGCCCATGACCACCGGCAGGCCGGGCGCTACGCCAAGATCGGCGGCCGCTTTCGGCCGCAGGGGCCCCAGAACGTCCACGGCCGGTTTGAGATCGGGCAGGGTTTCACGGTCCAGGCCGGCCAGGCGCAGGAGCGCGGGGTGGTAAGCGATGCGGTCGATCTGCCGGTTGTCGGTCACCCAGTGGAGCGTGATCGAGTCGAAGGAGGCGGCACAGAGGCCGGTCAGCTTGAGGTTGAGGTAGTCCTTGGGTTCCAGGAATTTGGCCGCCGCGGCAAAAATGTCGGGTTTTTCGTGCTTGAGGAAAAGAATGTGGGCGATGGGATCCTTGCCGGAGGGGCCGGGAATGCCGCCGGTCAAGCGAATCCAGGTCCATAGCTTGTCGATGCCGAAGCCTTGCAGCCGCACCGGCCCGGAGGTGATGCGCTTGACGTAGGGTGCTCCGCGGGCGTCCATCCAGATGATGGCATTGCCCAGAGGCCGGCCGCGGCGGTCGACGGGCACCGTGCCGGACCACTGGGAAGTGCAGCAGATGCCGACGATCGGATGCCCGATTACCTCGGGGCGGTCCAGCAGACGTCGGCTCGCTTGGCAGATCGCCCGCCACCAGTCCCGGGGATCCTGCTCGGCGCCCCCGCCGGGTAGCAGGGTCACCGGGGTTTTTTCGATCTCGCAGGCCAGCACCCGCCCGTCGACCGTTACCAGGGCAACCTTCGGCCCGGAAGTGCCGAGATCTATGGCCAGGGTGCAGTCGATGCCCCGGGGATCATCCACGAGGTGAGCCGTCATAGGTTTCTCGTCCCATCGATGCGTCAATCAGGCGCTGGATTTTGTGGGCGGTCGATATAGCGCTCGAACATATCCTTGACCAGTCGCCCCACCCGCTGCATGTGGGCCAATCGCTCCGCCTCGGAACGGCCGGGGTACTTGCGGAAGGCGATCAGAATCCCGCTCAGGGCGGCAAAAAGCGTGTGGGATAAAAGACGTTTGTCGGTTGCGGGCGGGCGCTCGTCGAACACCAGGTCGAGCAGGTCCATGAACCGGCGGGCCACCACGTCCAGCTTGCGGCTCGCGTCGCCGCTGATCTCGCCATAGAGGGAGAAGCGGGTGATCATCTGCCAGTAGACCTCGTTGCGCGTATTGTAGTCGAGAAAGTGGGCGATCAGGGCTTCGAGCCTCTCGCCCTCGTTTTTTTCCTGCAGGCGTGCCTCGAGTTCATTGATGAACCGCTGGGTATCGCGATAGGCCGCTTCCACGAACAGCGCTTCCTGATTCCTGAAATAGGTATAGATGGAGGATTTGGCGATGCCGGCGGCATTGGCGATTTCCTGCATGCTGACCTTGTCGTAGGTCTTGGCGCCGAACACCGTGCGCGCGGCATCGATGATGAGATCTTCGCGGGCCGCGCGCTCCTTCTGTTTGAGTTTGCTGAGGGTGTCCTTGCTCGGCATGGAGCGCTTCCTTCCACTTAAGGGGCCAAGGACTCAAGGGTCCCAGGGGTCGAGGGAAAGGCAAACAGCAAAACACTTTCTGATCGGACCTGGTATTTTTCACCAGGTTTTCAGGCGTTCACTTGACCGCTTGAATCCTCGGCCCTTTGAACTCTTATGGAGTGTCTGCATAGCACCGAACCCCACTTAAATCAATTCTAGGTTGACGCGCCGACCGGCGGTCGATATTAGAACCCACAAACGCTTCAATGACCTTAATCTGCTGACAGGGAGGTCCGTCCGGCGATGGCTGCAAGCAAACCCTGGCTCAAGTATTACGGCGATGTTCCCCATCACATCGACTATCCCGAAGTGACCATGTACGAGGCCCTTGTCCAGACGGCCGAAATGCGCCCGGACGCCCTGGCCTACGATTTTCTGGACACCACCGCCACCTATCGCCAATTTATAACGGACATCGACCGCTGTGCCGATGCCCTGGCGGTCCTCGGCCTGAAGGAAGGCGACCGGTTGACCATTGCCATGCCCACCTGCCCCCAGGCGGTGATCGCCTTCTATGCCGTCAACAAACTGGGCGGGGTGGCCAGCATGATCCATCCCCTGTCCACGGCCACTGAGATTGCCTTTTACCTCAACCTGAGCCGCAGCCGCTTTGCCCTGACCCTGGACGCGTTCTACGGCAAATTCGCGTCGATTCAGGGCCAGACCCCCCTGACGACGCTGATCCTGGCCCGCATTCCCGACTATCTGGGGCCGCTCAAACGCCTGGGGTTCACCCTCACCAAGGGCCGCAAGATCGCCAAGGTGCCCCCGGATTCCGGGGTGGTCTGGTGGCGGGCCATGATGGACGGGGCGCCTCCCCGGGCCGCCAAAGGCGGCACCGGCTTCGAGGACCTGGCGGTCATTCTCTACAGTGGCGGCACCACCGGCACACCCAAGGGCATCCTGCTGTCCAACCGCAACTTCATCTGCGAGGGCAAGCAGGTCTCGGCCTGGGGCAATTTGGCGGCCGGCGACGCCATTCTGGCCATTTTACCCGTCTTCCACGGCTTCGGCCTGGGGGTCTGCCTCAATGCCGCCTTCATGGGTGGGGCCAAGAGCATCATGGTGCCCCAGTTCACCCCCGAAAGCGTCGCCAAGCTGATTCGCCGCAAGCGCCCCAATTTCCTGGTGGGGGTGCCCACCCTCTTCGAGGCCCTGAACCGCAACCCCCTTTTCCAGAAGGCCGATCTGAGCTGCATCAAGGCGGCTTTCTGCGGCGCCGACACGCTGCCGCGCAAGGTCAAGGAGCGTTTCGAGGCTATTGTCCGCCGCCAGGGCGGCGAGACCCAACTCCGTGAAGGCTTCGGTCTGACCGAGGCGGTTACCGCCATCATGGCCATGCCCATGACGGAATACCGCGAAAACAGCATCGGGGTGCCGTTTCCGGACATGGAAGCCAAAATCGTGGCTAGCGGCACCACCGAAGCACTGCCACCGGGCGAGGAGGGCGAAATCTGCATCCACGGCCCCGCCGTCATGATGGGCTATCTGGACCAGCCCGAGGAAACCGCCAAGGCGTTGCAGGAGCACCCGGACGGCAGGGTCTGGCTGCATACGGGGGATATCGGCCTCATGGACGAGGACGGGTTTTTCTACTTCCGCCTGCGGGAGAAGCGCATGATCAAGTCTTCGGGCATGAACGTCTACCCGGCCCAGGTGGAGGAGCAGCTCTACAAACACCCGGCGGTCAAGGAGGTTTGCATCATCGGGGTGCCCGACGAAAAGCAGGTGGAGCGCGTCAAGGGTTTCGTGGTATTGAACGACCCCTCCCAGGCCGGTCCGGAAATGGAAAAGGAGCTGATCGACTTCTGCCGCAAGGACCTGATCCTCTGGAGCTGTCCTCGGGAGATCGAGTTCCGGGATGAGCTGCCCCTGACCCTGGTGGGCAAGGTGGCCTTTGCGGCGTTGGCCGCGGAGGAGGCGGCCAAGATCAAAGAACGCGACCAGACTTAAATCTTGTACCTCGGTTTAAAAATTTTGGAATGATTTTTTTTCTTCAAGAAAATAATTGTTTTTCATTTTCTTCCACGTGGAAGAAAATAAAGGAGTTTTACCATGGATGTCCTGCAGCAGTTTCGTGATATCGCCGCCGATCCCAAGGCCTATGCGCGGCGGTGGAAGAGGACCGACGGCGGCAAGGTGGTGGGGACCCTGTGCTCCTATGCGCCCGAGGAGCTGATCCTGGCGGGGCGCGCCCTCGGGTTTCGCATCGTCGGCGGCAGCGGGGCCATCACCAAGGCCGACGCCCATCTGCAGGCCTATAGCTGCAGTCTCGTGCGCGGGGCCCTGGAGGATGCGCTTGCCGGAGAGCTGGATTTTTTGGACGGAATTGTCTTCCCCCATACCTGCGACTCCATCCAGCGTCTTTCCGATATCTGGCGCATGAATGCCAGGACCGGCTTTCACCTGGATGTGGTGCTGCCGGTCAAGCTCGACACGCAGAGCGCCCGGGATTACATGGCTGCGGTCATGCGCAGGGCCCGGACCGATCTGGAAAACATGCTGGAAACGACGATCACCGACGATGATCTGAGGCAGGCCGTGACCACCTGCAATGCGATCCGGGAGAAGGTTAAAGCCCTTTACATGCTGCGTCGCGATCGGCCCGGGGTGATCGCCGGCCGCGACATGCACGCCATTACGCGGGCCGCCATGGTGATGGACCGGGGGGCGTTTCTGAAAAGTATCACGGCCGTGGTCGGAGAGCTGGGAGCGGCGAGCGCACCGGACGGGCCCTACAAACGCATCCTGCTTTCCGGCGGGGTGTGCAACCTGCCCGACATCTACGGCCCCATCGAGGCCGCCGGGGGCGCCGTGATCTGGGACGATCTGTGCACGGGCGCGCGCCAACTGACCGGCCAAGTGGACACCGCGGGCGACCTGGTGGACGCGATTGCCCGGCGGTACAGCGAACGGGTCGTCTGTCCGGCCAAACACGCCGGCGTGCGGTCCCGCGGAGAGGCCCTGGTGCGGCTGGCCCGGGAAACCGGGGCCCAGGGCGCGGTCTTCCTCTATCTCAAGTTCTGCGATCCCCACGCCTTCGACTACCCCTATCTCAAGGAGATGCTGGGCGACGCGGGGATTCCCTGCCTGCTCGTGGAACTGGAGGAGCAGACCGCCTCGGACGGGCAGTTTCGGACGCGGTGTGAGGCATTCATAGAAATGCTTTGATGTCCATCCAGAAAAGGTCTTTTTTGTCCCGATCGGCGTTCTCCGCGGGTTTTCCGGCTGCGGCGTACTGATGTACGCCTCACCGTAAAACCCTTGTGCGGCCTTGATCGGAACAAAAAATCCTCTTTTCTGAATTGGACATCGCGGCTTTTTCTAATTCTTTGCAACACAGCGTTGATCATCATCAGCCAACGCTTTAGAGCTATATCTTCCGGCAACCCGTCGGATGAAAAAGTTTAGGAGAGCGAGAATGAGCACTCAGGACAAGGCGGTCGATCTTGAGAAGGAACGGCGCAAGATCAAGTCGGTGGCCAAGATGAAGGAGATCATGACCCACTACTACATCGAGGCCAAGACCGCCGGGGAGACCGGCCAGAAGGTGGCCTGGATCACCAGCGGGGGGCCGGTGGAGCCCTTGATCGCCATGGACGTGATCCCGGTCTACCCGGAGAATCACGGCGCCATGATCGGGGCCGCCAAGATGGGCACCGATCTGTGCGAGAAAGCCGAAGGCATGGGCTATTCCGGTGACTTGTGCACCTACGCCCTGGCCGACATCGCCTGTTCGACCGTGGACGGCGGCCCCATCGGGGGGCTGCCCAAGCCGGACATGCTGGTCTGCTGCAACAACATCTGCGGCACGGTGCTCAAGTGGTACGAGGTCCAGGCCCGCTATTACGACGTGCCCCTTTTCATCCTGGACACGCCCTTCTGCCACACCGGGTTCGCGGAAGAGGCGCGCCGGTACGTGCGCCGCCAGCTCGACGAATACCTGGCCTTCCTGGAAGCGGCCTGCGGCCGGTCCGTGGACCGGGACCGTCTCGAAGCGGTGGGGCGCCTTTCCATGGAGGGGCAGCGGCTCTGGCAGGCCGTGCTCGACACCGCGGTGAACAAGCCCGCACCCATGAGCGCCTTCGACGCCTTCTTCCACCTGGCCCTGATCGTGACCCTGCGCGGCACCCAGACGGTCATCGACTATTACAGTGGGCTCCTGGAGGAGATGAAGACCCGCGTGGCCGAAGGCATCAGCGCGGTTCCCGAGGAGCGCTATCGATTGCTTTGGGACAACCTGCCCATCTGGTATCGGACCCGCTGGCTGTCGGAAAAATTCGCCGCCCACCAGGCCTGCCTGGTGGCCGACACCTATACCTCGGCCTGGTGCGGTTCGATGCCCTACCTGAAGGAAGACGATTTCCTGGGCTCCATGGCCGAGGGCTATTCGCGCATCTACCTCAACATCGGCACCGACCAGATGGCCGCCATGGTGCTGGAGATGATCGACAAATACGATGTCGACGGCCTGGTGATGCACTCCAACCGCAGCTGCAAACCCTATTCCCTGGGGCAGTACGACATCGCCCGCATCGTCCAGGAAAAGCGCGACCTGCCCACCCTGATCATCGAGGCCAACATGACCGACGCGCGCAGCTTTTCGGAAAGCCAGGTGGAGACCCGTATCGATGCCTTTATGGAGATGTTGAAAGTCTGATCGAACGCCCCGGCATCGCCGCGCGCCGAAGGTTGGACACCAGCCATGACGATTCATCGCAAAGGAGAAGCGCATGACCAGGACCGGATCAAGAATCGCAATTGGGGTTGGGACCTTCGCAGGCGCGGCACTTGCAGCGACAGCGCTGCTGTTTGGCCTTCTGGCAACGCCGGCGTGGGCCGAAACCGAAAGCGATGCCGCGCTTTACCACCGCCTTTCCCGGGCGGCCGGAGGGGATGGCGCCAGTGGTCTCATTGAGGTGCTCAACACGACTTCCCGGCAGCTGGATTGGTCCCGTTCGCAGGAAAAAGCTTTCAGCGGACATCTCCGCGTCATCCGGCCCGCCGCCGGCCAGCAGCCGGCCGGACAGGCTGTTTATCTTCTGCGCGAATTGACCGGGAACCTCTACATCCTCGCATGGCCCTCGAATGCAGGGGCTCTCAGCGAAGGCTCGGGATCCCCCTATGCCGGGATCGATGCCAAATTCGGCAACAAACTGCTCTTCCAGGCAGAAGTCATGTCCGCCACCGTCGGGGAGACCGATTATCGTTTCGCGCGTCTGCAGGCGGTGCCGATCCAACCCACCCTCGACCGGGTGTTCAAGGTCGCGATCGTTCTCATGCTATTCTTCGTCATGGTCGGGATGGGGCTGACCTTGACCTTCAAGGACTTTGCCCTGGTTTTCACCAAGCCGCGCGGCATCATTCTGGGGCAAATCCTGCAATTCGGCTTCATGCCGCTTCTGGCCATGGCCATGGGTCACCTCCTGGGATTCTACGACCACTATCCCTACATTTTTGTCGGCATGATCCTGATTACCGCCATCCCGGGCGGGGTCACCTCCAATTTGATGACTTATTACGCCAAGGGGGATCTGGCACTGTCCATCTCCCTCACGTCCTTCTCGACCGTTCTGTCGATTCTCTTCACGCCGCTGCTGCTGGCGCTGTATTGCGCCAACATGCCCGAAGTGACGATCCCCGTTGCCACCGTCGTCCAGACCATCCTGGTGCTGGTCATCATCCCTTTGATCGTGGGGATGTCGGTGCGCGGCAAGTGGCCCCGCTTCGCCATGAAATCCACCCCCTTCTTCTCGGCGCTGGGCATCGTGGCCCTGCTCGCCCTGATCGTGGCCGGTGTCCTGAGCAATATCCACGTCTTCAGTGATACGGCCCGCTACGGTTTCAAGTTCTACGCCTCGGTTTTTACCCTGACCTTTCTGGGAATGCTGTTCGGCGTCCTGTTCTCCAAGATGGTCGGCATCAGCAACTACCAGACACGGGCCATTTCTTTGGAGACCGGTCTGCGCAATAGTGCCCTGGCCATGACGATTGCCTTGTTGATTCAGGACGCCATGGGGGATTTCTACAGCTCCATGTTCGTGACCTCCGGACTGTTCGGGCTGATCATGTATGTGGCCGGCCTTATCGCCATTGTCTTGTACAAGCCCTTGCTCCCCGTCGAAGCGGGCGAGGGGCTCCGTTCGGAGGGCGCCCCGGAGGTGTCTGCGGCCTTCGAACCGGCTGAGTAGAAAGAAGAGGAGGACAGGACACCCATGCTCACCATCGGCATCGACGTCGGCTCGATCAGCGCCAAGGCGGCGGTTTTACAGGACGGGAAGCTGCTGGGTTCCAAGGTCATCCTGACGGGCTACAACGCCCGCAGGGCGGGGCGGCGGGTATTCGAGGAACTGCTCGCGGCGTTGGGCATTCCGGATAATAGACTGGACCGCATCGTGGCCACCGGCTACGGCCGCAACAGCGTGGACTTTGCCCACAAGGCGGTCACCGAGATCACCTGCCACGCCCGGGGCGCCGTTTTCCAGAATCCCGCGGTGCGCTCCATCATCGACATCGGCGGTCAGGACAGCAAGGCCATCGCCCTGAACGAGGCCGGCGGCGTCCGGGATTTCGCCATGAACGACAAGTGCGCGGCGGGCACGGGGCGGTTCCTGGAAGTCATGGCCAGGGCCCTGGAGGTCGATCTGGACGGTTTCGGCCCCATGTCCCTGGCGGCTGAAAATCCGGCCCGCATCAGCAGCCTGTGCACGGTGTTCGCCGAGTCGGAAGTGATCTCCCTGATTGCCAAGGGTGCCCGAAGGGCCGATATTATCGCCGGCATTCATGCGTCGGTGGCCGCGCGGGTGGTGGCCATGGCCAATCGGATCGGGCTGCAGCCGCCGGTGATGATGACGGGCGGCGTGGCCCACAATATCGGCGTGGTCAAGGCTCTCGAGGCCAAGCTCGGTCATCCCGTGCAGGTCTCGGCCTACGCCCAGGAGAACGGCGCCATCGGCGCGGCCTGCATTGCGGTGGATGAGGCCTTGAAAATGGCCGGTCAATAGTCATTGGTCAGCGATCAGTGGTTGAACGCCGACTATCGTTGTCGTTGTCAGTGGAGCGTCAGCGGAACGGTTGTCGTAATCGTAATCGAAGGTTTTTGCCCTTTTACCGAATTTGGTAAGGACGATTACGATATCGATACCGATCCCGATAGCGATTTCGATGAGGGGTCCAATATCCGTATCGAGTATCCCGTAGCCAGCGTCCGGCAGTATCCAGCCTTCACACCAACTTCTTCATGCTGAAGAGCACATCGTTTTCCCAGTAGGACTGCTCGAGTTTCTCCTGGTGCTTTTTGAGATCTTCGCCGCTGCGGGCGGCCAGCTCCATTACGAGGTAGTTGATCAGGCAGGAGAGGGTGGTGGGCGTGCCGATGAGTGGGATGTGGTGGGAGGGCGCCACCAGGCTCGCGTCGGCTTCGCGGACGATGGGGCAGGCCGTGCTGTCGGCCAGGACCACCAGGTGCTGCTTCAGGCGCTTGGCCAGCTTGGCCAGCCGGATCAGTTCGTTGGGGTAGCGCGACAGGGCGACGACCACCACCAGGGTGTCGGCGGGGGCGATGGTGAGCCAGTCGATGGTGGTCTTGTCGCTGCCTTTCAAGATTTGGATGCCGCCGCGCACCTTGGTGAGCGACCAGCCCAGATAGTAGGCCAGTGTGTAGGACAGCCGGGAGCCGATCACGAAAATCCGGGGGCTCTCATGCAATAGGGCGACGACACGCTCCATTTGGGCGATGTCCGCATGCTCGAAAAACTGCCGCAGGTTGTCGATTTCCTGGGACACCACGCGGCGCAGGCGCTCGGCACCCGGCTCCAGCATGTCCGTCAGGTCCACCCGGTCGAGCAGGGTCAGCTCCGTGTCGACGAAATCCCGCAGGGACTGCTGGAAATCGGCATAGCCCTCGTACCCGAGCTGTCCCACGAAGCGCACCACCGTGGCTTCACTGACGTCGCAGGCCTTGGACAGCTCCGCAACGGTCATGAACACCACCTTACGCGGGTTCTCGCGGATATAGTCGCCGATGATGCGGCTCTTGGGGGTCAGGGCGTCGTAGAACCGCGTGATGCGCTCCGGTAAGGTGTAGGCCTGGATGCCGTCGATCATGATCGGAAGTCCTCAATAAATGAAGCAGAGACTGCTAAATGATGTTTTATGTTTCATTACTTCAACGCGAAAATTTCCTCATTTTCTGGCAGGAAATCCCTTCATCCCCCAATCGCCGTCAGAATTCAAGCCCTATTCCCGCCAGCGCACACCGCCTTTTAATCTCCCAAAAGACTCAGATATTATTAAAGATTGCCGTACCGCAAGATCGATGGGACGGCCGGCCTCCGCAAGGACTGTTGGCGCGGCTTTCAAAAAGGCGTGCCTTTCCCCTTTGGTGTTGACATAAAGCATTTCATATGAAATGAAAAGCATCAATTTGAGTGTAAACCCCATTCACGTATCGTGTCGAGGATGCCCATGCTGGGTCTGTCGAAAAAACGTCTGTGGCAAAAGCGGCCCATGAAGTCCAGTTACGACGCCGTCATTATCGGCGGTGGTTTGCACGGCCTGGCGACCGCCTATTATCTGGCCCGGGACCACGGCCTGACCGACGTCGCCATTCTGGAAAAACGGTTCATCGGCTTCGGCGGCGCCGGCCGCAACACCGCCATCGTGCGCGCCAATCAGCGCACCCAGGAGAACGTGCCCCTCTACAAGGAGGCCCTGGACCTCTGGCCGGTGCTGACCCGGGAACTGGATTTCAACTTGATGTTCAACAATTGCGGCAACCTGAATCTCGTGCACAGCGAAGCGGCGGTGCGCGCGGCGCGCATGAACATCGCAACGGCCCAGTTCCTGGGGGTCGAGAGCCATCTCCTGGATGCCCGGCAAGTCAAGGAAATGGAGCCCGCCCTGAACGTCTCCGGGAACATCACGCATCCCATCCACGGCGCCATGTACCATCCGCCCGGCGGCATCGTCCGCCACGATGCCGTGGTCTGGGGGCTGGCCAAGGGCGCCACCAAGCTTGGCGCCCGCATCCACCAGCAAACCGAGGCGACGGCCATTCACACGGAAAACGGCAAAATCACCGGGGTATCCACCAGCCGTGGCGACATCAAGACCCCCAGGGTACTCGTGTCCGCCGGCGCGTATTCGGCCGGCATCATCAGCCGCATGCTGGACCTCAAACTGCCCATCAGCGTGTTGACCATCCAGGCCATGGTGACCCAGCCCCTCAAGCCGCTCTTGAACCACGTGGTCTCCTCCGGAGCCTACCATGTCTACGCCAATCAAACCCTCAAGGGCGAGATCGCCACGGGGGCCCACATGGATCCCTGGCCCAACTACACGACCCAGAACACGGCCTACTACATCAAGCATCAGGCCGAAGCGCTGGGGGAGTTTCTGCCCTGCCTGCGGGGGGTGAAATTCATGCGCATCTGGGGCGGGTTGGCCGACATGACCCCGGACATGGCCCCCATCATGGACGGCAACGACCCGCTGGAGGGCTTTTTCATGAATTGCGGCTGGGGCTATTTCGGCTTCAAGTCCTGTTCGGCCACCGGCAAACATATGGCTTCCTACATGGCCGAGGGGGAATGCCCGTCGATCCTGAAACCGTTCCACCTGCGGCGCTACGAACAGCACCACCTGATGGGGGAGACCGCCGCTTTGGTGAATTACGCACCGGACAACTGATGCCGACGGGTCGCACCATGAAATATGCGATGGCGTCATCCGCAACAGACGGTCGTTCCGGCCAAAGCCGGGATCTTCCGGCAAATTCGGGCGATTCCGGAAGAGATCCCGGCTTTCGCCGGGATGACGAAATAGATTTGAATCGCCCGAGAAAAATGAGGAACCTTCAATGGCATTGACATTGACCTGCCCGATCTGCGGACCGCGCAACGGGTACGAGTTTCGCTACGGCGGGGAAGACAAGGGACCCCGGCCGGCCGAGGAAGGGCTTACGCCGCGCGCCTGGTGCGACTACGTGCACATGAACCGCTGCACGGCCGGCCTGCAAAAGGAATGGTGGTGCCACAAGGACGGCTGCGGGGTGTGGTTTACCACCTGGCGCGACACGGTCCGCAACCTGGAAGCGGCCGACCCGGAGGGATCCTCATGAAACGGCTCGAGCATCTTCCCACCCTGCGTATCGACCCCGCCGGGAGGCGTTCGCTGACCTTCGAAGGGCGTTCCTACCACGGCTGCGCCGGCGACACGGTGGCCACGGCGCTTTATGCCGGCGGCGTGCGCATTTTCGGACGCAGCCTGAAATACCATAGACCCCGGGGGCTTTACAGCCTGGACGGCGAGTGCAGCAACACCTGCGTCGGGCTGGACGGCATTCCCAACGTGCGCGCCGAGACGACGCTCCTGAAAGACGGGATGCGGGTGACCGCCCAAAACGTCAAGGGCTCGGCCCGCTTCGACCTGATGGGCTTCATGGACAAGCTGGACTGGCTCATGCCGGCCGGCTTCTACTACCGCACCCTGCACAAGCCGGCGGCGATCTGGCCCCTTGCCATGAAGCAGGTGCGCAAGGCCGCCGGCCTCGGCACCCTGGCGCCGGATTTTACGATGCCGGGAAGCTATGACGAGATCTACCCCGCGGTCGACGTCTGCGTGATCGGCGGCGGGGCCGCCGGGATGACAGCGGCCCTGGCGGCGGCGGAATCCGGCCTGCGGGTGATCCTTCTGGAGGCCCGCCCCTGGCTGGGAGGCTGCTTCGATTACCGGGTTCGGCCGCACGCCGAGGGCGGAACCCTCTCCGAACGGGCGCGGGATCTGGCCCGGCAGGTGGCGGCGACCCCCAACATCCGTCTTTTCACCCACACCCCCATGGTGGGGGCCTACAGCAACAATCTGATTACCGCCTTCCAGGTGGGTGGGGAAAACGATGCCTTCGACGAGCGCTACATCGAGATCCGGGCCCAAAGCGTGGTGGTGGCCACCGGCTGCATCGAGCGCCCTCTTTTGTTCGATCACAACGAGCGCCCGGGGGTGATGCAGGCCGGCTGCGCCCAGCGTCTGGCCCGCACCTACGGCATTTTACCCGGCAAGGAAGCGGTCTTCAGTGTCGGCCACGACCTGGGCCTCGAGGCGGCCCTCGACCTTCACGATCTCGGCGTCCAGATTCACTGCGTGGCGGACTGCCGCCAGGACGGCCAGGACCCACAGCTCCTGCAGGCCCTCGGGGAGCGCCGCATCCCGGTGCTCACGGGCTGGGTGGCGACCCGGTCCCACGGGGGCCGGCACGTCAAGGGCGTGACCCTGGCCACCATCGAGGGCACGGTGCGGCGCCGCCAGGCCTGCGACCTGCTGGTGGCCTCGGCCGGCCTGACCCCGGCCAACGGCCCCCTGATCCTGGCCCAGGCCAAACTGGCCTTCGATGCCCACACCGGCTATTTCCTGCCGAGGGACGTGCCCCCGAAGATGTTTACCGCCGGACGGATGGCCGGCCTCAACCATCCCGGGGCCATCGAGGCTTCGGGACGCTGCGCCGGGTTGCAGGCCGCCGCGTCCTGCGGGGTGCAAAACGGCGAAGCCCTGGCGGAAGCGGCCGCCGTCCTGGCGGCCCTGCCGGGGCCGGAGCGCGGCGCCAAGCTCGTCACGGCGCCGGTGAAAGGGCGCAAGAGCTTCATCTGCTTCGATGAAGACGCCACCGTCAAGAACATCAAGCAGGCCGTGGCCATGGGCTTCGACATGCCTGAATTGATCAAGCGCTTTACCTCCGCCGGCACCGGTCCGGGGCAGGGGGGCATTCCGGGGCACAATCTGCCCTTGCTGACGGCCCGTCTGAACGCGGCCGGGTCGCCCCCCCGGCCCACCACGGCGCGGCCGCCCCTGGTGCCCACCTATCTGGCCACCCCACCATGACCAAGCGCACCCCGGTCCACGAGGCCCAGGTTGCGGCCGGCGGCATCTTCCGGCGCATCGGCGTATGGGAGCGGGCCCGCTACTTTTCCGACGATCTCGACTGCCGGGAAGAAATCCTGAATGTGCGCACCAATGTCGGCCTGCTGGACGCCTCCACCCTGGGCAAGTTCCGCATCCATGGGCCGGACGCCCTGAAGGCCCTGCAGCGCGTCTATGTCTCGGACATGGCGCGGGCCGCCGAAGGGCGCATCAAGTACTCGGCCATGTGCAACGACGACGGCTGCGTCATCGACGACGGGGTGGTGGTCAAGACCGGCGCGAACGACTACTACTTCACCACCTCCACGGCGCGGGCCGGTGTCACCGTGGAATGGCTCCGCTACCATACACGCTACGACGGCTGGGACTTTCACCTGGTCAATCTCACCGATGCCATGGGCGTCGTCAACCTGGCCGGTCCCAACGCCCGCAAGGTGTTGGAAAAAGTCACGGATGCCGACGTGTCCAACGCAGCCTTCCCCTTCGCCGCCTACCGGGAGTTCATCATCGCGGAGGGCATCCCGGTGCGGGCCATGCGGCTGGGTTTCGTGGGGGAGCTGTCCTACGAGCTGCACGTGCCCTCGTCCTGGATGCCGGCCCTCTGGACTCTGCTCGAAGCGGCCGGCCGGGCGTTCGGCATCCGCACCTTCGGTGTTGAAGCCCAGAACGTTCTGCGCATGGAAAAGGGCCACGTCATCCTGGGCCAGGAATCCGAGCAGCGCACCAACCTGCTGGATCTGGGGCTGGGCTTTCTCTGGGACCGCACCAAGAGCGAGGCCCGCACCGTGGGCGCCGTGGCCCTGCGTCAGGCCGAAGACGATCCCGAACGCCTCAAGCTGGTGGGCATCCGCATGGAAGACGCCGCTCGGGCGCCCAAGGACGGCGCGATCATCGTGGACGAGCGCATTCGGGGTTACGTGTGCACAGCCCGCAAAAGCTTCACCACGGGCGAGGCCGTGGGCATGGCCCTGGTGGAAGCGCCGCTGGCGGCGGTCGGCACGCGGCTGGCGATTTTCGAAGACGAATGCAACGGCCGGCGGCGGTATGCCGGGGTGGTCGCCATGCCGTTCTACGACCCCGACGGCGAACGAATGCGTATGTGAGGAGACCGTCATGACGGATATGAAACGACAATCCCCGGTCCGCTTCGACGCCCGACCGGAGGCCAGCGTCTCCCGGGAGGGCTGGGACGTGGTTACGGCCTACGCCGACGAGGGGCCGGGTCCCTGGCTGGTGGATCTCAGCCATCAACCCCGCTGGGACCTGCAAGACGGCAACCTGGACGCCATCGCACCGGCGGGACATGCCGTGCCGGGGACACCGGGGGCGTGCCTGATGGCGGATCGCATCCTGATCAACCGCATGAACCGCACCCAGGCGGCCCTATGGCATCTGGGCGCCGACGGAGCGGTCGTCTTGCCCTCGGATAGCGCCTACACCGACGTTTCGGAGGCCACCGTATTCCTGGCGCTCTTCGGCCCTGGAGTATTCACGGTGGCTGAAAAGCTGACCGCCCTGGATTTCGCGGATCCGGGCCAACACGCACCGTTTCTGTATCAGGGACCGGTCTGCCGCGTGCCCTGCCAGGTGGTGACGCTGGCCAGGGAAGACGACGGGTCCGGCGGCGTGCTGCTGACCTGTTCCCGGGGCTATGCCCGGGACATGGTCCAGGCGATCCTTGCGGCGGGCGCCGCGTGCGGTCTACGCCCCGCCGGTGAAAACCGATTCAGGGCCTGGCTCGATCGTCTGAAGACCTGACGGGCCGGATCACCCGCAATGCTTTTTATCGTACAAAACGATTTCCATCGAAGAGGATCCCAATGAACACGGAACAGGTTGAAACGTCCCGCAAGGTCCTGGGGGCTCCGACAGTGGACATGCTCCTGCAGGTCCACGAAGATGCGCTCTGGATGCTCGAAAACATGGGCGTGGGCTGTGCCCAGCCGGAGATGCTGGCCGCCTTCCAGCAGCACGAGGACAGCGGCAAGGCCATCGTCTACGAAAACCGGGTCTATGTGACCGAAGACCTGGTCAGGGAATGCCTGGCCCAGGCGCCGGGGATTGCCGATTTTTTCGTACCCCGCAACAGTTTTTTCGTCGGCGGCACGGCGCCCTATGTCTACGACGATGCCGCCGGCCAGGGCGGCCTGATGCCCACGGCGGAGCACGTGGCGCGCATCGCCCGTATCGCCGAGGCCAGCCCCGTCGTGGCCGGCATGGGCCGCGGCCTCAAACTCAAGGACGAGGTGGAGCAGATGGAGACCATGGTCACACACTGCTCCAAACCCATGTACTATGCGGTGACCTCCGACCGCGCCCTGGCGAAGGCCAAGGAGATTCACGCCCGCCGCGGCCGGGAAATGATCGTCTTCTGCCTGACCCGGCCCTGCCTGCAGGTCAACGAGAATTTCTCCGATGATTTTGTCAAAGTGGTGCAGGCCGGTCTGCCGGTGTTCATCTCCTCCATGCCGCTGGCCGGTATCAGTGCCCCCTACTGCTACAGCGGGGTTCTGGCCATGACCCATGCCGAAGTGCTCTTCGGCATCTGTGCGGCCCAGCTCCTGCGGCCGGGGCACTCTTGCGTCCATGCCGGTTTTCCGACCATCGCCGACCCGCGCTTAGAATACAATCCCAACTACGGATTGAAAAGCCACTTCATCCTCAACCTCCTCATGTCCCACCTGAACATGATGCTCGATCTGCCCACCTGCCAGAGCGCTTGCACCACCAACGAGGAGCACCTCACCGAGCGGGCCCTGGAAGACGCCCGCATCGGACAGGCCCTTTGCAAGAAGTACGGGTTCCACATGATCCGCCACGCCTTCGGCTTCCTGCGGCACCTGGTGGATTTCTCCTTTCTCAAGTTCGAAAAGGCCATCGCGATCGCCCAGGAAGTTTCCCCGGACGAGGCCCCGGAGCTCGAGATGCCGGTCTACGACGAACGCGGCATGGCGTCCATACAACGCACCGGCTTGGGCATGTACATGGACGATCCGCTGACCACCGCCAATATCGGTAAGGTCTTTGTGAGCTGATTCGGGACAGCGCGCAGGCGGAAGTTTAAAAGGGCATGGAAGTCGAACCCGGATGACGCGTTGTTTTTCTTCGTCCAATGCCGACCAGCGGCGATGCGACGGCTCAGGCGCTGCCGGTAAGAAGAGG
>CAYMQN010000044.1:0-19168 GCA_964392545.1 uncultured Desulfobacteraceae bacterium
GGGGTCGTCGATGCCCAGGAGCACGTTGCGGCGGGTGAGCATCAGCCCGGTGATCAGCACCACGGCGGCCAGCCCGCCGAAGGCGATGATGCGCAGGGCCGCTTCCAGATCGATCTTTCCGGCGAATACAGTCAGCAGGACCATGAACGGGAAGGCCATCATGACCATGCGCAGCACCACAATGAGGCGGTCGTGCCGCTTCAGGGACCAGATGCTCAGGCGGATCCACAGGTGCTTCCGCCGTTCATTGTTTGTCGCGATAGCGCGCCGTTCGCTCATAGCGCCCCCCTTTTCCTGGTGCCTGGTGGGCACCCCGGGTCTGATTCCTTTGGAAAATAGTGGTTCTCTGGAAACCTCCAGCAACCTATTGTTTATCCTTCTGAAATTGGATTACATCCTATAATTTCTTTGTTTTCCTTCATGTCCTTCGTGTCCTTCGTGGTGACTGCTTTTCAAAACTTGAGGTTTCCGGATAACCGCATGGAACATAATGGTGCCAAAATGCCATACCCGCAAACGGCGGGGGACGGAATAGCCCTATTGCACGACAGGTTGCGGAACCTATACGGCAAACCGCCTCTCAACGTCCTTTCATGAAGGACGGTTTCCGGCCTGAACAGCCGTTCCTCCTTTTCGGACTCTTCATGTTCTTCATGGCCTTCATGGTGACCGCTTTTTGAGCCTGGATTCCCGGGTCAAGCCCGGGAATGACTACGAAGCGGATGATTCTCTTCGTGTCCTTCGTCCCCTTCGTGACCTTCGTGTTGACCGCTTTTCGTTTAGCCTGGATTCTCGGGTCGAGCCCGAGAATGACGGCGGGGAGGGGGTAAAAAAGAAAACCTGGATTCTCGGGTCAAGCCCGAGAATGACGGCCTGCTTGAACGGAGGGCTGCAAGATTCCCGATCTGCTGCCGGGGATATGGGCCTTGCTTTCCGGGCATGACTCATTTACAGGCGCATATCAGGATCGCGCCGTTCACATCAGCCGAAAGGAGAACCCATGATCCACGTCATCGCCACGATCGAAGTGAAACCGGGTTGCAGGGACGCCTTCCTGGACATCCTGCGCAGCAACGTGGCTGCCGTGAAAGCCGAGAAAGGCTGTCTGGCATATGCGCCGACAGTGGACGCCGCAACCGACATTCCCGTTCAGGAGAAAAGCGGGGAGAATGTGGTCACCATCATCGAGGGCTGGGAAGACCTGGCGGCCTTGAAACACCATTCCAGTGCGCCCCACATGCTTGCCTACAGGGACCGCACCAAGGCGCTGGTGCACAAGGTGAGCATCCGGGTGCTGCAGCCGGCGTAGGCGGCTCGGCTGGAAAAGAGGGTCCGGCTGCCGGGCACCCGTGGACAAATGCTCCCTATAAGGCAGGATTTTCGCCCGAGATCAAGACAAGGCCGGGTCATCCCGCAAGGCGGGACCTCCCATCTGATTGATTCCTCAACGGTGGGTGCCCGCAGGCATACGCCTGTATGTCGAGGACTCGAGACGAGGACTCAACGCCGATATCGGGCGAAAAGACGATTTTGAGAGTGCGTCTAGTCTTCTTCCCAGGATATACACTCCACCGGACACGACTCAATCGCCTCCTCAATGCAGTCCTCCGGCCCGCCTTCGGGCATGATCACTTCCGCCTTTTCCTCGTCCTCGTTGAAGGCAAAGACCTCCGGGCACAGTTCCACACAAGTTTCGCAGCCCGTGCATTCCTCGGTATCGATGACAACGCGCTTGGCCATGATAGTTCCTCCTTCTTGTCATTGGATTTGGGCTCGATTGCCCAGTTTGGTGCGGCAGCCCTGAGGCAGGACGCCGGTATCGTTACGATAGGCTCACGGCTGTGCCGTCATGGGATCTTCCTCGCTTTGATCTTCCTGCTTGCATGGGAAGTGCAGCACGTAGCCCTTCCGGTTTTTCAGTTTGGCAAATTCATCGGGGCTGGCCATTTCCAGGATTCTCTGGTAGACGCCGTCATTGTTGAACGCGCCGTGCTTTTTGGGCTGCCCCTTCAAACCCGTGAATTTCACGAACCGCATATGCGGACAGATGGTGTCGTCCTTGGGCGTGATCTTGATGATATCCTCGTTGCGGAAGAATCCCATGCGCTTGTCCGTAGGGGAGACCCCGGGCTCGTACATGTTGTCGATCCATACCAGAAGGCTGCCGCGGGGCAGGAAATAGTTGAACTCCCCGCCTTCGTCCCGGTTGCTCAGGCTGAAGCTGTAAAAGTCGCTTTGGGGATGGCGTTCCAGGTAGCGCGGGGCCGTATCGATGAAGTCTTCGATGCTGGAAGCCGCCGCCAGGTAGATGATGCTGTCGAACTTGATCTCAGGAAAGGACCGCAGGATTTGGTTGACCACGATAGCGCCCATGCTGTGGCCGACCAGCGTAATCTCGACGCCGGAATACCCCTCTATTCTGGTTGATTCTGCGACCGCCCTGAAAAACCGGCGCAGTGCGCCGGACTCTTCCACCCGATCGAACAGGATATGCTTCTCGGGGCGGATCTGGTAGGCGAACATCTGGTCGGTGCGACGGCGCAGCATTTTCCAGGCCCCCTCCCCGAAGCCCGAGATAAAGGGCAGCGACACCACAGTGATCGGCAGGGAGACCACCGTAACGATGCCGTTGCCGATGTGCTCCCTCCAGGAGCGGTCTTCCCCGTCCCAGCTTTCGAACTGCATTTTCTCGGTATCGTACTGGTACACCAGCGTCACGGGCAGTCGGGCGATACCGGCCACCAGGCGCGACAGAGCGACGAAGGGCGCGGTGGGGTAGCCCATCAGGGGGTCCCGGGTGCCCCGGCGAACCTCGAAGATATCGTCGTACAGGGAGCTGCCCAGGGAGGCGTCCCAGTTGATGAATACGGGGTAATAATCCGTGCCCTTGAGCAGGCCGTCATCGTCCACCATGTCCTCGATGAACTGCAGGCCCTCGGCTTGGTTGACCAGCCCGCCGTGAACATGCACCAGGATCTTGGCGGTTTCGCCCCGGGACCGGGACGTCTTCACGTGCTCTTCCACCTTGGTGACGATGTCCTCGATGCGCTTCTTGTAAGCACCCGCCGTCATCTGGTCGCCCGCGTCATCCAACGCGTACCCCTCCGGATCCACCATCAGATGCGGGTGGGTCTGGGGAGGGCCGGTGGCGCAGGCGGCCAACAGGAAAAAGAGTCCCACGGCCATCGTCACGAGCCAATAGCGTCGCATGGCCTGTCCTCCTTCATTCATGGCGTGGGCAACGCCCTCTATCGGTATTATTCCGGCATCGCTCCGGCACGGAAGGGGTTTGTGGCCAATCCTTCCCGGACCCGATCCGGGATCTACCGATATGACGTCGGTCGACCGGTCGCGTTGCCGCACTCAATACGTGCAAACAGCGGAAATCAGCTTTGGCGCAGACCTGTCGAAGGTGAGGAACTGTCGTTGAACGTGATCGAAAAGAAGAAGGGTCCGGCTGCCTGCAGCACCCATGAGATGCTTTCGAGGTAGCACCGGAACGCTTAGTTGTAAAGGGGATTTCATCGTGCCCCCAGAAACTGGATTCCCGGTCAAGCCGGGAATGACACCGTGCGAATGTTTCTCTCGTTGTCGTGTTCGAAATCGTCTTCTCGGTGTTTCAGATAGGGACGGAAGGATTCAACACGTCAACACAGGCATTTTGAGCATTGAAAAAGCAGCTTGGCGCTTTCCATACGGCTGTCTTTCAACCCTTTGTCAGCACCGCTTCTCCTTTTTTGGGTGTTTGGAAAGTGGCTATGGAGAAGATGCCATGTTTTTTCCTGCTCGCCAGTAATTTTGGTTGCGGCTCTGCTGCGCTAGGTCCTTCGTGGTGAAAATCTCTACGGTTTTGCCGTTAACCGCTTCATGTCCTTCATGATCTTCATGGTAAATTGCTTTTTGGTTTCCCCCATCAGCGTGCCCACCGATTACAGATTCTCGATCGTGCACCCCAACGCCTTCAACTGCGCCAGCAGCCCCTCATCCCCCACCAGGTGCAGGGCGCCCACCAGGACGAACTCCACCGGACCGGTCTGCAGCATGGCCTCGATCTCGGGCAGCCAGGCCGCGTTGCGCTGGGTGACGAACTGGTCGTGGACCTCGGGGAAATCCTCCTCGAGGGGCTTCATGGCCACCGCCTCCATCCTGGCGTTGTCACCGGAACGCCAGGCCGCTTTCATGGCCTGCATCAATTGCGGCAGCTCCTCGATCTGGCGCAGGGTGTAGTCGATCAGGGCGTCCTCCCGGCCCGCGCCCATGGTGGCGATATACGCCAGCTGCTCCTCGACGGTTTCCAGGCCCTGGACCGTTTTCTCGTCCTGGAGGGCCCGCAGGCCGAAAAACGCGTCCACCCCGGTGCCGGCCAGCCCCAGCCGCTGCAGCTCGATCACGGTGAGGGTGATCGACACCATGCCGGCCTTGAAGCGGATGAGGTTGTCCATGGGAATCCCGCGGGAGGAGAGATACTGCTCCAGGTCCTTTACCGTTTCGTCATCCAGAACCATGGTCAGGTCCCGGCCCGGGGGATAGGTGGTGCGTGCCACGAGAGCCTGCTGAAATTCCGGAGACTGCAGCGCCTGGGGGTCGGCCTCGAAAACGACCGCCGAGGCCTCGCGGTAGGCCGTTTCGAAAGCCCCCGGCAGCGGGTAGTCGGACGGGCCCAACACGTGCACCGTGCCGCCGATGAAAAGGTGGTGATCCCCCCGGGAGATTTTCCAGACGGGCGAGTCGGCATAAGCGGCTGGCCCTGCCGCAAGGAACAGCAGGGCAGCCCAGAGACACAAAAGACGGCATTGTTTCATGGGAAAGTCCTTGTGGGGGCCAAGCCCCGGTCATTGGTCAATTGTCAGTGGATAACGGCCAGCATCCTGATCAGAATATTCCAATGCGCCTGGCCTGAAATGGTTCTCTTCGTGCCCTTCGTCCCCTTCGTGTCCTTCGTGGTGATGCTTTTTCAGGAAGTTTTCTGTCGTTTGAGCCAGAAGTCGAACGACCGCCCCGGCACGAAGATGTCGATCCCCACGGAGACCTCGTCCAGGGGATTGCTGACGATGTGGGGCTCGTCCCCGGGGATGTAGACCGCATCGTTTTCGGAAAGCGTCTGCTCGTCGGTGTCGGTGGTGATGGTGAGCTGGCCCTTGAGCACGACCAGCACCTGGGCGTTGGGGTGGGCGTGCCGGGGGGAAGCGTGCCCGGCGGGTTTGACGAAGTGCTCGATGGAGATGTCCGCCTGGCTGCAAAGGCTGACGCGCTTCCAGTCCTTCTCGGGCTCGTAGGTTTCGGCCGTGTCGAAGCGAATGACGTTCATGGGGCATTCCTTTCGGTGATTGTTGGTCGGTCAGTGGTCATTTGTGATGGCTCAGTGGGCAACGGCAAAACCACATGTGCCCAAGACGCATCCGTCTATCCACAAATGGTTTTCTTCGTGCGCTTCGTGGTGATGGTGTTTACCACGTCTTGATGGAAGCGTAAAAAACCTTAAGCCGTCCCTGCCGCGGACGCGGGCGTCCAGAACCTATTGAAATGCCTGGATCCCCGCATGCGCGGGGATGACAAAACCTTTGTATTTTGACTTTTTACGAACACATCAAGTCTTTACCTTAGAACCGAAATCCGATGAACAAAGCAGCCCCCGGCCACGTCCGCTTTCCTCCAGTATCCAGCCCCGCCGCTGGCCGGCGGCGCTGGATTATGAAAAGATAAAACAAATCGAATCAGCGCGATGGACCGAATCGGTGTTGCATTGCAATCGGCCCGTTTGATCGACCAAGAAACTTCAAAAACGTGAAGTTTCATATGAGACTATAACGGCCAGAAGATCAGCACCAGGGGCAACGCCGCCACCATGACGAGGATGCTCAAGGGCAGTCCCAGCCGCCAGTAGTCCCCGAAGCGGTAGCCCCCCGGCCCCATGACCAGGGTGCAGGACTGGTGGCCGATGGGGGTCAGAAAGGGCGCGGAGCAGGCCACGCAGGTGGCCATGAGGAAGGGGTCGGCCGAAACCCCCAGGGTCTTGGCGATGCCGATCGCGATGGGGGCCATGAGGACCGCGGCGGCGGCGTTGTTGATGATGTTGGAGAGGATCATGGTGACCCCGAAAAGCAGGGCCAGGGTGACGACCGTCGGCAGCCCGGCACTCACCGCGAGCAGGGCCTCGGCCACGGTGGCCGCCCCGCCGGTGGCCTCCAGGGCTTGCCCCAGGGGCATCATGGCCCCCAGGAGCACGATCACCGGCCATTCTATACTGGTGTAAAGATCCCGGAGGGGAATGATGCGCACCAGAATCATGGCCACGGCCGCCATGGTGAGGGCGATCTGCACCGGCAGTATTTCGAGACTGGTCAGCAGGATGGCCGCCAGAAAGATGGCCGTGGCCAGGAAGGTTCTGCGGGGGCTGCCGATGCTGACCGGACGCGGGAAAAGGGGGATGCATCCCAGGCGGGTCATGGCGTCGGCGATGGTGTCGGCATCGCCCTGGACCAGGAGGATGTCCCCGGGCCTGAAGCGCACGTCCTTGAGCAGGGACGGCACCCGCTCGCCCTGGCGGGCCACGGCCAGCAGGTTGACCCCGAAGCGGGTGCGCAGATTGATTTGGCGCACGTTGCGCCCGGCCAGGCGCGAGTTGGAGCGCACCACCACCTCCTGGATGTCCATGTGGGCCCGGTCGACGGCCTTGGACGGCGCTTCTTCGAGGTGCTGCACCCGGGCCACCATCGCGGTCGAAAAATCCCGGGACCCGGCCAACTCGAATTCGGTCTGGCGCAGGAAGCTTTCCAGGGTTTCCTTGTCCGCCTCGACCAGGAGGATGTCGCCGGCCTCGAGCTCTTCATGGGACGCCGGCAGGTGGATGGGCCCGGTGCCGCTCCGGGACAAGCCTACGTAAACGGCGTCGGTTTCGTGAAATGCCGCAACCGCCTCGATGGGCCGGCCGATGGCGTCCGAGTCTTCCGGCACACGGATCTCCACCAGGTAGTCCTCGATGTGAAACAGATCCTCGGGCGAGGCCTGCCCCTTTCGGACGGGGATGAATTTCCAGCCGATGAGCGTCAAAAAGAGCACCCCCGCCAGGGCCGTGAGGCCCCCCACCGGCAGAAAGGCGAACATGCCGTAGCCTTCGCCGAAGATCTGCGAGCGAAAGCCGGAAATAATCAAGTTGGGCGGGGTTCCGATCAGGGTCGTCATCCCTCCCAGCAGCGATCCGAAGGCGATGGGGATGAGATAGTAGGACGGCGAGCGTCCGGCCCGGGTGGCCATGCCGATGGCCAGGGGCATGGTCAGCGCCAGGGCGCCCACGTTGTTCATGAGCCCGGAGGCGACGGTCACCAGCGCCACCAGGGAGCCGATCTGGAGATAGACGTTGGTGCCGAAGCGCTCCAGCCAGGAGGCCATCAGGGTAACGATGCCGGCGTTGGTGAGCCCCCGGCTGATGACCAGCACCGCGGCCACGGTGACCACGGCCGGGTGTCCCATGCCGTGGAAGGCATCCCTGGCCGGCACGATGCCGGTCACCACCACCGCCAGAAGGGAGAGGACCGCCACCAGGTCGTAGCGGGGGCGCCCCCAGATGAAAAGGACGAGGGCCGCGGTCAGCGTCGTAAAGACAATGGCCTGGTCGAGCATGGGAGGTCCTTTCGCTATCCGGATGGATCGGCAGGGCCGGTATGCAAGTGTGAGAGAATTTTAAAGCGTAAATGGCACGGGTCAAGCAAAATCGGGAGGGACTTCGGTCAGCCGAACGATGCGATTTTACTTTCGTTTAGCGGGAAAGGAGTACATACATTGACGCACCGGTCGTTTGATGGTAGCGTTTTTTAAGGCACGAACAGGCCCGACGGCCTGTTGCCCCTCCTGAATCAGGTCGCGCAGTACCCCGCCTCGGCGCGATCTGGTTATCTTGTGCTCAATAGCCGGCAGGACCTGACAAACGGACCGCAAGCCGCTGCCTGTTCAGCGAAAGGGTGCGTTGCGGCCACGGAACTCCGTACGTCAGACGTTGTACCACACCCAACCTGCTGCGCCGCCCGGGATACACCATGACCTCCAACGCCACCACCGCCCGCTTTGAAGCCCGCATCGCCGAACTCGAGGCCGCCCTGGCCCGGCGTACCTCCGAATGGACCGAGACGGTGAATGCCATGGCCGACTGGGTGTGCATCATCGATCTGGATTTCCGCATCGTACGCAACAACTTCGACGCCGACTTCAGCCACGGCCTGTGCCCCGCGTGCGCCCGGGGCGAGTACGAAGCGTACGACCTGTAGGAACCCCCCTCACACGCAATGGCAGGCCGCCCGCTGCTGTGGACCGATGCGCCTCAGCACCGGCGCCTCAGCCGCACAGCGTTCGTGGGCCAGCGGGCAGCGCGTGCGATAGCGACAGCCGGAAGGCGGATTCAACGGAGACGGCATCTCTCCCATCGGACGGAATACGTCCCGCGGCCCGCGGCCGGCCGGCCGGCCCGGCAAGGCGCTCAGCAGGGCCTTGGAATAGGGGTGGGCCGGGCGGTCGTAAAACACCCCGGTAGGCGCCACTTCGCATAATTTTCCCATGTACATTACGGCCACGCGGTCGCTGATATGCTCGACCACGGCCAGGTCGTGGGAGATGAAGAGCAGGGTCAGGCCCCAGCCTGCCCGTATGTCCGCCAGCAAGTTGAGGATCTTGGCCTGGATGGAAACATCCAGGGCCGACACCGGCTCGTCGCACACGAGGAGGCGGGGGGCGGTCACGAGCGCACGGGCGATCTGCACGCGCTGGCACTGTCCCCCCGAAAGCTGGGACGGCCGACGATCGAAGACTTCGGCATCCAGGCCCACCGCCGTCATCGTCGCTTCCACCCTGCACCGCCGCTCCCCGCGGCTTTTGACGCCCATCAGCCTGAGGGGCATGGCAATACTTGCCCCCACGCCGCGCTTGGGGTTCAGAGCCGCCGCGGCATCCTGGAACAGCATCTGGAAAGTGGGCCGCAACGCCCGCAGCCGGCTGCGGCCCGCGCGGCCGAGATCCTCCCCGCAGAGACGCACCTCGCCGGCCGTGGGACGGGGACACTGCATGACCGCCCGGGCCAGGGACGACTTGCCGCAGCCGGATTCACCCACCAGGCCCAGGGTTTCCCCTTCGGCAACGCCAAAGCTCACGCCCGAGACCGCGTGGATTCGGCGGCCGTTGCCGGCGCGGTAGACCACTTCGAGGTCCCGGACCTCGAGCAGCCGCTCCGGGGGATGCGCCTTCATGCCCGGCCCTCCCGGCGGTCGGCCAGACCCCGCAGGGCGTCGCCCATGAGATTGAAGGCCAGGACGGTCAGGAACATGACCGCCGCCGGGATCAGGCTCACATGGGGGGCCGTCGACAGTCGCTCCCGGCCCTCGGCGATCATGCCGCCCCAACTCGGGGTGGGCGGCGGTACGCCCATCCCCAGGAAGCTCAGGGCCCCTTCGGCAACGATCATGTAGGCCACCACCAGTAGGGCATAGACCATGAGGGGCATGACGATATTGGGCAGAATCTCGCACACCAGAATCGCGGCGCTGCCCTGGCCCTGCAGGCGGGCCGCCGCCACGAACTCCCGATCGGCCAGCGCCAGGGTGTGGGCGCGGGCCACCCGGAAGAAGGCGGGGATGCTCAAAAACCCGAGGGCCGTGATGATGTGGGGCAGCCCGCGGCCCAGGTAGAAGGTCACGGCCAGCAGCAGTACGAGCCCCGGAAAGGCGAGGATGGTGTCCATGGCGGTGTTCAGGACGGCCTCGATCCGCCCCCGGAAGAAGCCCGCCAGGAGCCCCAGGGCCCCGCCGGCCAGCAGCCCGATCAGGGGCGTTGCCAGCCCCACGGCAAGGGAAACACGCGCCCCGAAGATCAGCCGGGCGAAAATGTCCCGGCCCATGGTGTCCGTCCCGAAGAGATACAGCGTTGCCGTCTCCACTGTTTCCCCGCCCGGTCCCATGGCCGGCAATCGGCCGACCGTGCCCGGCGGCGCCACGGGGGCGGACCAGTCCATCCGGTCGGGCGCCGGAAGCGGCCAGAGGCCGGCCGTGGCCGCCAGGAAAACCACCAGGGCGATCCACATCGCCGCCAGCCAGAAGGTCACGCCCAGCCGCTCGGACAGCGATGCGCTCGAGGGGACTACCAGGGCGGCCCCGGCATGGCGCTCCACGGCCCTCACCGGGAAACCGCCCCCGCCCGCAGCCGCGGATCGAGCACGGCGTAGAGTGCATCCACGACGAAATTCACCGCCACATAGGCCGCCGCAATCAGCAGGAGGCAGCCCTGGACCAGGTTGTGATCCTGCTCGTAGACGGCACCCACCAGCAGACGCCCGACACCCGGCAGGGCGAACAGGGTCTCCACGATCACAGCCCCCCCCATCAGATGCCCCACCTGGAGCCCGAGCAGCGTAATCAGGGTCAGGGAGGCGGGCTTGAGGGCATGGCGGAAGAGAATCCGGTGGGGGGGCAGGCCCTTGGCACGCGCCATGAGGATATAGTCCTCCTGCAGCACGGCGATCATGTCGCTGCGCAGCACGCGCATGAGGGGCACCCACTCCACCAAGGCGATGCTGGCGGCGGGCAGCAGCAGGGAGCGGATCGTCATCAGGGGGTTTTCGGCGAAGGGCGTGTAACCGGTGGCCGGAAACCAGGCGAGCCGCAGGGAGAACACTAAAATGAGCACCAGGGCCATGACGTAGACCGGCATGGACATGGTGGCGAAGGCGGTGGCGCTGAAAACCTTGTCCAGCGGGCTTTCCCGGCGGTGGGCGCTCACCACCCCGACGGGGACCGCCAGGAGCAGGGCCATGACCTGGGCCAGCACCATCAGCGCGACCGTCACCGGAAGCCGGGCCGCGATCGAGGCCAGCACCGGTTCGCGGGTGCGCACGGACAACCCCAGATCGCCCCGGCATACCCGTGCCAGCCACTCGCCGTAACGCACGACAAGCGGGCGGTCGAGCCCCAGTTCGCTGCGCAGCGCCGCGACGGACGCCGGCGAGGCGTCCATGCCGGCCAGGTGGTAGGCGGCATCGCCCGGGAGAAGATCCACCATCAGGAAGGTCAGGGTGGATACCAACAGCAGGACGATGCCCAGGTGAAGACCCTTTTTCGCCAGACCGAACCACTTCGATCGCATGGCAGCGCGTGCCATCGCACCGCTCCTCCCCTCCCTGGGTTCAGCGCTGTGTCGGAACCTTGCTACCGGGCGAAGCTCAGTCCTCCGGCGGCCATCTGCGGGTCTTCCTTCCCATGGCGATGACCACGCCCGCCGGATCGAGGCCTTCCACCGTGATCCGGTAGCGGGGCGCGCCCCATCCCGGGCAGGGCCCCTGGTATCCCGTGAGCGCCCCCATGGCGATGGTGCCCGAAGGGTCAATGGGGGCCGTTCCCCCGCCGTGGTCGTGCATGTTGTCCAGGTCCATCATCCGGACACGAAACATTGCAATGTCCCCGGTAGGCCCGGAGATCGTAATCGCGGGGGATCGCGGGTCAAAGCACTTCTGGTCGACGGGCCAGACAAAATCGATGTCCAAAGGAATCAAATCCGCGCCGATGCGGTCAGTTGAACACGCCAGCAGGAGAAAAAGCAATATCAAAGGGATGACGCATAGCATCTTTTCCATATCCGCCCTCCTCGGCGATTTCGATGGAACGTCTTCCGCTGCAGCATGATTGTCCGCTCCCTTTTTCAGGGCCGCCCGGCGACCGCGGCGTGTACGAAGGAGAGAATCGCCGAGACCTTGCGCCGGGCGTCCGCGCCCTTGAAATACAGCGGTTTGCAGGCCGCGCTGTTGACCACCCGCACGGCCGTGAAGCCCCGGGCCGCCAGGAACCCTTCGATGGCCTCGGCAGCGAGGCCGAAGCGCAGCGGCTCACCGATGCGCGCCACGTACCGCCGCAGGGTGCGGGCCTCTCTGAGGGGGCTTCGTCCGTCCACCACCTCGGGCGGAAAACAGTCGAAGACCGTTTCACTGCCCTGGCGGCTGTTGTCCGCCATGAAGCGCAGGGTGCGGTCCACGGACGCCGCGGACAGGTACATGGTGACCCCCTCCCAGACGAAGAAGGTTTTCAGGCTCCCGTCGTAGCCGGCGTTCAGCAGGCCGCAGGCCAGCGCTTCCCGATGAAAGCGGACCGGCACGAAGGCCACATGCGCCGGCCGCCGTCCATACAGGGCGGTCAGCCTGCGGATCTTCACCGCCTGGGTGGCGGGATGATCCACCTCGAAGACGCGGATCCTTTGTTCCTCGAGGCCGTCGAAGCGGTAGGCGCGGCTGTCGTAGCCGGCGCCCAGGATCACGAGCTGCTGCAGGCCGTTGTCCAGTGCGGTCCGAAGACAATCGTCGATAAAGCGGGTGCGGGCCACCAGCGCCCCGAACATGCCCGGCAGGAGACGGTTGTTGCGGCGCTGGAGATAGGCGTGCACCGGCGCAATACGGCGCATGAGCCGGAATGCCGGGCTCAGGAAATGAACCGCCAAGGGGTCGTCGCAGATCCGCTCGCCCTGCGGCCGCGCGGCCTCCCGGGCGCGCGCGGCCGCGATGTTTGCGGCGGTTTTGCTCGGCCGGTCCCGGTGCATTACCCACCCCCTTGTTCCCGTTGGAGGAATGGCTGAAACCGCAGGATTCGGAAGCGGCCCCCGCGGTGTTCAAATCCGGCCGCTGGGGACCATCACGGCGCCACCCAGACCTCCGCAAGCGGTACGATGCCCTCCTGGATCCTGCCGATGCCTTTCACGCGGGAGGCCGCCAGGACATGGAACCGGCGGCCGCCCCGGTAGAGGATCGGAACGTCCCGGTTGATCAGTGTCGCGATCTCCGCCAGCAAGGCCTGGCGTAGGGCAGGGTCGGTCTCGCGCCGCTGGGCCTCGAGCAGTTCGTCCATCTGCGGGTTGCGGTAGCCCGTGACATTGCGGGGACTCCGGGAGTGGAAAGCGGCATAGAGCGAGGGGCCCTGGTCCGGGCCCGGCGGCATGCGCCAGGTCGACACCTGATAGTCCTTGGAAACCACCTTTTTGACCACCGGCCCGAAGGCCAGCCCAATCGGGGTCACGCCGATGCCCACCTGCTTGCCGAACTGCTGGAAGAGCTGGCCCTGCTCGCTGCCGCGCTTGGAGTTGGAATGCAGGCACGCCAGATGAATCGGCCGGCCGACCTCCGCCAGCAGCGCCCGGGCCACTTCCGGGTCGTAGCTCCGATAGCCCACCGCCCCGAGGGGAACATCGGCGCCGAAGGGGTGGCATACGCTGGGAATCGAACCCCCGTAACTCATCTGCACACAGACATCCTGGTTCCAGGCGTGGGCCAGGGCCTGCCGGACGCGCACGTCGTCCAAGGGCGGGCGGGTAGTGTTGAGGACGAAAATCTCGGCCCCGCTGCCCTCCCCCTGGTAGTGGGCGAGGGCGGGATCGTTCGCGGCCTGGGCGATGATGTGGCCCCGGTCCGTCCAGATCACGTCGGTCTGCCCGGACCTGAGACTGGCGAAACGGGTCTGGTCATCGGGGATCGGCATGAAAACGACGGCCTCCAGGCGGGGGCGCCCCGCCTGCCGGTAGGCGGGGTTCCTGACGATTTCGAGCCGCTCGCCCGATTGCCACTGCTTGAACATGAAGGGCCCCGTCCCGACGGGCGCCCGCATCTGGGTGCCCGCTTCGACGGCCCGGGGGGACGGGATGTGGGCGCCCATGGCCCGGGTGTTGGCCAGGGCGGCCAGAAAGGGCGGCCAGGGATGCGCCAGATGGAACCGGACGGTTTGCGCGTCCACTTTTTCCACCGCGCGGATCGGCTCGATGTAGGCCCGGCCGGAAAACCGGTTCGCAGGGTCCAGCAGCCGGGAGAAGTGCCGCACCACGGCGTCGGCGTCGAAGGGCGTGCCGTCGTGGAACCGGACACCTTCGCGCAGTTCGATGCGCCAGACGGTCTCGTCCGGGGCGGGCGTCGCCGAGAGCGCCAGGACCGGCACGATCTGCCCGTCTTCGTTCATTCGAAACAGCGTTTCGTGGACGGCCGCGTTGACGATGGCGTCGCAGATGGCGGCCCCCCTGGCCTGGATGGGGTCGAATCCGGTGAACTCGGCCTCGACGCCGAAGACCAGGGTCCCGGCCGCGGAACCGCCATCCGCTTCGGTGGCGTGAAGCGCCGCGGGAAAAACCAGAAGCATGACGGTCAGTACGAAGCTTGCCGATACGGCTCGCATCGACAGTGCGGGCGACAACTGTTTCATCGTTCCCTCCTTCCCCTGAAGGCCGGCCGGTGAATGGCCGTGCCGGTCTCCGGTATGCCTGCATTGATTTGACCTTCGGTGCGCTTCAGATCCGGAAGAAAAAATGTACTGTCAGCGTCAGGCGTATCGTTCGCGCTTCCCACGGGCCCGCGTCCTCATCCAACACGACCATCGGGCGCATGGCCCCTCAGGATGGCCATGGACGACTTCCGGACCATTTCCGCGAGGGACACCTGCTTGTCGTCCCGCATGACGACCTGCGACTGATTGGCGAGCGAATACCACTGGTTGTTGATCAGCGTCGCGAGCCCGTGAATCATGAACCAGCGGCTCAACCGGACATCGAGCCGTTCCCGCTCGGAAAGCGGTTGAAACGGTCCGTAGTCCGCCAGATCCCGGCCCAGGGCCTCGAAGACGGACCGCGTGAAGGTCTTGGTGAGATAGGCGTGCTTCTCGTCGTTGATGCACCGGAAAAGATGCTTTTCCTCTTGTGCAAACAGGACGTAGCCCAGACCGTGATCGATCCATTTGTCCCCGGTGCGGCGGGTGGCGATATAGCCGTGCATGAGATCGAGGGCCTTTTTGACCACGGCCTCCTCGATGGCCTGCATGGAGGACAAATAGGCGTAGATGGGCGAGGTCGAGGCGTTCAGTTCCTTGGCGATGGCCCGCGCC
The DNA here is from genome assembly GCA_964392545.1 of uncultured Desulfobacteraceae bacterium. Lineage (GTDB taxonomy): Bacteria > Desulfobacterota > Desulfobacteria > Desulfobacterales > UBA5852 > JABZFP01. Next base: position 14,880 of record CAYMQN010000044.1, read on the forward strand.
GACAACCCGGGCCACCCTTCCCGGCGCACCACCGCAAAGGCGGCCTGTACGATATCCTCGGTCTGAAAACGCGGCTTGGGGGGCATGCTGCCAATATCCTTTCAAAGCCGATCGAAACGGCCGATCCCTGGCAATGAAGAAGCAAACAAAAAAACAAGCGTTACATAACATATGTTATTTTGGATGTCAAGCCTTCATCGCGAGACGTGGCGCTTGGGCGGAGGACCCCCTGAACCAGGGGCTGGCAGCCATATTCAGAGCCGGCTCAATCTGCAAAAACAAAGCGGCCAGACCTCGACTTCCCGCTGTCGAGAGCTGACCGCTTCTACTTCCGAAACAGTTCCGTTTCGCACTTACCGTCCAAAAGACCCGCGCGGGCTGGCCGCTGCGGCCTAGCCTCGCTCCCTGGAATCCTTGGACCCTTGAATCCTCAAATCCTTTTGATCCCTTGCGCCTTCGCCATCATCCCCCGGCTTGTTTCTCGAGCTCGTCCAGCTTGTCCGGATCGGAGACCGCGATGTCCACGATGGCCTTGGGGATGGAGCTCTGCTCGCACATGGTGCGGATCTCTTTCTCCACGTCGCTGAATTCCATGATTTCGCGGACAGCCTCGACGTGGGCCAGCATCTCGTCCGCGGGGATGTCTTCCAGCGCCGGGCCCTCGGCCTCCTTCTTCTTGCGGGCGGCCTCCTCTTCGGCCAGGCGCTGCTTTTCCTTGATCTCCTCTTCCATGGCCTTGTTGACGGCGTCGATGGCGCTCTGGTCGACCCCGGCCAATTCGAGGATCAAGGGCTCCGCAACGTCGTTGTCGATCAGGTAGCGCACCTTCTCCTCGTCGGACTTGTCCTGGACCTTTTCGAGCAGGCCCAAAACCCGCTGACGTTCGGCGCGCCGCCGTTCCATCTCGGCATTGACCTCTTTGAGCTTCTCCTCGCTAATCCCCATGGCCTCGGTAATCACGTTCCAGTCCAGATCTTCGTCGATGAGCAGTTCGATGCCCTTGTCGCCGGACAGGTTGCGCGCCCTTTCGATCAGCAGGTCGAGCCGCCGCTGCTGCACGAACGCGATCACCACGGGCCGGCGTTCGGCAAGCTTGAATTTGGGAAAGCTGGTGCCCACGTCCTTGATGATGTCGTCCGCGGCCTTGTAAGGGTCGGCCGCCTGTTCCAGGAGAAGCGCATCGAGGCACTCCCTGAAATCCTTCATCAGAGGCCGCCCGGCCTTGCGCGTGGCCGCCAGCGCCCAGCGCAGGTCGAGCAGATTGCCGCTGTGCTTGGAAACGTTGTAGCCGGCTTCGTCCAGCTTTGCGGCCGTATTGTGCACCGTTGCCTCCGTTTCCCCCGACACATCCGCTTCGAGGAGCGCCTCTTCGATGGCCAGCCAGAGGGGCTTTTCTTTCGTCGCCATTTCCCAACCTCCTTTTCGATGAGATTAACGCATATCAAAACAAAGGGACTTTCCACCAAGACCGAAGCCAACCTTCAGCGAATGACTTAAACCCTTTCTGGATTCCCAGGTCAAGCCCGGGAATGACAAAATCCTGCCGTTGGCCCTGCCCGACCCCACCGCAAACCTCACCTCGGCGGAAGCAGCGCTGCGGAGACCCCGGCTACCGGGCCGCAGTCTTCGCCGCCCGCCGCATCCAGCTGGCGCAAGAAGCGCATGACGCTCGAGGCGGTCGCCTTGAAGGCCGTACCGATGTCGAAGCCTGCGCTTTTGAGCCCCTTGGCGGTCCAGGTATTGCAGGTATTGAACAGCGTGTAGTCGCCCACGGCGTCGAAGAATTGGCTGTCGCCATAGAGCCCCCTGCCGCCGGGAACGAGCGCGCCGTCTTCGTTCCGGCGGAAGCTGCCGGCAATGAAATCCAGCAGGTCGGCGTAGCGCTCGCGGGACAGACACAGGCGGTGGATTTCGCTGCGGGGGAAAAAAGCGGTCACATCCGCGGACACGGCCGCCACATGCATGACGGATGCGGTGGGCCAGAGCACGGCCTTCAGGGCCACCCCGGCCGTTATCTCCTCGGCCTGGTAAAAGTCCCGGTCCCCCCAGCCGAATTCGAGGAAGGGGGTCTTCCCGAACTGGGCTTGCAGGGCGGGCAGGCGGGCCTGCATGTCGGCCGCCGGCACGATGATGCCGGTGTGCCAGCCGTGGCCGGCCACGTAGACCGTCACCGGCGCGCCCCGGGCCGGGGCGTCCTGGGATTGCCGCACCACGGGTGGACTGGCGGCGCAGGCCGCCACCAGGATCAAGAGCCCCACCAAAAGCCTGGGTTTCGAAAAACGCCGCATGTCAGCCCTTTCGACGGATTGGGAACCGCAGGGCACCCGCTCCCGGTGCGCAGCGCCTGCCGCTTCCATACCGTTAATAGTCAGCATCGAAATATCCATTTTCAATTCGAGAATCAATAATTCATACGTTTGACTTATTCAAACGTATGAATTATTGTTGGCCAAAGCCAAGGGAAAGGATGGATCCATGCCCGATGAGAATTCCCCGTTGGATGCCCGCGAACGGCTGATCCGGGCCGCCGTCGCGATATTCGCGGAAAACGGCTACAACGCCACCACCACCCGCATGCTGGCGGACAAGGCCCAGGTCAATCTCTCGGCCATCCCCTATTATTTCAAAAGCAAGGAGGGGCTCTACCTGGCGGCGGTGGGGCACATCGCCGACGTGCTGGGAGCGCGCCTGGATCCCTTTCTGAAACGGCTGGCCGAGCTGTCCGCCGAAGACGGGCCCGACACCGAGACCGCCCGCACCCTTCTCGGGGAGGGCCTGGCGACCATGGTCGCGGTGATGTGCGGGGACCCCGGCACCCTGCCCTTTTCCAAAATCATCCTCCTGGAGCAGATGGCGCCCACGGCCGCCTTCGAGATGATCTATCCCAAGATCATGGAACGCATTTTGAGCGCCTTCGCGGCACTGATCGCCGCGGCCACCGGGGAAGACGATGCGCGGCAGTGCAACCTGCAGGCGATTCTGCTCGTGGGGCAGGTCATGGTCTTCCGGGCCGGGCGGGCCACCGCGACGCGGCGCCTGGCGATGGAGGGCTACACCCCGGCGGAGGTCGCTGAAATCCAGGAAGCCGTGGTTTCCCGGGCCATGGCCGCCCTCGATTTTATGGCCGCCCGGCGGAAGCGCGCAAAGGACAGATCGTCATGAAGAAGAAAATCGTCGTGCTCGTGGTGGTTGCCGCCCTCGCGGCGGCCGGCGTGTTCGGCTACCGCGCCTGGCAGCGCCGCCAGACCGTGGAAAACGGAACGGAGCTGATCCTTTACGGTAACGTCGACATCCGCAAGGTGGATCTGGGCTTTCGGGTCGGCGGCCGCGTCGAAGCCATGGCTTTCGAGGAGGGCGATGCCGTCCGGCGCGGCAGCACCGTGGCCCGCCTGGACCGTGTGCCCTACGCCAATGAGGTCGATCTGGCGGCGGCCGCACGCGACCGCGCCGTTGCCGAACTGGCCCGCCTCGAAAAGGGCCGGCGACCCCAGGAAATCGAACAGGCCCGGGCGCGGGTGACCGAAGCCACAGCGACCCTGGAGACCCTGCAAAAGCAATTCGAGCGCAGCCAATCCCTGGTGGCCGTCGATGCCATTGCCCGCCAGGCCTTCGACGACATCCGGGCCCGGCGCGACGAGGCCCGCGCCCGGCAGGCCAGCGCCCGGGAAACCCTGGCCCTGGCGCTGGAAGGCTTCCGCGAAGAGGAAATCGCCGCCGGCCGGGCCCAGCTGGCCGAAGCCGAGGCCCGCCTGGAGCAGGCCCGCATCCGCCTGGCCGATACCGCGGTGACCGCTCCGGCCGACGGTGTGCTCCTGACCCGCGTGGTCGAGCCGGGCGCCATCCTGGGGGCGGGCCAGACCGCGGCCACGCTTTCGTTGACCGATCCCGTCTGGATCCGGGCCTACGTTCCCGAGCCCGACCTGGGAAAAATCTGGCCCGGCATGCCCGCCGAGATCTTCACCGATACCCGGCCGCACGCGCCCTACAAGGGGCAGGTCGGATTTATTTCACCCGAGGCCGAATTCACCCCCAAGAACGTGGAAACCCCCCGCCTGCGCACCGATCTCGTCTTCCGCCTGCGGGTGGTGGCCCAAAACCCGGATGAAGGGCTGCGCCAGGGCATGCCGGTCACGGTCAAACTGGATACGCGCCGGCCGCCGCCGGAACGGGGGAAGAGGGAGTAAAACTGGTCATTGGTCAAAAACCATGCGGTGGAAGTGTTTGACGTCAAGCGGCGAGGAGATGAAGAAAATCTCGGGATCGGGATTTAAAACCATAACCCACGATAC
>CAYMQN010000045.1:0-19014 GCA_964392545.1 uncultured Desulfobacteraceae bacterium
GCAATCCGATGTTTTCCATGGTTTGGACCAACCGCAATACGAAGCCGTCGTCCGCGTAAAGCACGAAACAACCGAGAAATCCTGTCGCGGAAAGTCTTGCGCCCGGGTGCTTTTTGGGAACGATGCTTATCGTTGAAGAATAAACGCTGGGAGGTAATGCCCACCTATGAAACCCCGGCTCCGAGAAACCGTCACCGTCAAGGAACTGCTCGAGCAGCATCCGAACCTGCTGCAAACCTTCATCGACATGAAGCGGATGTGCGTGGGCTGCCCGGCCGATGCCTTCCACACCCTGGCGGAAGTGGCCGGGGAATATGGCCTCGATCGGCGTGAATTTTTCGCCGGTCTTCAGAAAAGCCTCCAGGCTGGGGCTATAGGACATCAGCAAAGCGAGGCCCCATGAATTCGCAGATCCCCGGAGGGCTGCTGACCACCGCCATGGCGGTGATGCCGCACACGGACGTGGATAGGGCGCTTGAAACGGCACTCACCCTGGATGTTCCGTTTTGGCCGCAACTCCCCAACTACAGCTATTACGAGGACATGTACGTGCAGGCCGCCGAGCACTTCCCGGGCATCGTGCTCGACCTGGAGAAACGCACCCTGCGCTTTTCCATGGAAAAATTCGCCGAGGAGTTGGAAGAGGCCCTGGTGCACTTCGAGGATCCGGCCTATTTTGACGTCAGCGAGACCTATTCCGCCGTCTACCATCGTTTCCTGGCGCTCGACCTGCACGACCGGCCGGCCATCCGGGGACAGCTGGAAGGCCCCATCAGCTTCGGGTTCAATGTTCTGGATCTGGACGAACGGCCGATCCTCTTCGACGATACCGTGCGGCCCTTCATGCTCGACTTCATGGCCCGCCGACTCAACGTGCAGCTCGCCCGGTTGCAGCGAAAAAACGCTAACGCCTTCATGTTCGTGGACGAACCGGGCCTGCAATTTCTCTTCTCGGCCATGGCCGGCTATGGGGATCTCAAGGCCAAAGGCGATCTGGACCAATTTTTCGCCCAGGTCGACCGTCCGCGAGGCATCCATCTCTGCGGCAATCCGGATTGGGATTTTCTGCTCAACCTGGACCTCGACGTGCTGTCCCTGGATCTTTACACCAATGCGGAAATCTTCGCCTCCTACGCCAAGTCCATCGGCCGGTTTCTCGACCGCGGCGGGGTCATTGTGTGGGGCATCGTGCCCACTGGCTTCGAACCCTTTGCCAAGGAGGAGATCCCTTCCTTGATCAAACGCCTCGAGGACGTCTGGCAGATTCTATGGGCCAAGGGCATCGACCGCGACCGACTTGTCGCCCAGAGCATGCTTTCCCCCGCCACCTGCTGCCTGGTCAATCCGGACAAGGAACTCACGGTGGAACGTGCGTTTGCCGCTGTCAAGCGCATGGGCGTGGAGCTTCGAGACATCTATCTGACCTGATCCATAATGCCGGCGGGTCCGTGACGAACCGAGCCAAGGGACCGCCGATAGCGATGAACATCCATAAGGGAGACGCATCCATGAGTCCAGTCAACCTTCGCGAATGCGCCCCCGTCGACATCTCCGATGACGACGCCATGGCGGCCATGAAGGCCATGCAGGGCTATATTGACATCACCCCGGCCGACTTTCGGGAAGTCTACCGGGTGGGCTATGCCAATGACATGGTGATCCTCACCGCCGGCTGCGCCAAATACCGCTACAACAAGCTCGCCCTGGGGGACATCGGCGGGATTCCCCGGGTCCTGGATGCCGGCCAGTGCAACGACAGCTACTCCCTGGCCGTGATCGCGCTGAAACTCAAGGAAGTCTTCGGCCCTTACAATACTATACACGGGATCCCATTTGTATTAGACTCCAGCCTACCGCTGGATGGCGGGGATAGATGATGAGAAAAGAGAATGAAAACCGGATCGACGCTCAGGACGGCATTATGAAAAAGGATGCTTGCGAATTGCTCAAGGCCACCTCGGCGCCCAATGCCCTTACGGAGAGGATCAAAGAGCTCAACTGTTTGTACGGTATTTCCAACCTGTTCGAGAACCAGGATGTCTCTCTCGATTGGATCATGCACCGGGCGGTGGAACTGATTCCGGCGGCCTGGCAGTACCCTGAAAATGCCTGCGCCCGCATCCGGCTCGACGGGAAGGCCTATGTTTCCCGAAATTTCAGGGAAACCGGTTGGCACCAGCATGCCGATATCTTCTTGAACGACAGCCATGTCGGTGATGTGGATGTCTACTACATTCAGCCGCCGCCGGAAAGCGACGGTGGGCCTTTTCTGGATGAAGAGGACCGCCTGTTGCGTGCCATCGGCGAGCGTTTGAGCAAGGTTTTGTGGTTGAAACGCTCCGAGGCGGCGCTCAGGGAAAGCGAGGCGCGCTATCGGGTTTTGGCCGAACAAATCACGGAGGGTGTCGCTTTGGTGCAGGACGGCCGCTTTCGCTATGTCAATCCGGCCTTTTGCCAGCTGTTCGACGTCCCTTCGACCGATGCGCTCCGCAATGGCAGGGTGACACGCCCCTCTGCCGGAAATGCGGAAGAAATCGCCGGATTGTATGCTTCGCTGGCCAACGGCGCTATCCGGTCGCGTCGCGAAGAGGTGCACCGCATGGAGGGATCGGACAAGACCTATTGGATTCAGGTATGCCACAGCCCCATAACCTACAAAGGGCGGCCGGCCCTTTTATCGTCATTCAAGGATATCACCGAAATCAAGGAGGAGCAGATTGCCGCGCAACAGGTAGCGGACTTGCTGAATGATGAAAACCGCGTCCTGCGCTCCTCCCTGAAGGAGCGTTATCGCCTCGGCAATATCCTGGGGCGCGCCCCTGCCATGCAGGAGGTGTACGAACTCATCCTCAAGGCGGCGGCAACGGACGCCAGTGTGGCCATATTCGGGGAATCCGGCTCGGGCAAGGAACTGGTCGCCCATGCCGTTCACGATCACAGCGACAGGAAGGGGCGGCGTTTTATCGCCGTCAACTGCGGTGCCATCCAGGAAAGCCTCTTCGAGCGGGAGTTCTTCGGCCACCGCAAAGGGGCCTTTTCAAGCGCACACGACGATTCGCCGGGGTATCTGGACATGGCGGATGGCGGGACTCTTTTCCTGGATGAAGTCGGTGAGCTGACGCCCAACATGCAGGCCAAGCTGCTGCGCGCCATCGAAGGCGGCGGGTACCGGCCGGTGGGCGGCACCGAAGCCCGCTGGGCCGATTTTCGCATGATTTCGGCCTCGAATACGGCCTTGAGCGAGAAAGTGGCGGAGGGCAGTATGCGCCGGGATTTTTTCTACCGCATCCAGGTTATCCAGATTCAACTGCCGCCCCTACGGCATCGCAAGCAGGACATTCCCCTGCTGACGGAACACTTTCTGCGCCAGATGAAAACCCCTGCCGAGCGCGCGAGGGTGCCCGGCCGCATCATGGATGTCCTGATGGAGTACGACTGGCCGGGCAATGTCAGGGAGTTGCGCAACGTGCTGCAGCGCTATGTCACCCTCGGCCATCTGGAGTTTCTCGCGCCCGGCGCCGCGCCTGCTGAATCCCCGATGCCGGCGGAGCTGGACCTTCGCAAGGCCACCAGGCAACTGGAGCAGACCTATATCGCCAAAGCCCTCCGGGAGGCCGGCGGCAACCGCAGCCAGGCCGCCAAGCTGCTCGGAATTTCGCGGCGAGCGCTCTTCCGCAAGCTCAGCGAATCTTGAGTGTCAAAAACGCCCATAGTGGGCGATTACGCCCTTAAAGTAATATGTAATTATATCAATTGAATAAACATGATTGATGCATCCGGAATGGGCGTAATTGGCCCAATCGGATTTCCTGCCGTTTTTTCCTCTTTGTGTCTTTCCCAAACAAATTCAAGGTGTTAAGTCAGGTCGCCGTTTTTGGCATCGCCCTTGCTCTGCAGGATGGCCGTGCGCGCGCTCAGAGGGCAGTCCCCCAGAATGAACAATTGGCGACGAAAGCATAGGAGGCCATGGGCGTGGAGTTGGTGCAGAACAAGGCGACGGGAAAATTTTTTGTGGTGTTGGATGACACCGGGGGGCCGGCATTTCTGGTGGCCACCCCTGACGGCAAGGTCCGGCAGTTGGACCGGAACCTGTTCGGAGACCAGGATGTCGTGGATCCCGAAGACCTTCAATGGCGCCAACTGCTCACGGCCAGACAGATGGAAATCTATGAAACCTATTTTCACGGGGACCGATAAGCCGCCGATGTGGCGGTGTAAACCGATCGTGAGCCATCATGGAGATGCAGATGAAAGAAAATCGTCAAACCATGAAAAACGACCCTTTCGGTAATCTTACCGATTGGGGGCCGGTGTTAACCCTGCTCAAGGATCTGGGCGAGAAGGGTGAACTCGCGGCATGCCAACCGGGTCTCGCGCGCATCCTCAGATACAGGGGCAATTGGCGCCTGCGCGAGGAAGTCTTGAAGCAGGTGGGGCAGATTAAAGATCCAAGCGCGGATCTCTTCCGTCAGGTGTTGGCGGTTCTGAATGACGACAACATCTATTTTGATGCCAGAATCCTTGCCACCAGCGCTTTGATCCACCTGCTACAGAACACGCACAATGGTTTTCGCAACCAGTTGGCCAAGGAAACCCGGAAGGTGGCCGAACGACTGACGGCGACGCCCCAGCCGCCCTTTTTGGAAGATTCTTTGAAGCGTCTCTGTCTGGAAATCGGTTTCCAGCCGGCGTAGTCCGACACCATACGCAGTCCTGATTTGAGGGAGAAGGATAATGACCTTGAGGAAAAAAATTGAGGGAATTTGCAGCACCTGCGCGCATGTCTGCGAGTGCTGCATACTGAAAGAGAGCCAGGCCGAAGGAAAGGTCATTTGGCACTGTGAAGAATTTGATGATCCGGACCTGCAGGTCGAAAAGAACAGAGAAAAGGAAAACCCGGTCGTCATGCGTTCCAACAATCTGATTCCGGGGTGGGATCGATGAAAGCGCTGAATTCCTATTGCGCCAACGTCCTGCAGCAGCTCGAAAATAAATATCCTTGGGAAAAGCCATTCCTCCAGGCCGTGCGTGAGGTCTTCCTGTCGATCGGCATGGTTGTCGACCAAGATCCTGTTTACCGCCATGTACGGATTCTGGAACGCATGGTCGAGCCGGAACGGGTCTACATGTTCCGGGTTCCCTGGCGGGATGACAGGGGCGAGATACAGGTCAATACCGGCTACCGGGTGGGGTTTAACAGCGCCTTGGGGCCTTACAAGGGCGGATTGCGCTTTCACGCATCGGTAACCCTGGGAATCTTAAAATTCCTGGGTTTCGAGCAGACCTTCAAAAACGCGTTGACCGGCCTGCCGTTGGGCGGTGGCAAAGGCGGCAGCGATTTCAGTCCCCGCGGGCGATCCGACAGCGAGATCGAGAAGTTCTGCCAAAGCTTCATGAACAGCCTCTACCACCACATCGGGCCCAACACGGATATCCCGGCCGGCGACATCGGCGTCGGGGCCAGGGAGATCGGCTATCTGTTCGGCCAGTACAAACGCCTGAAAATTGCCTGGGAAGGTGTCTTTACCGGGAAAAGCATCGATTGGGGCGGGTCCTACCTGAGACCCGAGGCCACCGGGTATGGGGCGGCCTATTTCGCCGAGGAAATGCTAAGGACCAAGGGGGAGGGAATCGAAGGCAAAACCGTTGCGGTTTCGGGCTTTGGAAATGTGGCCTGGGGGGTCGTCAGCAAAATCACCGAGATGGGGGGCAAGGTGGTGACCTTGTCCGGCCCGGACGGGTTCATCCACGACAGGGACGGCATCCGGGGCGAGAAGATCGACTACATGCTCACCATGCGCAATAGCGGCCGTGACCGGGCGGAGGATTATGCCGTCAAATTCAAGGCCGATTTCTATCCCGGTGAAAGGCCGTGGCGCATCCCCTGCGACATCGCTTTTCCCTGCGCCTGCGAAAACGAATTGGACCGGGAAGATGCCGAACATCTGCTCCAAAACGGCTGCACTTGCGTCACTGAGTGCGCCAATATGCCGGCCACCCAGGAGGCCATGGATCTGCTTTTAGCGACCGACATCCTCTACTCGCCGGGCAAGGCCTCCAATGCCGCCGGCGTGGCCTGTTCCGGGCTCGAGATGGCCCAGAACAGCTCCAAAATGCGCTGGCCGCGGGAAGAGGTGGACCTTCGCCTGCGGACCATCATGACCCACATCCACGCGACCTGCCTCGAGGCCGCCGAACAGTTCGGCAGCCCCGGCAATTATTTCGTGGGCGCCAATATCGCCGGCTTCATCAAGGTGGCCAATGCCATGATCGAGCAGGGCAACACCTGAAACACCAACCGGGTAGGCATCAGGACTTCCAGTTACCCAAACCAACACGAGCGAGGTGACCATGTTGATCGGTATTCCCAAAGAGATTCTGCCCGCGGAAAAACGCGTGGCAGCCACGCCGGATACGGTACGCAAATACATTGCCCTGGGTTTTGAGGTCGGCGTGGAAACGAACGCCGGCCGGGGGATTTTGATCGGCGACGACGATTATCAGGATGCCGGAGCCAAAATATACTTCAATGCGGAGAGCCTGTATGCCGACGCGGACATCGTCCTCAAGGTCAAACAGCCGATCTATGACGAAAAAATGGAGCAGCACGAAGTCAAGATGCTGCGCAAGGACAGCATTCTGATCACCTTTCTCCACCCGGCGGCACCGGAGAACCACGATATGGTGAAACAGCTCCAGGCCAAAAACATCACCGCCTTCACCATGGACGGCATTCCCCGCATCCCCCGCGCCCAAAGAATGGATGCGCTCTCCTCCATGAGTGCGGTCACCGGCTACAAGTCCGTGATCATGGCGGCCAACCATCTGCCCAAGTTCGTGCCGATGATCGGCACCGCCATCGGTACGATCAAGCCGGCCCGGTTTCTGGTCGTCGGCACCGGTGTGGTGGGGCTCCAGGCCATCGCGACGGCCAAACGGCTGGGCGGGGTCGTCAAGGCCCTGGACATCCGCCAGGACGCCTGTACGGAGGCCGAAAGCCTGGGCGCCAAGGTCATCCCCTTCGACATTCCCCAGGATTTGGCGGTCGGCAAGGGCGGTTACGCCAAAGCCCTTGAAAACGAATGGCTCGAAATCGAGCAGAACCTGATGGCCCCACATTTGGAGGAAGCCGATGTCGTCATCCTGAGCGCCCTCGTACCCGGCGAAGTCGCCCCTATTCTGGTGACCGAGCAGATGGTGTTCAACATGAAGCCCGGATCCGTCGTCATGGACATCGCCATCGACCAGGGCGGCAACTGCGCGATCACCGAACCGGGTTGTTTCGTGCAGAAAATCGGCACCCATGTCTGCGGCATCCAGAATATCCCCGGACGGATGGCGATCCACGCCTCCTGGCTGTATGCCAACAACATCTACCATTATGTGGAGAACCTCTTCAAAAACGGATCGGGGGAACTCAATCTGGAAGACGAAATCGTCAAGAGTTCGCTGGTGACCCATCAATCCGTCATCCATCACCAGGGCACGCTCAAGGCCATGGGGGCCGCGTAACGTGTTCGCTGCAAGGTAGGTTTCAGATGGCAAATTTACTTCTGATGGTGGGCGTCTTCCTGGCGTCCTTCGGGGTGGGCTACGTTTTGATCTCGAGGGTGCCGCCCCTTTTGCATACACCCTTGATGTCAATGACCAATGCCATTTCGGCGATAACGATTCTGGGGGCGCTGCTGCTGTTTGCGGCGCCGACCCATACGGTGGAGACCGTATTGGGTGCCGCCGCGATCGTCACCGCCACGTTCAATGTCTATGGCGGGTTTTACATCACCGACAAAATGCTGGGGCTCTTCAGAGGCAAGCGCCCCGAGCCAATCGCTGCATCAGGGAAAAGAAAACGATCATGACGCTTCTCGTCGATTTTGCGGTTATCGGTATTCTCGTGGCCGGCATTGCGCTCTTTCGGGAGCCCCGCAAGGCGAGGGTCGGCAACTGGACAGCGGCCTTCGCCCTTCTTTGCGCCCTTGTCCTGGTGCTCTACCGCAACGGGGTCGTCGATGCCGGCACCGTTGTGACGGCCCTCTTGATCGGGGTGGTTGCCGGGCACATCGTGGTGCATGCCGCCAAGATGATCCACATTCCTTCCATCGTTGCTTTTCAGCACGGTGCCGGCGGGGTGGCGGCCTTTCTGGTGGCGTTCGTGGAACTGACCCGCGGGGATCCGTCGATGTCGCTGGTCAGTGCCATCTCCGGCGTGCTTGGCATGACCGTCGGGGCCTTGACGTTCAGTGGCAGTATGATCGCGAGTGCCAAACTGGCCAACAAGATGCACCAAGCGCCGCAAGTACTGCCGGCCCATACGCTTTTACTGCTCACAAATGCGATCCTGCTGATCCTGGTTGGCACGACGTCATTTTTCGTTTCCTCCCAGGCGGCCACCTATTTGTTCATTATTCAGATTGTGCTGGCGGCCTCGTTTGGCATCCTGTTTTCGATCCGCATCGGCGGAGCCGACATGCCTGTCCTGATTTCGTTTCTGAACGCCACGGCGGGCCTTGCCGCGGCATTGTGCGGCATGGTGATCGAAAACCAGCTTCTGATCGCCTTCGGGGCCACGGTGGCGGCATCGGGCTCCATCCTGACCCATGTCATGTGCAAGGCCATGAACCGGAACATCGCGCACATTTTCCTGCCGAACCTCAAGACGCCGCCCGCGTCCGCGGCGAAAACGGCGAACCCATCCGAACCGAATGCCAGCCTGGGTGCGAAGGCCCCGGGCAACGGGCGCGACTTGGAAAAGGCCGCCTCGATCTTGAAAGAGGCCCGCAAGGTGGTGTTTGTACCGGGCTACGGCATGGCCCTGGCCAAGGCACAGCAGGACGTGGCCGCCCTTGCGACCCGTTTGGACGGATTGGGCAAGGAGGTTCACTATGCCATCCACCCGGTCGCCGGAAGGATGCCGGGGCACATGAACGTGCTGCTGGCCGAAGCCGGTGTCGACTATGATATGCTGGTCGAGATGGATGCCATCAATCCGCACTTTCACGCCACGGATGCGGCGGTGATCGTCGGCGCCTGCGATGTGGTCAATCCGGCGGCCATTGCGGTGGCCGGCACCCCGATCTCCGGCATGCCGATCCTCATGGCCCATACGGCCAAAAACGTCATTTGCTGCAACTACGATCGGAAACCGGGCTACTCCGGCGTTGAAAACCCCCTCTATGACAATGACAATACCCTGATGCTCTGCGGCGACGCCAAAGAGACCCTTCAAAAACTGGCGGCGTCGTTGAACAACGGAACGCCGGAAAAGGGACTTCCCGAAGGGGTCCCCACCGGCAACCTCGATCGGGCGGCGCAAGCCCTGGCATCCGCCAACCAGGTCATCATCATTCCCGGATATGGCATGGCCCTGGCCAAGGCCCAGTTCGATATCGTCGCATTGGCGGGGGTATTGGTGCCCAACGGCACCCGGGTCAAATACGCCATCCACCCGGTGGCGGGCCGCATGCCGGGGCACATGAACGTCATCCTGGCGGAGGCCGAAGTCGACTACGACGACCTGATGGAAATGGAGGAAATCAACCCGCTGTTCGAAGAGACCGATGTCGCCCTGGTGGTCGGGGCCTGCGACGTGGTCAATCCGGCGGCCATCGAGGTGGCCGGCACCCCGATCTCCGGCATGCCGATTCTCATGGCGCACAAGGCCCGTCAGGTCATCGTCTGTAATTTCGACGCACAGCCGGGCTATTCGGGCGTGCCGAATCCACTTTATGAAAACAGCCATACCATTGCCCTTTTCGGTGATGCCAAGGAGACGGCGAACGATTTGATGCGTGCACTCAAAGCCATCGGCATCACTGGATAGAATCGCGTGGTTGTAAATGGGGATCGCCAGGATGCCATCGACTGTCCTATATCAAGATAGCGGAGACCAGGTGGACAAGCTCAACGAACGCACCAAAGAGCTTCAATGCCTATACGGCGCCTTCAAGCTCTTGAACAAGGCGGACGTGCCTCTGGACAGGATGCTGCAGGACGTTGTCGATCTCATGCCCGGCGGCTGGCAGTATCCCGAGCAGGCCTGCGCGCGAATACTTCTTGGGGATAAGGAGTATCGCTCGGAGCGGCATGTGGCGAGCGAATGCAATCTGACCGCCGGTATCGTGGTGGCCGGAGAAACCCTGGGAGCGGTGGAGATAGCCTATACCGAACCCCTGCCCAAAAGCCTCCGCGATCCCTTTCTGGAAGAAGAGGTCTTTCTGCTGGAGGCCCTTGCCAGCCTGGTGGGGCAGATTTTGCGGCGAAAAACCCTGGAGGATGAAAAAATCAGGCTCTACAAGGAAGTCCAGCGAAAATACGAAAAAATCCTCAGCGGTTTCATCCCCATCTGTGCGTCATGCAAGAATATCCGCGACGAAGACGGCTCCTGGCAACCGGTCGAAACCTACGTGCAAAAGCGCACCGAGGCCCAGTTCAGCCATGGTCTCTGTCCGGCCTGCATCCAAAAACTCTACCCGTACTTGAAGGGGTAAGGCAAATGACCGCCTCCTTTGAGGTGGTCCTGTGAAACAAACGGTTAAATAATCCGCTCGATGCGTCGCATGCGACTTTGACCGATACCAATCCGGGTCTCCCCTACGGTAAACGATCACCTGAAGCTTGCCATCTATGCTCTATCAATACACAACGGGCATTTTCTTCAACCGGCAAGCCGTATCCTCCTGTTCCAAACGAAACACTTGAAAATGCCATCCTTGCCTGATCCTGCCCAAAATCGTCCGCTTCAGGACTGGATCATTGTGAGGGCGATTCTTCAGCGGAAATGGTGATTTCACAGCCAACGTTCTTGCAGGCTGCCATGGAGCCCAAACAGTTTTCCACCTGTTCGAAACCGCTTTGTTTAAGAATGGAAGCCGCAATGATGGCCCGTCTTCCGCTGCCGCAGAAAGTTATGATGGGCCGGTCTTTTGGGCTTCGTCGTATGAATTGACCACCAGAGCCAGATCCTTGTTGTAATCGAAAAACCAGCCGGCGAATCCGGGCAGCATTCCCAGTGGTATGGCATAGCTGCCAGGGATGTAGGCTCCCGAGAAAGCTTCTGGACTGCGCAGGTCCACCCCCACCGTTTCATTTTGAGTCAACTCGGCAAACGCGTCCGCCGAACAGGGCAGGGGTCTGGGCAGTGCATCCAACGGCGGCGGCCCCTCCAGCGGGATGCCATTCCGGATCCGCAAATGGAGACCGCACCGTGGGCCGGATAAAGGATCGCCTGATCTCCGAGCGGCAAGAGCGTATTGAAAATGCTGTCGTACTGAAGCCCGGCGACTTCCCTGGCACGATCGGGGTAAAAATCGGTGCGCCCCACCTGGCCGATAAAGAGCACATCCCCGGTGAATATTGCTACAGGGTTGTCTCCAAATCCGGTATCGTAGAGCGCGACCGAAATGCGCTCGTCCGTGTGCCCGGCGGTGTGGAGGATTTTGATCCGCATGTCCCCCCGAACGGATTTTCTTTAAAAACCGGCGCGTTGTGGACCACGGTCAACGAACGCGACGAACTCGGCAGCGACCTGGTTCCGGACTACATGACCACGGTGCGCGACGGGGGGGTCTACGGCTGGCCCTACAGCTATTTCGGGCAGCACATGGACGAACGGGTGCAGCCCCAAAAACCCTCGATGATTATGGCCAAGGAGTAAAGGGGACGGATCAGGTTGGAAAAAATCCGGCCGGAGCCGCTGAACTGATTGGGAAGGTTCAGTACCAGGCTGCTGCCGAGATGTGAAACAGCATTCATTCCCTCTCCGAGGCCAAAATAGATATCATCTGTTGGAGAATCCGGTATTGCTCGGAGAGGGATGTGCGCTGGGGTACGCTGCGGACGTGGCGTTGAAGCATTTTGAGGCGACGCTTTAGCGATGCATTTTCCGAAGGTTCGCCGGGATAGCTCCCCAGAAGCCTCTCCATTTGGTCGGCCAGAAGTGCCGGCGGAGTTGTTTGCAATGCCTGCAAGGCGGACAGATAGGCCATCAGAAATCGATTCGTCGCGGCCTGCTCCCGGGCAAGAGCCTCGGTCAGCCGCTTTCGACGCATGTGGAGCGACTTGAGTTCCAGCTCAGGAATGGCCATGCCGCTCAGCGATTCCAGCTTGTCCAGGTCATCCTGCAGACGCTCGACTTTATTGGCTTGCGTCAGAATAGCCTCAGCTGAAAACAAGGCCTGCCACAAAGACGCCTGTACGCCGGAGGCGGCTGTTCTCAGTCCCCCCGTGGCACCTGAAAAAGCGGCGTCATCCTCTGTGGGGGCATTCGCCGTCCGGGTGAGCTCTTTCTGTGGGGCACGGCGGGCCCATTCAGACCTCAGCGGCTCGATGCGCTCGCGCGGCACCACGATGCCGGACAGAACAACCCGGAAGCCGATGTCTGCATTGCGAAAGGCCCCGTTCTCGAGAAAGTATGGCATTTCTTCCCGTCGGCCCGGCAAAATTTCCGATTGGCGTTTTCGAAAACTTCCGCCCTTGACCAAGAAGCCGCCCGCCGCTCCATGACGGCGACCGTCGACGCTAAAGCGAAACGGTTCCAGAATCATTTCCGCTGCGTTGCCGGCCGTATCGAACACCCCCAAGGGATTGGCGCACTTGGAACCGATCCAGGCAATCTTGTCCGGGGGCTTGGGGGCGTTGACGGCCGTGTATACGGCGTAATCGGAGAGGGGGCGACCGTTGAGGGGGAAAAAGGCCTCCCTGTTCAGTTGCTCGGCGGTGACCCGATGGCCGCCACGGGCGGCGTACTCCCATTCGGCTTCCGTGGGCAGCCGCAGATGCGCGTACCGGCCGTCGGAAAAACGCGGGAGGGCCTTTGGGTGCTCGTCGAGGAGCCACTCGGTGTAACGCCGGGTGAAGGTCACCGCCTCGAACCAGGAAATGTCCGTTTTAGGCCGGGGGTCGTCCGGGGTCACCAGACGGTCCCATCCCGGGCAGTCGCCTTCCATCACCGCGTCCCACTGAAACGCGCTGATTTCGTATTTGCCGATAAAATAGTATCTCGGTGTCTCAGCTGAATCCCCGGGACCTGTGCATGCGCCGTCCTCCTGCTCGTGCAGGTCCTCCAGCGTTTGTCGCCAGGTGGCCGGAAGATCGGCGCGGCTGAAGGCGCCGGCCAGATGAACCGGCCGCCTGGCCTCCATGAAGCCGGAGGTCTTTCGGCCGCAGTCGTTGCAACCGGCCTCGAACCGGAAATCGTCCAGAAACCCGCTGGATGGAACGCAGACGTGGCGAAGGAGGAGCTTTCCGCCACAAGGCATCGGTAGAACGAAGTCAGCGGCAATGGGGTTGGGGTCGACCATGTTGCGGATAAGCGGCACGCGATTGGAAAGCCGGTGGCGATCCGCGGAAGGGCATTCTTGGGCCGGCGCCGGGGCGCCTGCCATCAGGACCGCAAATGTCAGCGCTATCCGGGCGGCCCAGGCCGAAAGGTTCTTTTTCGGTTCGGCCCGTATCGTCGGATGCGGCCGGCGGTCGGTGCAACATCGGCTACACATCACGGATGACCTTCGACGGTTCGATTTTTGCCGACCTTGCGCCCGCAAAAGCCGATGCCAGCACGGCCAAAAGCAGTGTCAGAAAAAAAGCCGAGAAATAGTGGAACAGGCCCATCCGGCAGACGTATTCGCCCTCGGCCAGGTACCGGGCAAATACGTTGTTGATGGTCAGTTCGGTCGTCCCGTAAAGTAAAAATGCCACCATCGCTCCAAGAATCGCCGTGGCCGCCGCCTGGACAACCGGGAACCAGACGATGTTGCGGGTGGAAAAGCCGATGAGGCGAACCACGCCGAGGTGTCGGCGCTTGCGGTTGACGTTGGCCATCACGTTGCTGGCCATGGAGGCGAAATACCCGCATACCGCCACCACGGCAATCAGCCGAAATATGAAGGTGAACGCCCGGTCCAGATTCTGAACAACCGCAATTTCCGCCGCGCGGGTGTAAACTTCGATGTTTTGTTCCTGGAGTTTTTGCGCCAGCGGCGCCACATCGTGGATGCCCTTGGCGTAGAGGCGAAAACTGGGATACGATTCGGAGGGCCGCGAGCGGGGTCTGCCGGGCCAGCCGAATGCTTCACTGCCGAAACCGTCCCGGTAATTTTCCGTGGCTTGCAGGAGGCTCAGGCGGACAAAGGCTGCATCCCGTGAAACGGCCTCTGACGGTAGGAGGCCGGCGACGCTCAACGCGATGGTCACCTGCTCTTTGCGCCCTTCCACCGTTCGGCCAACCACGCCCGTCACCGAATCACCCGCTTCAATGTTCAACTTCCGAGCCGCCGAGGCCGAAAGGACAATGGCCTTGGGATTGTCAGGCACGCTGGTAAATTTTTCCAGCAGGGGGTCACCCTCCCCGGTGGGGATAAGATCGACGGCCAGGGTCGACGGAACGGCGGGGGCCGGGTTGACCAGCACCATGTTGGCGGCAATGGTCCGGGTTTGGGGGATAACGAAAGCCACCTCCGTCATCCGGGCCAGCCGGTCGAAAAAGTCGGCGCCGAAGTTTCCGCTTCCGACCGGCGCAATCTCCAGATTGCGCGGATTGCGGAGGAGCCTTTCGGTCAAGGTGTTGATGATGCCGTTTTTCACGCCGAAAATCACCAGCAGCGGCGCCAAAACCGCTGCGAGCCCCAGCACGGCGCAAGCGGACAAAAGCCGCTCGTGAACGTAATCCTGAAGGGAGATTCGGATAATTGTTTTGATTCGGTGCATTTTCTATTGCCCGGGTGCGAGCCGCTCGACGATCGGTTCGCCGTCGCACCTTACCCTCCCGCCGCAGGGGAATGGATGCCGACACAAGCCGGTTTGCATGGGGATTGTCCTATGTCCCTTCAGATATGGAACAGCGGTAACAAACGCGCCTGCGTTTTGAATCGGTTGATCGACAGAGCGGCATCCCGGCATCATGTCGATGCGCCCGCTATCCAAAGACCCGCGACTGAACGGATGCGTCGCTTTGCCGGTCATCGAGGTCGAATCGGATCGTCCGAAAACCGAGTTCCCGGACCCGGTTCCACTCATGGGTGGCAACGATCAGGGTGACATCGTATTCCTCTGCCAGAGAGGTGAACAACTGCATGATCTTTTCCGCGTTGATCGGATCGAGCGAGGCGGTCGGCTCGTCTGCGATCACCACGGCCGGCGCATGGGCCATGGCGCGGGCAATGGCCACCCGCTGGCGTTCCCCAACCGATAACTGGGCGGGGTATTTGCGGAGATGCCGCCGGATTCCCAGCCGTTCAGCCCAATCCGCTACGCGGCCTTCATCGGGCAGGCCGAGCGCCCGGCGGCTCAATCCAATATTGTCGCCCACGGACAGAAACGGCAGCAGGCCGCCGGTTTGCAGCACATAGCCGATCTGCTGCATCCGGCTGTGCGCCAGGCGGTTCAGGTCGTTTTCCTTCCAGCAGCGATCCACATCGAGAGACCGCTCGGGATCGGCGAAGTACAGAAACCGGCCGGCCGCCTCCGGCCGCAGCACCAGCGCCAGCAAGTCAAGCAGGGTGCTTTTGCCGCATCCGCTGTAACCGACGATCGCGACTTTTTCGCCCCTGTCGACCGTCAGCTCAGGAATCGTCAGGACGAAATCGTTCTGCCCGGGCCATGCCTTGGTGACTTCCCGGAGGTGAAAAAGGGTCCGGCGACCGCTGTTGACCGGCGTTGCCGTCGCGTCGTCGGTCGGTGCCGTGGCGGAATCGGGCGATGCTTCATCCATGGAGGTTGGTCCCCAATTCGGTCTTCATGGCATCATGCTCAAGGGAACGCGATAGACCATCTCCCCGGGATTCTCGGTCCCGAAGCTGATCCAGTTGTTCACGTCGTCGTGGTAAAGCTGGTATCGTGCGATTTTGGCCTTCAGGTCGTCCACGATCGCCTGCTGCTCCCCGACGCTCATCCGGTACCAATCGTCTTCGTTTAGCCGCATGATGCTGCTGCGGTAAGGGAGGTCGTCCAGAAACTCGCCGAGCAGTCCGAGCTCGCCGAGGTTTCGATCCGGTTGCTGGCGAAACTGCTCTGGATCCCTCGAAATGCGGGCCGAGGCCGACAGAATGCTCTGGAAGAAGTCCCGGGCACCGGTTCGCTTGGTTCGCTGGGCCTGGTCCAAAATGATCCTGAGGCGCCGGTACAGATCGCTGAGCTGATTCTTCGTCAAAAGCACCGCAACTTGGAACGAAGGGGTATCCGGGCGCGCCAGGTCCATGTCCGAAGCCCATGCTTTGACCACCTTCGGGGCCTGCGTGCTCTGCCGCCGGCCGAGGAAATCGAGCTGCATGGCATAGCCGAGGGCGGCCGCCTTGCGCCGCGCCTCGGCCACCGTATTTCCAGACATATCCGGATCGGCGGAGGCCGCAAGCGTCAGGCGTTCCCCGAGGCCGGTGGAGCGTACCAGCTCCACCATCTGTTTCGAGACCTCCTCCACAACCGATCCGAAGGTTTCCACCCCGCCGGAAGGGTTGTCGGCATCGATGGAAACATAAAGGTTTCCGATCGCCGGATCGCTCTGGCCCGTCAGGGCCATGTATTGGGCCTGCGCATAGCCGTGGTTGTTCAAGCGCTTGGCGGTCGAGGTCTTCAGGTGCAGGACGAATATCTTGACATTCTTGGCGGCGGCCAGATCGGCGATCTGGGCTGCATTCATTTGGGTGGTTGAAAAGGGGTCGTCGTTTTGAATGGCGCCGGCATCGGTGATCAGAAACAGCAGCCGGGATCCGTAGCCGGACCAGTCCAGCGCCTCGACGGCCTTCTTGATGCCGGCAAACGCATCCTCGTTGAATGCGTGCGAGGACACTCCGGCCTCCTTGGCTTGGTTCAAGGCCTTTTCAAATGCGGGCCGCTGGCTGCCGTCGCGCAGGGGAGACAATACCTTGCTCACATAGCCGAGGCCGGGCGTTTTCTCCGTGCTGCTGCGGTAGGCCACCAATCCGAAAGCGACCCGGTCGGTTTGGCCGGCGCTTTCGATGCGGTCGTAAATGTTTTGGACCGCCTCCCGGGTGCGGTCGATGTAGGGCTTCATCGATATGGTGGTATCGATCACAAAGGCGATGGCCGTTTTAAGCTCGCCGTCGGCCGGGGGCAACCCGGCCCCGGGATCGACGGAGGCTACTTCCAAAAACTGCACCCCCTCGTAAAGTTCCACGGTGTTGAATATCGGCATCAGGTAAAACCGGTCCCGCGACACCGCCTCGCCGGACGGCTCCATGGCCACCACCGGAAAACCGGCGGGGGGGGCTCCGCCTTCATCGATCGCTTCGAATGTTCCCGCAAGCTGCGAGACGCGCTCGGCCGGGTCCTGCGCTCCGGCCACCTGCTCGAGGTCTTCCAGCCCTCGAAAAAAAAGAACCGGGCTGCGCCCCATTCGCTCGGTGAATTTCAGAGTCAGGGACTGCTCCCAGTCGGAGGCATAGGAGGCCTGCATCCACCCCGCGATTTCGCATTGGCTGCCGTAGCCCACTTTCAACCACGCGGCGTCTTGCGGAGAGTTGCGCTCGTATACGTAAAGAACGGAAAATGGGGTAATCCGCTCTGTGCGGTGAGCCTCCGTCGCCTGCGGTTCCGCGTAGAGGGTCGCCCCCGGATGAGTGACCACCCGCTGAAAAAGCGCCTTCTTGCCTTGAATCAACAGTGGTCGGCACTGCTGTTGGGCCAGAGCGCCGGAGGCGCCCCCAAGCCCGCAGAGAAAAACAGCCGCGGCGATAATGAAAACGATTTTCCCTGCATTGCGTTTCGATCTGAATGAATGTCTCATGATTCCTTTTCCCAGTTCTCCAGCAAAACTTGTGCTTCCCGGGAGCCCTGCTCCGCCTTTTCGCGAAGCCAGCGGTGCAGTTCGGTCAATTTTGTTTCGGCCTCCGCGACGCCGCCGTCCCGTGCCGTTCGATACCACTTGACGGCTGCTGCCGGGTTCTTGCGGATCGTGCCGCTTTGCTCGCTGGCAAGGGGATCGTAGAAACGCGCTACCTGCTCGGCGGCCTCGGCATTGCCCGCCTCGGCGGCGTACTCGAGGAGCAGAAAGGCCGCATCGGCACGTTCAGGGCCTTCCGGCAGGGTGGCCGCCATTTTCACCGCTTCCTCGGGGCGGATGCCTTCCTTGAAAGCATCCCGCACCCGGCTCAAGAGCGGTGCGTCGGGCGTGTAGCTGGGTGCTGGCGGCGGCGCGACAAGTTCCTCTTTTGGTTCAAGATTCGCCATGCGTTTTTTGGGTTCCTGCTGCGCATCTTGCACCGACCCGGGCGGCACCTTCTCCGGCGACCTTGTCAGCAGAGGGCCGCCAAAATAGACCGCAGCGACAACGGCCACAAGTCCCAAAGTGGCAATGGCAAGGTACCCTTTTCTGGCAAGAAGGGTCACTGTTTCCTCCTTTTTTCAGTCCATCCGGATGGCCTCGGCTGTGCCCCTTTCATGCAACCGGGATCCTTTCGGTGGCAGTACATAGGGTGTTTCTGGAAAAGTGCTGCGTCGATTTCCATTCATTTAAAGCCGATTCAACCAAAACGGTTCCAAACGCAAAGGTTGAATAACCTCCGGCTCCGGTGAACCATAGCAAAGGCTGCGCCGGGGTCTGACAACATTGTAACCTTTTCGCCAAGCCTCGATGAGATCCTTGCGCGACCATCGACGCTTTTGACTGGCTCTATCGGAGTTTTGGGGTTGGTTATTTGGGATTGGTCAGATCCTGTCACTCGATTGTCAAAAATTATGTTATCTGTCCATGACAAATGCAAGCCTTTAATTATACAAATATCTCCAACTATTCTGAAAACCCGCTAAACTTGCACTGGCTGCGATGATCACGGATTAATCAGGGCGCAGAATTCTTGAAATAGCCGATCCTAATCCAACCCGGTTCTCAGGGGGGTCTGGGCTAAGGTCACCCCTGGGTTACCCCTGTCGGTATCAGATGGCTACCTGGACGGCGGGCCCAGACCAGGTTGGTTGGACGGGTGGCACGTAATCACAGGTTCGGCCTGCATGAGATTGGTACAGGTTAAATCGAATTGGGATGTCTACCTGCAATGAGGGCCA
>CAYMQN010000046.1:0-18844 GCA_964392545.1 uncultured Desulfobacteraceae bacterium
TGAAAAGCACCCGTGGAAAAGAATTTACCACGAAGGACACGAAGAAAAGCCTCCCAAAACCGATAAATCCCTTCGTGTCCTTCGTGACCTTCGTGGTTCAAGCTGTTGCAGTTATGGATGGGCGCTACCTATTGCTCGAGCGAATAGGGGTTTAGAAATTGTCGCCGCCAAAGAAGGGCCTTATCCACTTCATTTAGCTCGGCCTCTTCACAAACAGCGTCCCAATGCTGTTCGATTGCCGCCATAAGGTGACCGAATATTTCGCGGGCGTCTGCTTCGGAAAGAAGGAAGTTGTGCGCGGTCTCGCGGCAGGTTTTGAGTTGGCTCATATTATTGTCGCCGGCAATGCGCATGGCCTGGGAAGCCTCATTGCCTGTGCGGCTTTGCGGGCAGATGTCATAGGCAGGGGTCAGGGTCAATGATGTGCCGTCCCAAAATGCGGCATGGTTCCGCGCATGATCGTCGGTATTGCCGCACAGAATATTGAAGACGAGCCGCGAGAACAGCTCTCTCAGCGTATGCTTCGGGTCGGTAAAACGGTGGCGGATAATTTCGGACAAGGTTTCGTAGCTGGCGTAACGCGCCATCATTTCATCCAACTGGAAAAGCGTCAGGGCGGAGACCATGGCCTTGCGTGCCCACTTGTCCCCTTTTAGCACGCGGTCGAAGCGCTCGATCAAAAGAACGTCCTTGTTCGCCGCCTTGGCCAGCCTTACGGGTGCGGCATTCAATCCGGCCAAGCCGGCCAAGCGCATGGCGATGAATTCCGCCTTGACCACATTGTACAGATCGGTGCTGGATGAAAACTTGGCCACGTATTTTTTGCCTCGGTCTTGAATCAAGGCTTTAGGACGCGCGCCGCCGATAGAACTGCCATGAAACAAGGCCTGATCCAGCTCCGGTGTGAGCGGCACGCCTTTTTCGACCCTTTCTGCAGACGCCATCAATTCTTCCATGCTGACATTCGTTGCGGTACGCGGCACATACGCCGCAGGGGAGCGCTGAAAATCGAGTGCCCCGATCCGGTCCGATCCGGACTCCAGCAGGTAGGTCAGCTCATCCAACGCGGCGGTATCGGTACCGGGGCCCTTGAGCCCCAACAGTTTGTTGATAACCACCCGCCGGCCCCACGCATCGGGGGCGGCATCCCTGATACAGCCGGGCATGCGCAGGCCCTCGGGCAAGGGCAGCACCCCAGCTTTGAGCGGCAATTCAGGTTCGTAAATGGCGATCGCCGGCTTGCTGTCACCGATACGATTCAAATAGCTTTTACCGTAGTTGAAAAAGATATGGCCGTGATCGGCCTCGAGCCGTCCGGCCACGACGGGCTCGGTTTCGCCCGGCAGCCATATCCAGACAAAGGCTTCCTTCGCTGTCTTAGAAGTCATCACGCACCGCCTTGGATTTCCTGCGAACCGATTTCGGCAGAAGCGCCAGCTTTTCCTCGGTTTGGCGCAGGTGTTTGGTCAGCGCGCTTTCATCGGCATCAAACAGTTTGACACCAACGATGGCGGCCACTTCGAACACGGCTCCGATTTCACATTTGAGATTGCCCTTTTCGATGCGTTGCAGCATTCCTCTGGAAATACCCGCACGATCGGCCAATTCCTGAGCTGTAAGTTTGCGCTCGGTACGCATTTCGCGAATCAACGCGCCGAGCAAGGCAGCCGCATCGCGGCTGTAACGTGAGTAGGTGCGTGGGACGGACTTTGGCATCACGATTCCTTTGGTTCGCATATAACCCATAAGACGGCTTAATGTTTTTTATGTGAACCATACGATAGGAAAAAGGCTGCATATTGTCAAGATTGTATTGTTCCACATATAGACCATAAAGAATTCTTATGGATTATATATAGATCATATGTGGACAACCAGAAGGTGGATGCTTTGGGGGGATACGACCGCAGAACAAGGCGCCTAAAACCCTGGATGCCCGAGCGGGGTCGGGCATGACGGACCGGAAAATGCCGGAAGGAGGATCTTAGGATTGGAATTTTTCAGTCGGCGGTTCATTGAAAAGCACCTGTGGAAAAGAATTTACCACGAAGGACACGAAGAAAAGCCGGCCCAAGCAGATAAATCCCTTCGTGACCTTCGTGGTCCAAGCTGTTGCAGTTAACCAAACCCGGCCTTTTCGGATAACCGCATTTCGGTCTTCCTCCCTTGGCTTCTCGGCCCCTCGAACCCTTGAATTTTGCAACACGATGCGCTTCCTGCTTCAGCACACCCTATGATTGCTTAATACCTGGTAATGGATACTGGATGGAAACCATGCATGCTGGATTATCGAAATCGCTATCGAAATCGGGATCGCTATCGTCTTTTTTGTTCAGCATAGGATGTGCTGACTGCGTCAGCACATCCTATGCTTTCTTGTTTCTGCCAAGATTTTTGATCCACTTATAGACCATAAAGTATTCTTAGGGTCTATATGGAGGCCATAGGTGGGCAACCAGAAGGTGGGTGCTTTTTGGAGGGATACCGCCTCAGAAGAAGACGCCTAAAACCCTGGATGCCCGAGCGGGGTCGGGCATGACGGACCGGAACATGCCGGAAGGAATCTCTTGGGGTTGGGTTTTTTCGGTTGACGGTTCATTGAAAAGCACCCGTGGAAAAGAATTTACCACGAAGGACACGAAGAAAAGCCTCCCAAAACAGATAAATCCCTTCGTGCCCTTCGTGACCTTCGTGGTTCAAGCTGTTGCAGTTAACCAGACGGGCCCATTTCAGATAACCGCATATCCGTTTTCCTCCCTTTGACCCTCGGCCCCTCGAACCCTTGAACCCTTCCTTTACGGCACCCTGTACAACACCCCGCCCCACGTCAGCCCCGCGCCCAGGCCGATGAACAGCACGTTGTCCCCCACCTTCAGCATCTCCTTCTCCATCAGCTCGTCCAGGGCGATGGGGATCGTGGCGCTGGTGGTGTTCCCGTATTCCTGGATGTTGTTGTAGATCCTCTCGGGGGGGAGCTTCAAGCGGTCGCGCAGGGCCTCGTTGATGCGCAGGTTGGCCTGGTGGGGGACCACCATGGCGATGTCGGCGAGTTCCATGCCGGCCTTGGCCAGCAGTTCCCCGGCCACTTCGGGCAGGCGGGTGACCGCCATCTTGAAGACGGTGCGGCCGTCCATGTAGGGGTAGTGCTCGGTGTTGGCGATGGCCTCGGGATGCATGTAGTAGCCGCTTTTGCGGGCCGGGATGCCCACCCGCAGGCTGTCGGCGTATTTCCCGTCGGCGTGGAAGACCGAGGCCAGGATGCCCACCTCCACCTCGGTTTCCACGGCCTCGATGCAGGTGGCGCCGGCGCCGTCGGCGAAGATGACCGCCGTGTCGCGGTTGGCCGTGGTGCGCTCCATGAAGCGGCTCTGGTAGTCGGCCCCGGCCAGGAGGATTTTGCCGGCGAGGCCGCTGCGCACGTAGGCGTCGCACACCTCCAGGCCGTGCAGGAAGCCGGTGCACTGCTGGCGGATGTCGAGGGCGGGGATGTAGCCGCCCCCCAGCTTGTGCTGCAGATGGGTTCCCGCGCCGGGGATGTAGGTGTCCGAAGTCATGGTGGCCATGACGATCAGGTCCAGGTCCCCCGGCTGCCAGCCGGCCCGTTCCAGGGCGATCCGCGAGGCCGCCAGGGCCAGGTCCGAGGTGCCCAGGTTGTCCTCTTCGCGCACCCAGTACCGCGCTTCGATCCCGGTGCGCTGCCGGATCCACTCGTCCGTCGTCTCCATCATGCGGGAAAGCTCTTCGTTGGTCACCCGCGTGGGCGGGAGATATCTTCCGGTGCTTCTTAGGATGGCACGTTTCATAAGCGTTCTCCCCCTTTGGCCAACACATCCGCCTGGATGGAGGCCGTTTGGGTATGCTGGTGACGCGTCGGCAGGCTCGCGGGCTGCGCCCAGGGACGGGAGGCGATCCGGTATCGTCGCGGCGAATTTGCTGAAGCTGAAGGGTAAAGCTGCCTTCTGAAAACCATAACGCACCGCTCCCCGGGGTCAAGCCGGCGCCTGAAATGCCCCTGAATGGGATTTAATTAATAAACATTTGCACCGCGGCCAAAGGCGCGCTATAGGTACTCCCTTTATGAGATTATACCCATTATTCGATTTCCAGCGCGCCGTTGACCCTGGATCGTACCGGGCGCCCATCGAGCACGTCAAGACAAGACTTGGCGTTTGATCGGAAAGGGATGCCGCCGGGCATCTGGACAGCCGTGGGCGGGAGGCCATGCCGCACACCATCGATTACAAAGGATTCTATCTGGCCTTTCGGGACATCAGCCGACTGGTGCATTCCAGCACCAGTGTCCAGGAGGTGATCGACCTGGCCGTCGCAAAAACCACGGCCATGCTCAACGCCCGCGGAGCGCTGCTGCGCATTCACAACCGCGAAAGCGACTATTTCGAAGTCGCGGCGGCCTGCGGGGTCGCCGAACGGTACCTCGGCAAGGGCCCCGTCTCCCGCGAGCAGCTCGAGCGCGATCTGGATCACCGCGGCGACGTCCGCATCTTCGACGACATCCGGCAGGCCCCGCGGGTCGAGGAACCGCAGCGCCTTTGGGACAACGGCGTGCGCATGATTCTGGATGTGCCGCTGCACCACGACGGTACTATGCTGGGCCTGATCCGCGTCTATCTTGCCGAAGCGCAGGTGTTCTCCCAGGCCGAAATCGACTTCACGATTTCCATCGGCGAGCAATGCGCCTGCGCCCTGAACAAAGCGCGCCTCATTGAAAACCAGCAGAGCCAATACAATCATCTGGTCCTGCGAACCGAAAAACTCTCGGCCCTCGGCCGCATGGCCGCCGGGATCGCCCATGAAATCAACAACCCCCTGGGCGGCATCCTGCTCTACAGCTCCAACATGTTCAAAAAAAGCGCCGACGGGGACCCCTGCCACAAGGGGCTGGAAATCATCATGCGGGAAACCACCCGCTGCAAGGGCATCATCCAGGAATTGCTGGAATTCTCACGCCACAAGACCCCGAACAAACTGCGGCTGAGCCTCAACGAAACCCTTCTCAAGGCCCTCAGCATTCTGGAAAACGAATTCATGCTGCGGCACATCAAGATCACCAAGCTGCTGGCCGACGACCTGGAAGACATTCTGATGGACGGCAACCAGATGGAGCAGGTCTTCATCAACCTGCTGCTCAACGCCGCCCAGGCCATCGACAAACAGGGGCAGATCCGCGTCGAAACGCGGATGGACGCCCAGCAGGGCCTGGAGATCGTCGAAATCACCGATGACGGCTGCGGCATCGCCCCCGAAGATGCCGGCAAGCTCTTCGAACCCTTCTACTCGACCAAAAGCACGGGCACCGGTCTCGGCTTGGCGGTCAGCTATGGCATCGTGCGCAATCATGACGGCCAGATCCAGGTGGCCAGCCAATTGAACGAAGGCACCCGCATTACGATCGAACTGCCCCTCGGGCGGCCCATGCCGCCCGCATCTGAAACCAAGGAAACACGTGATGGAACCGCTGCACATTCTCATCATCGATGACGAACCCGTGGTCTGCGACGGCTGCCGACTCGTGCTCACCGACCACGGCCACACCGTCGACAGCTATACGGCCGGCGCCGAAGGCCTGGAAGCCTTTAACGCCAGGCCCTACGATCTGGTGCTGCTGGACCTCAAAATGCCCGATGCCGAGGGCATGGACATTCTCAAGGCCTGCCGGGCCCACAACCCCAATGCCTATGTCATTGTCATGACCGGTTATTCCACCGTCAAGACCGCCGTGCAGGCCATGCAAGCCGGGGCCTTCGACTTCCTGTCCAAGCCTTTCGGCGACGAGGAGCTGGCCATCACGGTCCGGCGGGTGCAGGAAAACCGACACCTGGTGCAGGAAAACCAGTCTTTGCGGCGCCAGCTGCTGGAGCGCTTCCACTTCGAAAACATCATCGGCGAAAACCCCCGGATCCTGAAGATTTTCGAAAAGATCAAGAAGGTGGCGCCCACCGACACCACGGTCCTGCTGGACGGCGAAAGCGGGACGGGCAAGGAGCTGTTCGCCCGGGCCATCCACGCCCACAGCCGGCGCGCCGCCAACCAGTTCGTACCCATCGACTGCAGCACCCTGGCACCGGGCGTACTGGAAAGCGAGCTGTTCGGCCATGTGCGCGGGGCCTTTTCGGGCGCCGTGGCGGACAAACCCGGCATCTTCGAAGCGGCCAGCGAGGGCACCCTGTTCATGGACGAGGTGGCCAACCTCAGCCTGGAGACCCAGGGCAAGCTGCTGCGGGTCATGGAAAGCGGGGAATTCAAGCGGGTCGGGGCCAACCGCGTGCAGCAGACCCGGGCGCGCATCATCGCCGCCACCAATCAGGATCTGCGGGCCATGGTGGCCGACGGCCGTTTCCGCGAGGACCTTTACTACCGGATCAACGTCTTCCCGATCTTCCTGCCCCCGTTGCGGGAGCGCCGGGACGACATTCCGCGCCTGGCCGACCACTTTCTCAAGCTCTTCAACAAAAAGGCCCGCAAACGCATCGACGGCTTTACCGAGGAGGCCATGGAAGCGCTGGTCCGACAGGACTGGCCCGGCAATGTGCGCCAATTGAAAAATGTCATCGAGCGGCTGGTCATCATGTCGGACCGGCGCTTTTTGGACATCGTCTATCTGCTCGACAACCTGGCCGTGGGCCGCTCGGGAGGCCGGGAGGCGGTCCCCGAGACCCTGGCCGAACTCAAGACCGTGAAGCAGCAGATCATGACCGAAAGCTTCGGGCAGATTGAAAAGGCGTTTTTGATCAAGGCCCTGCGGGAGGCCAAGGGCAACATCACCCAAGCCGCGGCCGACGTGGGCATGCAGCGGCCCAATTTCCATGCCCTGATGAAGAAGCACGGCATCACCCGGGCGGCCTTGTGACAACCGGCCGTGCGCATTGCCGGGACGCGTATATTGGGCAATACAGTCTGAATTCTTTGGGTATCGATGCCATTTGAGGGGCCTGCGCCCGGTCGGGCGTATAACCGCTCATACGATTCAACGGGCCGTCAGTCTCCGGCCCGCCCATACCGGAAAAATTATTTTTTATTATGATAACGGTTGGATAGATTACATGAACCCTTAATTGCCGTGGTCGGGGCACCTTTGGAACGGCCCTTGCTTTGCCCTTCGTCAACCGCGACATCGCAAAGCCGGGCGCGCATCGGAGCGATGTCGCCACGAACAACCAAACCGAACCATTGGGAGGGTCTCATGTCTGCACAAATGGAAGTCATCGACCGTTCAGAGGATTACGCGGCCCAGATTCTGTTGATGGAAGACGAGGTCGTCGTCGCCGAAGGGCTGCAGATGATTCTGTCGGAAGAAGGCCATCAGGTGGAAATCGCCAACACCGGCACCCGTGCCCTGGAACAGCTGCACAGCAAACCCTATGACCTGCTGGTCGCCGACCTGCGGCTGCCGGACATCAACGGCATGGACGTGATCAAACAGATCAAGGCGGACGGCTCGGATACCGGCATTATCGTCATCACCGGCTATTCCACGGTGGAAACGGCCGTCGATGCCATGCGCATCGGCGCCAGCGACTATCTGGCCAAACCGTTTACCGACGACCAGATTCGCCAGGCCGTGGACAAGGTCTTGGGCAACCGGTTCGTACCGGCGCAGCGGGCGTCCATGGCCGCGGAGCAGCAGTCCCAGGCCCTGATCGAAAAACGGGAGGTGATGCGGGTGCTCAACCGTGCCAGCGAGGACCAGGAATTCTGGACCGCCCTCATGGAACAGGGCGGCAATGTTCTGGGCGACTATCAGCTTTCCATGGCGGCCAAGGCCGCGATCGCCTCCGGGGACCTGGGCTGGATCAACGCCAACATCGGCGAACTGACCCAGAAACAGCTCATGTTCATCTACAAACGACTCGAACGCGAAGCCTGGTAACACCATCCACGCGGAAGCAACATTTAGCCGGCCGACCGGCGGCCGGTCACTGAAGCGATCACGAAACCTGCGGAGTGGACAATGACGCGTAACACAACCCCCAGCGCCCAACCGGTGGGCGCTGTACTCGTAGTGGGCGGCGGTATCGCCGGCATGCAGGCGGCGCTGGATATGGCCGATGCCGGTTTTTATGTCTATCTGGTCGAACGCTCGCCGTCCATCGGCGGCGTCATGGCCCAACTGGACAAGACGTTCCCGACCAACGACTGCTCGATGTGAATCCTGGCCCCCAAACTGGTCGAGGTCGGCCGGCACAGCAACATCGAGTTACTCACCCTGGCGGAGGTCGAAGCCATCGAGGGCCGGCAGGGCGACTTCCAGGCGCACGTCCTGCTGCACCCCCGCTATGTCGATATGGACAAGTGCATCGCCTGCGGGCAGTGCGCGGCCAAATGCCCCAAGAAGGTCGACGACGGCTACAATGCCGGACTGGGCAAGCGCAAGGCCATCTATGTGCCCTATGCCCAGGCCGTGCCGCTGAAGTACGCCATCGATCCCGCGCAGTGCCTCCAGTTGACCAAGGGCCGCTGCGGGGCCTGCGCCAAGGTCTGCCCCACCGGCGCCATCAACTATGAAGACACGGAGCAGCGCCGCGCCCTGAAGGTCGGGTCCGTGATCCTGGCCCCCGGATTCCGCAGCTTCGATCCTGCGGGACTGGACATCTACGGCTACGACCGGTTCCCCAATGTGGTGACTTCGCTGGAATTCGAGCGCATCCTCTCGGCCACCGGGCCCTTCGGCGGGCACCTGGTCAAGCCGTCGGCCGCCAAAAAAGGCACCGCCCCGCGCAGGATCGCCTGGCTCCAGTGCATCGGTTCCCGGGACCAGAACCGCACCGGCAACAGCTACTGTTCGTCGGTCTGCTGCATGTATGCCGTCAAACAGGCGGTCATGGCCCGGGAGCACAGTGAAGACGAACTGGACTGCGCCATCTTCTACATGGACCTGCGCACCCAGGGCAAGGACTTCGACCGCTACAGCGACAACGCCGCCCGGTCGGGCATCCGTTTCGAGGCCGCCCGGGTGCACTCCCTGGAACCGGCGCCGGACGACGGCCTGAGCATGCGCTATGTGCAGCCGGACGGCACCATCGTCAACGAGACCTTCGACCTGGTGGTGCTGTCCACCGGCCTGGAAATCGCACCCGAGGTCGCCGAACTGGCCGCCCGGCTGGAGGTGGATCTCACCCCCCAACGCTTTGTGGCCACCGGCGGCTTTGCACCGGTGGCCACCTCCCGACCGGGCATCTTTGCCTGCGGGGCCTTCACCGGCCCCAAGGACATCCCCCACTCGGTCATGGAAGCCAGCGCGGCGGCGGCCGCCGCCACCGAACCATTGGCAGCCGCCCGCAACGATCTGACCCGGACCGTGGACCTGCCGGCGGAAACCGACGTCCGCGGGGAGCTGCCCCGCATCGGGGTGTTCGTCTGCAACTGCGGCATCAACATCGGCGGGGTGGTCCGCGTGCCCGAGGTGGCGGATTTCGCCCGCGGCCTGCCCCACGTGGTGTATGTGGAAGAAAACCTTTTCACCTGCTCCCAGGACAAGATGGCCGAGATCATCCGCGCCGAACGCCTGAATCGGGTGGTGGTGGCCGCCTGTACGCCCCGGACCCACGAGGCGCTGTTTCAGGCCACTCTGATGAGCGCCGGGTTGAACCGCTACCTGTTCGAAATGGCCAACATCCGCAATCACGACGCCTGGGTGCATGCCGACGACCCGGATGCGGCCACGGAAAAGGCCAAGGACCTGGTCCACATGGCCGTGGCCAAGGCCGCCCTCCTGCGTCCGCTGCAGCGCACCGAGCTGCCCATGACCCACAGCGCGCTGGTGGTCGGCGGCGGCATCGCCGGACTGACCGCCGCCCGGGGGCTGGCCCGCCAGGGCTACCCGGTCCACCTGGTGGAGCGCGAAGAGGCCCTGGGCGGCAATGCCCGCCACCTGCTGACGACCTGGCGCGGGGAACCCGTGGCCGCGGCGCTGGCCGACCTGATCCGGTCGGTGGAAACCGATGACAAGATCACCGTGCACACCGGGACGGAGGTTTCCGGGGTGGACGGATTCGTGGGCAACTTCCAGGCCACCCTCCAGGCGGCAAACGGCGACAGCGAAACCATCGATCATGGCGTGGCCATTCTGGCCACCGGTGCCGTGGAATCCAAGCCCCGGGACTACCTGTACGGCGAGCATCCGGCGGTCTGCACCCAACTCGAGCTGGACGAACGCCTGGGGTCCGACACCCCGGACCTGGAGGACCTCCGCACGGCGGTCTTCATCCAGTGCGTCGGCTCCCGCAATGCGGAACGGCCCTACTGCTCCAAGGTGTGCTGCAGCCATGCCCTGCGCAACGCCGTGCACCTGAAGACCCTGCGCCCGGAAACGAATGTCTTCGTTCTCTACCGGGACATCCGCACCTACGGGCTGCGCGAAAAGCTCTACCAGGAAGCCCGCGCCCGCGGCGTGCACTTCATCCGCTACACCCCGGAGGCACCGCCCGAGGTTCGCGCCGATGGCGATCGGGTCACGGTCACCTTCCGCGATCACGTGCTGGACCGTCCCCTGGCCGTCCACGCCGACCTGGTGGGCCTGGCCACGGCCATCGTCCCCTCTGGCGACACGGCCCTGGCCCGGTTTTTCAAGGTCCCCATGGACAATGACGGCTGGCTGCTGGAGGCCCACCAGAAGCTGCGCCCGGTGGATTTCGCCACCGACGGCGTCTTTCTGTGCGGTCTGGCCCACTATCCCAAGCCCATCGACGAAAGTATCGCCCAGGCCAGGGCCGCCGTGGCCCGGGCGGCCACCTTTCTGGCCATGGACACCATCCAGGTGGGCGGCGTGGTCTCGGCCATCGACGCCGAGCGCTGCGTGGGTTGCGGGGGCTGCGTCCAGGTCTGCCCCTACAACGCGATTCACCTTTGCGAGGACACCGGGATCGCCGAAGTCAACCCGGCCCTGTGCAAGGGCTGCGGCGCGTGCGCGGCGGCCTGTCCGTCCGAGGCCCCGGTCCTTATGGGATTCACCAACCGGCAGCTTTATGCGCAGATCAACAGCGCGCTGGCTGCCTGAAACCATCGGGCCGCGACGGCCCGGCAGGAGTGACCATTGAACCCAGATCGATTCGAACCGAAAATCATCGCATTTTTCTGCAACTGGTGCACCTATGGCGCCGCGGATCTGGCCGGCGTCAGCCGCCTGGGCTATCCGCCCAACATCCGGCCCATCCGGATCATGTGCTCGGGCACGGTCTCCCCGCACCATATCCTCAAGGCGTTCCAGCAGGGGGCCGACGGGGTGCTGGTGGGCGGCTGACACATCGGCGACTGCCATTACCTGTATGGTAATCACATGACGCTCAAACGGATCGCCTTCATGCAGCAGCTGCTCACCTTTATGGGATTGGAGGGGCGCCTGCACCTGGAATGGATATCGTCCGCCGAAGCCCAGAAGTTCGTGCGCGTGGTCACCGATTTCACCGAAACCATCCGCCGGCTGGGGCCCAGCCTGCTGCAGGCCGCCCATTACCGGCAGGCCGCCAATGTCATGGTATCGCCCCCGGGCATCG
Organism: uncultured Desulfobacteraceae bacterium; assembly: GCA_964392545.1. Lineage (GTDB taxonomy): Bacteria > Desulfobacterota > Desulfobacteria > Desulfobacterales > UBA5852 > JABZFP01. The sequence goes on from CAYMQN010000046.1 coordinate 11,511, forward strand.
CCCGGTCGGCCGGCAGAGCCGAACCCGCCGCGGTGGCCCGATCGGCCTGAAGGAGAGGTTAATGCAAAAAAAAGTCAGAGCCTGGTTGGAAGACGGCAAGGTGGATGTCTTCCTGGCCTATAAGATGGTATCCGGGCACCCGCTGCCCCACGCTTTTACCCGGGAGCGGATCGACGAGACCGATGAGCTGGTGACCGGGCCGGCGCGGTATGCCCTGGAAAAATTCGCCACCCAGATCGCGGCCCGCCATCCGGCGAAGAAGATCGGGCTGCTGGCCCGCGACTGCACCCAGCGCGCCCTGAACGTACTGGCCGTCTGGAACCAGTTGCCGGCCGAGCAGGTGGCGCCCCTGCCGGTCAACTGCTGCCCGTCGGCCCTCAAGCCCCACGCGGACTGCACCTACCTGGAGGCCCCGGCCACCGGCGCGTTCAAGATCCAAAAGGGCCAGGACCCGCGCCAAAGCATCGCGGCCGTCGACGCCCAGGAGGGCTCCGAGCGCTTCGACCGCTGGATGTACGAGTTCCAGAAGTGCATCAAGTGCTACGGCTGCCGCAACATCTGCCCGGTGTGTTTCTGCAAGGACTGCAGCCTGGAGCATCCGGACCTCATCGGCACCGGCCATCTGCCCCCGGACATCCCCATCTTTCACCTGGTGCGGGCCGTGCACATGGCCGGACGCTGCATCGACTGCGGCCTGTGCGAGGATGCCTGCCCGGCCGAGATCCCCTTGCGGCTGCTCTACGGCAAGGTGAACACCATCGTGAAGGATCTCTTCGACTACGATACCGGCGCGAGCGACGCCCTGCCGCCCTTCAGCATCCTGGGCGACAAACCGACGCTCACCCCGGCACCGCTGCTGGCGGTTTCACAGGAGTGACGGCATGACGCTGAAATTTGTTCCCTCGATCTGTTCCTACTGCGGCACCGGCTGCGGCGTTCTCTTCCAGGTGATGGACGGCAAACTTGTCGGCACCCTGCCCATGAAAACCCATCCGGTCAACCAGGGCAAGCTCTGCATCAAGGGCTGGAACCTGCATGAACATGTCAACAGCGAGCTGCGCCTCAAGCACCCGCTGCTGAACACCTTCGGCCGGATGACCAAGGTGGGCTGGGAGGATGCCATCGGCTTCGCCGCCGACCGCCTCAAGGCGATCGTGGCCGAGCACGGGCCGGACAGCGTCGGTGTGCTGGTGTCGGCCAAAATCACCAACGAGGAAAACTACCTGGCCCAGAAATTCGCCCGTGCCGCCATCGGCACCAACAACGTGGACCATTGCGCCCGTCTCTGACATGCCTCCACGGTGGCCGGTCTGGCCGCCGCCTTCGGCAGCGGGGCAATGACCAATTCCTACGACGATCTGGAAACCGCGGGCTGCTTCTTCGTGATCGGCTCCAACACCACCGCCTGCCACCCCCTGATCGCCCGGCGCATCTACCGGGCCAAGGAGCGGGGCGCCAAGCTGATCGTGGCCGACCCCCGGGGCATCCAGCTCAGCGGTCTGGCCGACCTGGCCGTCAATCACCGGTTGGGCAGCGACGTGGCCCTGCTGAACGGCATGATGCACTGCATCCTGCGCAACGGCTGGGAGGCCCGGGACTATATCGACAGCCGCACCGAGGGCTTCGCGGAACTGGAAGCCGCGGTGGCCGACTACCCGCCCGAGCGGGTGCAGGCCATCACCGGTGTGCCGGTGCGCGATATCGAACAGATGGCCGATTTGTATGCCAATCACGGCCCGAGCGCCCTGCTGTACGCCATGGGCATCACCCAGCACACCACCGGGGTGGACAACGTCAAATCCTGCTGCAACCTGGCCTTGCTCTGCGGCTACGTGGGGGCGGCCGGCGGGGGCGTCAACCCCCTGCGGGGGCAGAACAACGTCCAGGGCGCCTGCGACATGGGCGGCCTGCCCAATGTCTTTACCGGCTACCAGCCGGTGACCGTGCCGGAAAACGTGGCCAAGTTTTCCGAAGCCTGGGGGCGGCCCCTGTCGGACAAGCCCGGCATGACCATCACCGACATGGTGGGGGCCATGCTGGACGGACGCCTGCGGGCGCTCTACGTCATCGGCGAGAACCCCAAGCTCAGCGATCCGGACTGGAACCATTTGCACCACGCCCTGAAAAAGCTGGACCTGCTGATCGTCCAGGACCTGTTTCTCTCCGAAACCGCCCAGATTGCCGACGTAGTCCTGCCGGCCGCCGCGGTGGCCGAGAAGGACGGCACCTTTACCAGCTCCGAGCGCCGCTGTGCCCGCATCCACCAAGCGGTGGAACCGGTGGGAGAGGCCCTGGCCGACTGGGACATCATCAGCCGCCTGTCCACGGCCCTGGGCTACCCCATGGACTACGCGGACCCCGGCGACATCTTCGATGAAATGGCGGCCCTGACGCCCAAGAGCTACGCCGGCATGTCCTACGAACGCCTGGGACTCGACGGCCTGCAGTGGCCCTGTCCGGACCGCGATCACCCCGGCACCCCCATCCTGCACACCCGGAGCTGCGCCCGGGGCCCCGGCAAGTTCCACGCCATCGCCTACCAGGATCCGGCGGAAATGCCCGACCGGGAATACCCCTACTTCCTGACCACCGGCCGCATGTTCGCCCACTACCATACCGGTACGATGACGCGCATCTCGCCCCATCTGGATGCCGAGCAGCGCCGGGGCTATGTCAGCATTCACCCGGCCGACGCGCGCAAGCTGGACATCGCCGACGGCGACCTGCTGCTGCTGGCCTCCCGCCGCGGCGAGATGGAGGCCCCGGCCCGGGTGAACACCAACGTCCAGCCGGGCTGCCTGTTCATGCCGATTCACTTCGGCGAAAACCCGGCCAACATGCTGACCAACGCGGAGGCCTACGATCCCCTGGCCAAGATCCCCGAGTTCAAGGTCAGCGCCGTGCGCGTGGCCAAGGCCCGGGAGGCGCATCCCTGAAAACGCATCCGGCCGGACCCTGCGGGCGTCCGGCCGGCATCTTCTACTTCGAAGGCCGCGCCGATACCGAGGGCCGCACCATCACCCAGGAGTGCCGCTACGACGATCCCATCAAAGGGCCCATGACCATGCGCTCGGTGACCCGCATCGTGGACCACGACACCCACGAATTCGAGATGTACGGCATCGACCGCAGCGGAAACGAGGAAAAGATGATGGAGATTACCTACACCCGGAAGAAATAGTAAATTTCATCCGGCAACCATCGAAATCGCCATCGGGAGCGGGATCCAAAGGCCCCCCGTCCATAGGATGTGCCGTTTTAGGAAACCATCGTTCCGGCTGGAAAAATCGTCGATGATGCGCTTTCTTGGTCAGCGCATCCTATTGGCGCTTGACGTCACTCCCGCGAAAGCGGGAGTCCAGGCAGTTCATGTGCGGCAAAGGAGCTGGACGCCTGGATTCCCGGGTCAAGCCCGGGAATGACGGGCAGGGACGGTTTTTCTCGTCTTCCTTGCCGTCATCGTTCTTCCCCGACATTGTTCGATTTCGATAGCGATGCCGATTGCGATTATCGCCCATGGATCCTAAACCGCCCCTGGGCTCAATGGCCGCAGTGGCAGTACTGGGGGCAGTCGGTGAGATAGGCGATCCCGGCCACGGTGACCCCGTAGAAGACCAGGGGCTTGTCCCCGATGACGGTGCGATAGGTGTTGTTGACCAGGGTGCTGCCGGTGGCGAAGACCACGTCGCCCCAGGCGATCATATCCCCGTTGCGCTCCACCGGCTCGATGGGCACCCCGTAGCGGATCTGGTCCAGGTTGTCGGGATCCATGTCCGTCACCCGGATGGCGAAATGCCGGGCCAGGTGGTCCACCATGGCCGGCTGCAGGCCGGCAAAGGCGATGCGCGGCGTGCCGAAATGGTCGCGCACGTATTCCACCAGGTGCTCGGCGCACGCCTCGGGCTCCTTGTCCTTGCAGTGGATAGTGCTGCCGATGCAGCCCAGGTGCCGCAGCACCGCGTTCAGGGTGGCCACGAAGACCGCCCGTTCGAAGTTGTCGGCCAGGGGCAGGGCCAGCACGTCCGCCAGGCGGCCGCTGTAATTGCCCGGCCGATCGGTGAAGGCCTGGCCCTGGGCACCGTTGAAGTCCGCTTCCACCATGACCTCGCGCCCCTTGACCAGGGGAAAATCCTGGCGCTCGGGGCGGCCGATGGATTCTTCCGGTTTGAGGGTGCGGGCCGCCACCACGGAGACCGCCTGGGGCAGCAAGCCGTGCTCGGTGGCGATGGAACGCAGCTGGTCCCGAAGCTGGTCATAGGTCAAATCGGCGATTTTCAAGGCACCCCGGTAGCGATCCTGGGTCATGACGGTTCTCCTTCCTGTTCAGACGATCTTGACATGTTCGTTGCGAATCAAGGCATACAGGCGGTCCCCTTCCCGGGGGGCCAGGCGCTTCAGGGGGCTGCGCGGGACGAGGGCCTGCAGGACGTGGCGACCGAAATGCATATCGACCATGAAGGCCGGCCCTTCCGGCATGACGCGGCCCACCAGGGCCTCGACCACGTTGAAGCCGTTGGGCGACACCGGCGGCTCCTTTTGCAGACGGACGGCTTCGTGGCGAATGGCCACCGTCACCCGGTCTCCTGCCCGGGCCGGGTCGAGGCTCGTCAGGCAGGCACCGCCGATGGTGATCCGCGAGCGGCCGTTGCCGCCGGCTTGCACGGTCCCCGGCAGCAGGCCGACCCCTACGAATTCGGCCACGAAGGGCGAGCAGGGCCGGTTGAAGACCTCCCCCAGAGTGCCGAACTGCAGCATGTGCCCGCCCTTGAAGACGGCCAGCTTGTCGGCAAAGGCCCAGGCGTCGTCCAGGTCGTGGGTGATGTGCACCACCGTGGTGCCCCGCTCGCGTACGGCCTGCTTGAGCAGAAGGCGGGCCTCCCGGCGGGTCTGCCGGTCGAGGGCCGAAAAGGGTTCGTCCATCAGCAGCAGCCGCGGTTCGGCGATGAGAGCCCGCGCCAGGGCCACCCGCTGCTGCTCGCCGCCCGAGAGGGTGGCGGGTTTGCGGTGCAGCAGATGATCGATGTGCAGCGATGCGGCCATTTGCCGCACCGCGCTGTCCCGTCCGGCCGGGGGGCGTCGCTTCAAACCGTAGGCGATGTTGCGGTGGACCGTCATGTGGGGCATCAGGGCATAGTCCTGATAAACGATCCCGATCTGGCGCAGTTCGGGCAATTCACGGGTGATGTCCCGGCCGTCGAGCAGGATGCGTCCCCGGTCCGGCTGCCAGAAACCCACGAGGGATTCCAGGAAAATGGTCTTGCCGGCGCCGGTGGGGCCGATAATCGTCAGGTAGTCCCCGGCGTCGAGGCGCAGGCTGACACCCTCCAAATGAAATTCGGGAAGGCGGACCTCCAGGTCGTGTACCTCCAAGAGGCTCATAGCCCCACCTCCGCCCGCTCGAAAAAATAGATTGCCACGAAGGAGACCACGGTCAGCACGATGCCGCTGGTAAGCGCCATGCCCATGTTGCCGTAGGAAATATTGAGGTAGAGGGTGATGGGCAGCACCTCGGTTTTCATGTAGGTGCCCCCGGCCAGGATCAGGACGGTGCCGAAGGTGCCGATGCAGCGCGCAAACGAAATCACCGCGGCTGCCAGGATGCCGTTTTTGGCCAGGGGCAGGGAGACGTTGCAAAAGGTTTCCCAGACGGAATAGCCCAGGGAGCGCGACACGAATTCCAGCTTGGGGTCCACGTAATCGAAGGTGGACTTCAAAATCCGGCCGGCATAGGGCAGGGCCGTAAAAAACTGCGCCACCACGATGCCCTGCTTTGTAAAAACAAAATCGAGTCCCAAGGCGCTGAACAGGCTGCCCAGGAAGGAATTGCCGAACAGCAGCAGCAGACACAGCCCCAGCACGAGCTCCGGAAAGGCGATGGGCAGGTCGAGCACCGTTTTGACCAGGCCCTTCAGGGGGAACTGGAAGCGCGAGAGGGCATAGCCGATGGGCAGCGCGAACAGCATCACCAGAGCGGTGGAGAGCACACCGGTGAGCAGGGAGAGCTTGAGGGAAAAGCGCATCTCCGCGCTCCAGAGATTGTCCAGGATATCATCGGTCTCCGGCACCAGGAAAAGGGTGCCGATGGCCGTCATCAGGAGAAAGGCCACCAGGAGCGCGCTGCCGATGGTGACAAGGCGAAACCCGGTTGTCCCTATCGATCGCAAGGGGTGAATCCCCATTTCTGCCAGACCGCAAGCCCTTCCGGGGAGGCCACGTACCGATTGAAGGCGCGCGCCAGCTGCGCATCGGCCGCCTGGGTGCACACCGCGGTGGGGATGGTCTTGACCATGTTGCGCGTCGGATCGATGGGAACGACCGCGATCTTGCCCTTGCCCTCGGCCCAGGCGGTGAGATCCTCCCAGATGATGGCGGCGTCCACCTGGCCCAGGGCCACATAGATGAGCAGTTGATTCACGGTGGGGGCGTAGACCTCGATATTGGGCTGCACCTTCTCCCAAAGCTCGGCCTTGACCAGGATCGCTTTGGCCACCCGCCCGATGGCCGGTGCCCGGGGATCGCCGATGGCGACCCGCACCCCCTGGCGGGCCAGGTCGTCAAGGCCCCGGATACCGGCCGGGTTGCCGCTCGACACGGCGATCACGGGGGTGTGCAGCACCAGATTGCGGATCGTGTCCTCTGCCACCCACCCGTTTTTCAGGGCGTCCTGGGTGTACTTGGCCGCCCCCGGGATCAGCACGTCGCAGGGCCGACCGGCGGCCAGCATGCCGAAGATCTCCCCGGAACTGCCGTAGTGGATATCGATGACCACCTGATGCGCTTCCTGAAAGTTGGCGCGCAGCTCCTCCATGGGCTTGATGAGCCCGGCGCCGCTGAACACCGTCAAATCCGCCGCCGGCGCCTGCACCGCCGCCAGCAACACCACCAGCCATCCCAACACGATCTGCTTCATGAGAACCTCCACGGGGATAATAGTGCAAACGGCCACCCCCGTTAGCATAGTTGTTAGCATATGTCCATAATTGTCGCTTATCTTTCTTTACGATTCACCACAATGACGCATAGCACCGCAAAATGACCGAAAGTTCTCCGCGGTGATGGGTGGGGGAAAAGGTCATGGGTCGGTGGTCATTGGTTGAAGCAAGATGGAACCGTAAAAAGTCCTTAAGGTGTCCCGCCGGCGGATGCGGGCGTCCAGAACCCATTGAAATGCACGGATCCCCGATTTCGAGACTGTGTCGCAACCGCTACCGTACCCCATTTTCGCCCGTCATGCCGGCGAAGGCCGGCATCTCATTGGGCTTACGGCATGAAATTGTGGGAGATCCCGGCTTCCGCCGGGATGACGGCCTAGGACAAATCCCTTTCGTGCATAT
>CAYMQN010000047.1:0-18768 GCA_964392545.1 uncultured Desulfobacteraceae bacterium
ACACATAGCCTTTAGTGAGGTTTTCGCCATCTTTTTTATGCAACGTTGGGGTAAAGTCTTTTGAGCGGATGACCCGGGAGCTGTGGTTCGGCCTAACGGCCGGGAACGAGGGTGGGTCTGAAACAGTTCAGCCCGCCCCTGCGGGGACGGGCTGAAAAAGAAATCGTTCGATGGATCTGTTTTTCAGGGTTTCGTCAACCGGCCGTCATTTGTGCCGGCAGCGACGAGACGGAAGAAGGATACGGTCCACGCGAACGTTCAACCGGACCCGCACACCATCACCCGGCATTACTTCTTGACGTAAAGCCCTCGCGACTTGGCGACAATCTTGCCGCGGGTCGAGAGTTTGTAAAGCGCATTGCTCAACTGGCGCGGCGTTAGGCCGGTTTTCTGCTTGAGTTGCGCGATAGTGGCACCGTTGCGGGATTTGTCAATGACGCTATAAACGGTGTCGAGGACGGTGGGTTTTTGGGCAGTGGTGGCCTTGGCAGCCGCTTTGGTCGTCTTCTTTTTGGCGGGTGCTTTCTTGGCCGTCGTCTTCTTTTTGGCGGGCGCCTTCTTGGCCGTCGTCTTCTTGGCGGGGGTCTTCTTGGTCTTGGGCTTTTTGGCTTCGGCCTTCGTCAATTTGTCGACTTTCTCGGTTGCCTTGTCGACCTGTTTGGAAAGCTTAACCAAATCTTTGGACACCGCTTTCAGTTGTTCCTTTAATTTCTTCATCTGACATATCCTCCTTCTACTTTTTCAATGGATCGGTGCCTGACTGACTGGAGGCTAATACAAAGAATGAGTAAAGTCAACTCTATCGTCAATAAAAAAAGCACATTAGATCGTTCCAAACACGGGGATGCAAGCATGACAAGGGATTGTTGAAATACTTCACCGTGAGACCTACGGCCTCATAACATAACGATATTAAGTGTTTATTGACAACTCCCCGCAAAAACCACCCCGTGCTGACCCCCACGGGGGATGCGTTCGCATCCTTCTGCGAAGACAAAAGGAGAACCATCTTCTCTGCCAAAGCGATTGCGAAGACTAGCCTGAAGGGCTTTTGCCGGCAACCCCGTCGTTATTGCCCGGTCCCGGCCGGCACGGCATTTGAGGACCGGCGCCGCAAGGCCCTTGAAAGAGAGAACCCACCCCTCTCCGATTGCGCCCGACTTTCGCCTGTGGCCAGACCTGTGTTGACAATCCTGCAAGCCTGTGGAAGAACAGCATCCACCAAAACCACCGCGCCGGCAGGCAACTGCCGGCAAGAGAGCAAGGGCGCCAGGACAGGTCAACCATCGCTGCAACCCCTGCCGGCCCCTTGTGAAATCGGCCAACGGCTGATTCGAGGGACTAAGCATGACCGAATCCCTGAAAGAACAGTTTCAGCGGGAGCTCAATCCTGCCCAATTTGAAGCGGTGTATCATGACAGCGGCCCACTGCTGGTGATTGCCGGAGCTGGGAGCGGCAAGACACGAACGCTGACCTATCGTGCCGCCCGCCTGGTCGACGAAGGGCACCCCCCGGAGACCATCCTGCTGTTGACGTTCACACGCAAAGCCGCCGGAGAAATGCTGCTGCGGGCCAGCCGTCTGCTCGATCATCGCTGCCGGCGGATTGCCGGGGGAACCTTTCACGCCTTTGCCAACAGCATGCTCAAACGCTATGCTGCAGCCTTGGATTTTCCAAACAGCTATTCCATCATCGACCGCCCCGATGCCGAGAACCTGATCGGATTCGTGGTCAAGGAAAAAATCGACACCCCGCGCTTCGGTGCTTTTCCGCGCAAGAAGACCCTGGCCGATATTTTCAGTAAAACCGCCAACAAGGATACCGCCCTGGAAGATATCGTCGATGCGGAATATCCCCATTTTTTTCCTTATCTGGAGGTTTTGCAGGAAATTCTGGCGGGGTACACGGCGCTTAAAAAGCAGCAGGCCGTGATGGATTATGATGATCTTCTGAACAACCTCTGGATCCTGCTCGACCGGCATCCTGAAGTGCGTGACCGCATCACGGCGCGCTACTGCCATGTCATGGTGGATGAATATCAGGACACCAACCGCGTTCAGGCCCGCATCGTGCGCCGTCTGGCCGGAGACCATCACAACATCATGGTGGTGGGCGACGACTCCCAGAGTATCTATTCATTTCGGGGCGCCGATTTCCGCAATATCATGGAATTTCCAACCCTCTTTCCGGGGACCAGGGTCATCACCCTTGAAGAAAACTATCGCAGTGCCGAACCCATTCTGTCCCTGACCAATCGCTTGATCGACCAGGCCATCGAAAAATATCCCAAGGTATTGTTTTCCCAACGCGGCGGCGAGCGCCCGCCGCAGCTCGTCCACACCGGGAGTGAAAACAGCCAGTCGCGTTTCGTGGTGGATCAGATCATGGCTTTAAGGGACCAGGGCGTCCGCCTGAGGGACATCGCCGTTCTCTTCCGCGCCGGCTACCATGCCTTCGACCTGGAGGTTGAATTGACCCGCGCGGACATACCCTACGTGAAGTACGGCGGCTTCAAGTTCATGGAATCGGCGCATATCAAGGATGTCCTGGCCTATCTGCGGGTCCTGTGCAATCCCTATGACCGGCTGAACTGGTTCCGCATCTTGCTGCTCGAAGACAAAATCGGCCCCAAATCCGCCGCGACCCTCTATGAGCGCATATGCCGCCGGGCACAGGGGCTGCAGGGGTTTCTCGAAGATAATTCCAAGTTGGCCCAAAAACCCGGTATCGTAAGACTGAAAGCGCTCTTGGCCGCTATCGACGATCCCGCGTCGCCACCGGCCCGGTGCGGGGAACAGGTGCTGGCCTATTATGATGCGATTGCCAGCCGGCGCTTCGACGACTATCCCAAGCGTATACGGGATCTCGAACAGTTGCTGGTCATCATGGCAGCCTACGACAGCCTGGAGCGCTTCCTGGAAGACATGACCCTCGAACCGCCTACGACCACCATTTCGGGGGATTTCGGCACCGCCGACGAGCAGGCCGACCACCTCGTGTTGTCGACGGTGCACTCGGCCAAGGGCCTCGAGTGGCACACGGTTTTTATCCTGTGGGCTTTGGATGGCCGCTTTCCGTCGCTGATGGCAACGGAAAGCGACGGTCAACTGGACGAGGAGCTTCGCCTGATGTACGTGGCGGCAACCCGTGCGCGGGAACAGCTCTATTTTCTATGTCCCGGCCAGGCCTATGATCGCATGACGGGCATGCTGCTGAGCCAGCCGTCCCGCTTTCTTGCGGATCTCCCCGAAACGGTTCTGGCGCGCCGGTCCGGGGCGTTGTGGTAGGGGGAGCACGTATGCCCGTCGCCGGACAAAGCGCTTCGCGGCACCCCGTGCGAGACGTTGCGTGTGCCGATCGGCGGCCGGCTTTTCGGGGCGTGCGTTCCTTACGGGAACCCGCACCGGCCACGGGAGCCGTTTGTCGGGGGTGCCCTGGGGAACACCATCGGAGTCGTCGTCACCGATCCAACCCAAGCGGAGAGGGTTGAGCCGCATGTTGTCGGAAACGATGGTTCTTATTCTGGGATATGTCTTCGGCTTCTACATGTCTTGGAATATCGGCGCCAACGACGTCGCCAATTCCATGGCTTCGGCCGTAGGGGCCAAAGCCATTACCATCCGTCAAGCCGTTTTCATCGCCGGGATTCTCAATTGCGTGGGGGCGACCTTCATCGGCTCGCATGTGACCAACACCATTCGCAAGGGGATTGTGTCGACCGAGGTGCTGGCCGATCCGCACCTGGCGCTGGTGGGGGCTTTTTCGGCGCTTTTGGCGGCAGCCCTCTGGGTCAGTTTCGCCACCTGGAAATCACTGCCGGTCTCCACCACCCATTCCATCGTGGGGGCCATGGTCGGTTTCGGTATCATGGCCGGCGGTGTCACCGTCATCAACTGGGGCCAACTGGGCGCCGTCGCCGCCAGTTGGGTGGTTTCGCCCTTTTTCAGCCTGATCATCGGCTGGGGCATGTTCAAAGTCATTGTCCGCTTCGTGCTGCGCCAAGCCGCCGCTTTTCAATGGGCGATTCGCTTGTCGCCCCTGTTCATCGGCATGGCCGTCTTTATCATTGTTCTCTCGTTTCTCTTCAAAACCCCCCTCGGAAAATCGCTTTCGGTGAATACCCCGGCCGCCGTTGCCATCGGCGCCGCTGTCGCCATTGTGCTGGGCTTGATCGGCCAACGCCTTCTCAAACGCCATGTGCCGGATGACGAGCATGGCACCGAGGAAGTATTCCGCAAAATTCAGATCGGCACCTCCTGCTATGTCGCGCTGGCCCAAGGGGCCAATGACGTCGCCAATGCCATCGGGCCCCTGGCCGTTGTCTACTTTTTGGTCAAGACGGGCACGGTGGGCGCCACGGTTCCGGTTCCGCTGTTTCTACTCCTGTTCGGCGGGATCGGCATCGCCTGTGGTATCGGCATGGCCGGCCACCGGGTGATGGACACCATCGGCAATAAAATCACCACCCTCACCAATACGCGGGGGTTTTCAGTTGACTTTGCCGCCGCAACTACGGTTTTACTAGCGTCCAAGCTGGGCTTGCCCGTATCGACGACCCATGCGGCGGTGGGCGGTGTCATGGGCGTCGGTCTGGCGCGGGGTATCGAAGCCGTCAACTTCCGCATCCTCTACCGCATCGTGCTCTACTGGATTTTGACCGTTCCCGCGGCCGCCCTGACCAGCATGGTAATGTTCAAGCTTCTGGAAGTGCTCATGTAACCCGGCGAGGAGGCCGTCATGCGAATTCCCTTTTTATCTCTTTTTGTCAGTTCGCCTTTCGAGGGGCTTCTGGAACACGCCGAGAAGGTCAAGGAGTGCGCCTGGGCCTTTCAACAAGCCATGGAATGCCACGTTTCCGATCAATGTCGGCAATTCGAGGAACTCCGCCAGGAAGTCAGCCAGCTTGAAAACCAGGCCGATGCCATCAAGCGCCGCATCCGGGGCCACTTGCCCATCGGCACGCTGATGCCGGTCAGCAAATTTCAGTTATTTCGTTATCTTAGAGAACAGGACCAGGTACTCGACGCAGTCAAGGACGCTTTGAACTGGATTTCCTACCGATCGGAACCGGGCATCCCCGAAGCCCTGCACAAGGATGTTTTTCTTCTCGTGGATGCCGTCATCGATCCGCTGGAGGAGCTGAGTCGCATGGTGGCGGGCGCCAAACGCTATTTCGAAACCTATGCCGAAAAGCAGCGCGTGGCCGTCAAGGCTATCATACAGGAGGTCAGGGCCCAGGAGCACGCCGCGGATAAACTGGAGGCGGCCATCAAACAGAACGTATTCAACATGGATATCGATCCGGTGACGGTTTTTCACATGGTCCGGCTGGCCGAAATCATCGGCTCGATTGCCGATCATGCCGAAAATGCCGGCGACATGATGCGGGCCATGCTCGCCCGCTGACCTTCGCGACCCGGCTCGCCCCCCGCGCGGCGCGTCCCCTCATTTTCAGGCCCCACTTGCCCTAAACGGCGGCGCGTCGCCGAGCCCAGGGGGTCACCGCATGAACGCCCACCAGAAAAACACGACAAATGCGGCCACCGCCACAATGGCCTTGAGGTAGGCCTTCACCTCGACTGTCTTCCGGGCCATTCCCGTCGATTCCACAGGACCGACGCGCTTGCCGCACATATCGCAACGATGGACGTTGACGGCCAGATGATTGTAGCAGTATGGACATTTTTTGACCGTAAAGGTTTTGACGTCGACAGGGGTCTTCTTTTTCTTGGCCATGCACCGCTTCTCCCGCAGGGAGGTGATGGGAAGCCGCAGGATGCGGCAGTCGAAAGCGATCGCCCCTGTTCTATTGCAGCAGCGAACGATCGATTTCGATGTCGGCCCGGCTCCGTGCCTGGGCCATCCAGTTCCGGTAGATTTCCTGCTGCTTGCGCTGGCGCAATTGCTCCGCGAGAGCGTCCCGCTCGTCAGCAGTTGCCTGGGCATCCGGCATGCGGCGATCGCGAAGGTGAAAAACGAACATGGCGGTTTCACCGCGTAGCGGTTCCTCGGGTAAGGGGGCTTCCTGCGACAAGTTGAAGGCCGCCGCGGTCAAGGCGGTATCCAACCCGATGCCGGGAATGGCTTCCCCGCGCTTGAACCACCCCGTGGTCTGGGGCGTAATATCCTTCGCGGCACCCACCTCTTTGAGCGCAGACCCGTCGCGCAGGGCCTGCAGGATTTCCCCTGCCTGCGCTTCGGCCCGCTCCCACTGTTTTTGGGCTGTCAGATCCTCGCGCACGCGTGCCCGAACCGTTTCGAAGGCTGGAACCATTGCCGGACGTTTTTCAAGCGTCTGGATAAGGTAAAAGGCATCGCCGATTTCCGCCACCTCGCTGATGCCCATGGGTTCCAGTTCGAACGCCGTTTCCAGGAATTGACGTGGATCCGCGACGCCTTCCACCGAATCCCCACGATCGACCCAATCGGTGGTGGCCACGGTCACGCCGAAACGCTCCGCCGCCACCAGCAGATCATCCCCGCCGTAGGACATGTCGTAGGCCGATTCCGCCTCTTCAAGGGCCATCCCACGGGCTTCGCGGTCGCTCAGAAGGCCCCGGATCCTGTCCTGCGAGGCCTCCAGGGAAAGGGCTTCGGCCGGGGCATGCGTTTCCACCTTGATGACGTGCCATCCGAAATCGGTGCGCACCGGCGCGCTGATCTCACCGGCCTGCAAACCGAAGGCCGCTTCTTCGAAAGGCTGGACCATCCGGCCGCGTTCGAAGAACCCCAGATAGCCCCCCTGGTTGCGGGAGGGCCCTTCGGAATGGGCTTTGGCAAGTTCGGCAAAATCCTCCCCCTGCACGGCCTGCGCATGGATTGCGGCGGCCCTCCGGCGTGCGGCTTCCACGGCCGCCTCATCGGCGTCGGGGGCTACTTTGACAAGGATATGACGCGCTTCCACCCTTTCCGGCGAAAAGAATTCAGCCTGGTTTTCTTCGTAATAGCGTTCAATCTCCTCGTCGGTCACCTGCACACGGGATTTGTAGGCCCCGGGCCGGAACACGATGTAACGGGCCTTGAGCGCAGGGGCCGTCTTGTAGTCCGCCTGGTTTTCGTCAAAATAGGCCTTGACCTCTTCCTCAACCACCGCCACGTCCGTAAAACGGTCGGGATCGATGCGCAGGTAGTCGATATCCACTTCGGTATTCTGCCACTGATACCAGGCCCGCACCTCCTCGTCGGATACGTTCACCGTGCGGGTGACGAAATCGCTCACTTTCTGGATCAGCAGCTCCTCCCGCTGGGCCTCCTCGAACATCTCGGGGGTCATGCCCACCCGCCCCAAAACCTGCTGGTAGGCGCGGGTGTCGAAGCCCCCGTTGGACTGGAAGGCCGGAATGGCACTGATGGAGATGGCCAGTTCCTCATCGGAAACCGCGAACCCCATGTCCCGGGCCGCCTTGACCAGGATGCGGCGATCGACGAGTTGATTGATGGCCTGCTCCTCGAGGTTCAGCGCCTTGAGCAGGTCCTCGTTGGCGTTGTCGCCAAACTGCCGGCGCACATTCTCCAACAGGTTGCGATAGGCCCGACTGTATTCGACATAGCCGATGGCGTCGCCGTCGACGGTGGCCACGACGGCGTTGGGGTTCTTCTGATTTGATCCGACACCCCACAGGACGAAAACCACCACGATCGCGCCGAGCAGCAATTTGATGAGCCAGCTGCCGGCATTCTTCCGCATCTGAGTGAGCATACCCTTCCTTTCCCAACGTCCCGGCAGCCGTCAAAATGAGCTGCGCAAGCCTTGCCTTGTGACCCCATTCGCCGGATGGGCGCTTATCGGCGCTGATCGTCACGTCCGCACACAACCAGGCTCCCCGGCACGTCTCACCTTTGAAAAATACAAGCGACTTTAATAGGTTTTGCAGCCTCTTTTGTCAATAGGACAGCTCACCGGCAAGGCCGCCGAGGTGGACTTGCCCGGTCGTGGATCAACGGGCGGCGCGGCGGTCAGGGGCAAAAAATAGCTGTTGACATCGAAAAACAGGTCTGTTAGCTTCCGCGGCTATCGCAATGGGGCTGTAGCTCAGCTGGGAGAGCGCATGACTGGCAGTCATGAGGCCAGGGGTTCAAGTCCCCTCAGCTCCACCATCCGACGGACGAGGGGCGGTTTTAACCGCCCCTTTTTTGTTTTCCGCCGCAGCGGCCTGTGATGGCGCTAGCGCCCCTCGCCCCCTTCCCGTTTCATCTCATTAAAGCGGTGTAATCGCCCTGACGAACATCGGCGTATCCTTGGAGCGGGCCTGGCGCCCGGCGTAGCGCGCGGGCGACTGCCGCATAAATCCGAGACTGCGGTAGAGGCTTTGCAAACGCGGGTTCCGGGTAAGCGAGATGACGGTCGTATAGCCCCTGTGCCGTGCTTCCCGGAGGAAGGCATTGACCGTGAAGACGCCGACCCGCTGGCCCCGGAACCGGGTCGAAAGGGCCAGGGCCCCCAGTTCGGCGGTTTCTGCGTCGATGGGAATCAGCTCGGCGCACCCCACCGCAATGCCGTCGATTTGGGTCATGTAGAAATTGCTGCGATGCGTCGCGACATACCGCTGATCCCGCGGTTTGAGATAGCCGGTCCCCTTGTAGAGCTGCAGAATGCCGGCCACAAGCTTCGCATCTTCCCGGGAGCGCACCGGCAAAAAGGCCTCCTGAAAATCGTTGGCGATCAGGGTGCCGGTGCCTTCCACCGTAAACAGCTCGTGCTTGAGGGCATTCTTGCGCGCCGGCAGGATGTGGACGCGATGGAGATCCCCCCCATCGATGCGTTGGCATATTTTCTCCAGGGTCGAACGAAAGCTGGGGTTGGCGATCATGTCGCCGTAGCGCTGCCATTCTTCCCGCAGGCGTCGGGTGTCCAGGGCATTGATGCGCTGTCCCTTGGCATCGGCAAGAAATTTGCGTTCCAGAAAAATCAGTTTGTACACCGGCTTCTGCTCGAGCACCTCGGCATAAAAATCTTTCTCGGGATCGATGCGCAGAATGCACGTATCCGGCAGGCGTTGGGCCAATCGCCGAAAGTGCTGCTGGTTGGCGAAGCGATTGGCCATGTTGTGAACGAGGGTCGTCACGATCCCCTGACGGTTCAGGAACTTGATATCGCTGACGATCTCAGCCAAATGATCCCGCAGAATCCCCTCCCGACAAGCGATGCAGACGTGCCGGCCGGCCAGAATGCGCGTGTACTCCTGGATGTAGAGTCTTGGCATGATGAGGTGCGTCTCCTCCCGCGCAGCGGAAGGCATCGCTACCGCTGTCGTCCCACCCTGGGATACATCGCACGCCCACAGACTGCAAGCCGATTGTCCCGGGGGATTGGCCCGATAGGCTCTAACCCGCACAATCGCCGGTAAAATTTCTCTCCGCCGACGGCCATAATGGCCCGGACATCCGGTGCCCAAAAGCGTGCTGCGGCAATGCAGCAGATCTGATCATGGTGTTTACCGGCAACCGATGCGCGCCGTGCCGTCGTCGCCCGGGTGAGGCTGCCAGGGATAGACATCCGTCGCAACCGGGGCCCAGTAAAGTTCGCCGGCGTTGCGCCAGGGATCCAGCAGCAGGCCGCTGGCAAATGACGTGCCGGCAGCGATGATCACCACACTGTTGTGCTCGCGCCAGGTTCCGTAGCGGCTCACCCCCCAGGCGGCGCGGTAGTTCTTTAGGTGCAGCGCCCGGACGGTCTGCAGCAAATCCTGGGTCCAGTGGCAGCACAGGCCGCGCTCCCGCAGCCCCGTGTTGACCAAAAGGTTATGCCACAGGGCCGGTTTTTGCACCTGGTAGGCCTGGGCCAGTTCCGCGGTTCGGGCCAGCACGACGCGGGCCAAGCGATCGGATTCAGGGTCATGGTGTCCGAGCAGTTGGGCCAGGTCCGCCGACAGGAGCGCCTGGGGCACCCTGCCGTCGGAAGGAGGCGGCCCCGAAAACGTACAGCCGCTAAACAGCAGCACCAGGACGAGACCCGTCAAACGATGGCCGAGGCGGGCGGTATCCACCATCACGAACGGTAGGCGATAAAAGAGCTCCGGACGGCTTCGGTTCCGAACCACTTTCAATCCCGAGGGCTTTGCATGGCAACGGTTTCACCGTCGGCCTCGGCACCGGGCTCCAAGACCATCAGGCGCACGCGGCCCGCGGCCACCCGTCGACGGCGGTCGTCCTGAATCGAGGCCTCCCACACATGGGAGCGGCGCCCCAACACCAGCGGGCGGGCCGTGCCGCGCAGGATGCCCGAGCGCACGGCCCTGAGAAAGGTGGTGGTGTTCTCCAGTTCCGGGAAAGCCGACATCGGTGCGATCTCCTTGAGATAATGGTAAACTTCAGGCTTGATCCATGGCTGCGGTCAAAATCCCGGCCCCGATCAAGGCGCTGCCGCCGCTGCGGTCGCACAGCAGGCGCACCCGGGGTCTGCGCAAAGCGTCCCGCAAACGGCCGGCGAAAAACGCGTACAGCGCGGCGTTAAGGGTTGCCATGCTCAAAAAGGTGGCCCCCAGGATCAGGAGCTGGGGCGGTGTTGCGGCCTGATGGTTGATGAACTGGGGCAAAAAGGCGACGAAAAAGGCGATGCTTTTGGGATTGAGGGCCGTAACAATGTAGGCCCCCCTGAAAAGGGCCGCCGGCGAGGCTTTCCGGGAAACGATGTCGCCGGTTGCGGCATCCGCTTTGGTCCGCCAGAGGTTGACCCCGAGGTAAATCAAATACAACGCCCCCACCCACTTGAGAACGACAAACAACGTCGCCGAAGCGGACAGGACCGCGCCCAGGCCGAGCAGCGAGAGGGCCATGGCCGTGAAATCTCCGGCCAGCACCCCGGCCACAAGGGGCACGACCGACCTGCGGCCATGGGCGATGGCCTGGCTGACGACCAGTAGAACGGTCGGCCCAGGGATGATGAGAATGATTTCCGCCGCAATGACGAAGGCGATCCAGATGTCCAAACTCATGTGTTATCTACCTCTACGGTATCACTATGATGCATTCGTAAACGACGGAAAACCAGATGGCGCTTGAGCTGCTTGATCCTGCTGTGTCCTGCCAGAATACCCGGTATCCACCATGGCCGATACGGGCCTAGAAACCGCCATTTTTAAGAAAAGAACTTCTTGAGAAGGCCGGAGGCGGTCTTCGCCCCGGAGGTCTCGGTCCGTTCCTTGACGATGCGCAACCCGACCCGCGGACTGCGGCGCTGGGGCGAACTGAGGCTGCGAATCGCACAACGGCAGTACCAGGCCTCGGAGCCCCAGTCGCCGCCGCGCAGCACCCGGGCCACGCCCTTGCGGGGACCCGCGGGGTGTCTGGCGGGGCTGTGCGCATAATAATCCCGGGCATACCAATCCGCACACCATTCATGGACGTTGCCGTGCATGTCGCAAAGCCCCCAGTCATTGGGTTTAAGCGCTCCGACGGGATGGGTGGCCGCCCCGCTGTTGTTCTGGAACCAGGCGTATTCCGCAAGGCGTGCGGTTTCCGGGCCAAAACAATAGGTGCTTGGGGATCCGGCCCGGGCGGCGTATTCCCATTCGGCTTCGGTCGGCAAGCGGTAGGTCCGTGTTTTTTCAAGGGCATTCAAGCGCCCCAGAAACTGTTGCGCATCCTCGTGGGAAACCGTTTCCACCGGATGGCGTTCGCCCTCGAATTCGCTGGGATTGTTCCCCATGACGACCCGCCACTGGGCCTGGGTCACGGCAAAGCGCCCCATATAGAACGGTGCATCGAAGGTCACGTCATGTTTGGGCAGCTCGTTTTCGTCCGCCTGCTCGGCGTCCCAGTCGCCCCCCATGGCGAAGGCCCCCGCGGGCAGCAGGACCAGCTCCATCCCGATACTGTTGATCATCGTGTCGGACATGCAAAGCTCCCGGAGGGGCGTGTAATTCGCGACGAAGAGAAGCCACCGGCCACCGTTTCAGGGAGAAGATGCACCGGCGTTACGGTTTTGGGGAACGGGCCCATTGCTCGGCCAGGGCCAGCAGCACCGCTCCGACGGTTTCCTTGTGGTCGATCATGATCAGGCGCACGGAAGCCCCCGCTCCGAAGAGCATGCGGCCCAATTCCCGGGCATCCACGGTAAGGCAAACCGCGGCAACGCGCGGTTCGTTTCGCTTCAGCAGCGCCGCCACCTGGCGGTAGAAGCGCTCGGACCCGTCCGTCGACAGCATGAGCAGCCGTGAAAGACGCCCCCCGCGGGATGCGCCGCTTTTGCGGTCCGCCATTCGCAGGCCGCGATCTTCGGCTGCCAAGTGGCTTTCGGCCTTCTCCAGGCTGCGCACCACGCGCCCCGCCCGCTGGGCGGCGCGCAGGGCATCCCGCAAGCCTTCGCTCATATGTGCTTCAGGCAGGTTCAGGGTTCCACCCGCCCATGACCCTTGGGGCGGAGCGCCCAACATCGCGACCAGGAGGTCGGCGCGGGGATCTGCTTCAATGGTCTTGGGCAACCGAATCGCATACGGCAGGTTCATTGGCAAACCTTCGGCATTTCCGGAAAGGTGAAGGTCGGATGGATCCCACAAGCCGATGGAAAACCTATCGCACTTTTGCCTTTCAGGCAAATGGACACAAAAAAACCGGCTGCTTTTTCAAGCAGCCGGTTTTTGGGCAACAACAACCGCCGTGCCCTTAGAGTTCTTCGATCTTCTCGGTCAGTTCCGGCAGAAATTCGAGCATATCGGCCACGATGCCCACGTCGGCCACCTGGAAGATGGGCGCCTTGGGATTCTTGTTGACGGCCACGATGAACGGATTGCCCTTGATCCCGCCCATGTGCTGGAATGATCCGCTGATCCCGCAGGCCAGGTAGACTTTGGGCTTGACGGTCTGCCCCGAGGTGCCCACCTGGCGGGCTTTGGGCAGCCATTTGGCATCGACGATGGGGCGCGAGCAGGACACGTCGGCCCCCATGGCCTTGGCCAGGTCGAAGGCGAGCTCGAGGTTTTCTTCGTCCTCGATCCCCCGACCGCAGGAGACCAGCACTTCCGATTTGGTGATGTCCACATCGCCGGCTTCGGCTTCGACAATTTCCAGAAACTTGCGCAGGGTGGCGATGTCGCCGACCTCTGCGGACTTGTCCACCACGCTGCCGCCGGCGCTCTTGGACTCGTCCGCCGCAAACGAACCCGGGCGCAGCGTCAACACCGCCCCCTGGGCGGCGTCACAGGTCACATGGCTGCTGACCGCGCCCCCGAATTCCTGCCGTACGAGCTTGAGCGTCGATCCTTCGGCCCCCTCGATGTCCACCACGTCGGTGACGAGGGCGGCGTCCAGCTTGACGGACAGCCCCGGGGCCAGGTCCATGCCGAAATGTTCATGGGCCGTCAGAAAGATGCTGTCGGCGGGCAGCAGATTGACCAGCACTTTGCGGACCATCTCGGCGTCCGGATAGCCCAAGGCCGCGTTGGCCACTTTCCAGACTTCGCCGAAACTGGCGGACATCGCATCGCAGACCCCATCCAGGGAATCGCCCGCACCCACCACGATCGCATTGGGGGTGGCACTGGCATCGATTTTTTTGGCCGCCGCGGCCAATTCCAGTGCCGTATCGTCGACAACGCCGTCCTTATGGAGAATATAGCAGAATGTCTGAGCCATTATTTCAGCCCTCCTTTGGCCTTTAAGAGTTCCACCAGCTTGTCAATGATTTCTTCCGTGCTGCCTTCCAGCATCTCGGCACCTTCGCCCATTTCGGGCAGGAAGTAATCGACGCGCTTGACCTTGGCGGCGGCCCCGCCCACCGCGGCGGCATCCAGCCCGAGGTCGGCGGCGCCCATGGTGGGAATCTCGACCGAAGCCACCTTGCGGATGCCGCGGATGCCCACATAGCGGGGTTCGTTGATCCCCGTCTGGATGGAAAGCACGCAGGGCAGGCTGATCTCATGCATTTCCTGGTTGCCGCCCTCGATTTCGCGGCCGACCTTGAGCTTGTCGCCATCGACCTCGATGGTATTGACCAACGAGGCGAAGGGCAGGTCCAGCATGGCGGCCAGCAAGCCGCCCACCTGGGCGGCCCCGTCGTCGGCCTGGGCCCCGGTGAGGATCAAATCGTAATTGCCCTTGTCCACGGCGGCTTTCAGCGCAGCCGCAATCCCGCGGCCGTCGGCCTCCTCGAAGGCCTCGTCGCTCAGCAGCAGCCCCTTCTCGGCCCCCATGGCCATTTCACGCCGCAGCACCTCTTCGGCTTCCTCGTCGCCGACGGAGACCACCGTGACACTGCCGCCGACCTTGTCCACGATCTGCAGCGCTTCCTCCACCGCATAATTGTCCCACTCATTGACGGAATAGACCAGATCGTCGCGGTCAATGTCGTTGCCGGCACTGTTCAGCTCGATCTCATTTTCGGAAGTGTCCGGCACTCTCTTGACACACACCAAAATTTCCATGTTGTTCCTCCCGATGTTGTTGTTTGATGCCAAATGGGTTGCCCGCCCGGGGCCGTTTTCCGGGGCGGACAGCGTATCGTTGCATCAGGCCGCCAGGTGTTGCGCCACCAGCTCACACAGATCGACGGCCTCCATCTTGCCCTCCAGCCCCGCCACCTTGATGGCGTCCTCGATGTTGACCAGGCAGAAGGGGCAGGCGGTCACGATGACATTGGCCCCGGCTTTGACGGCCATCTCCACCCGCAAAACCCCCATGCGCTGATCCTCCTCCGGTTCGTAGAAGAGCATCAAGCCGCCGCCGCCGCAGCAGAAGGACCGGTCCCGGCTGCGCTGCATCTCGACACGCGTCAGGCCCGGTATGGCGTCCAGGACCTGGCGGGGATCCTCGTAGAGTTGACTGTGGCGACCCAGATAGCAGGGGTCGTGATACGTATAGACCTTGCCGTCCCCGTTGGAAGCGGCCAACGGCAGGCGCCCGGCCGCGATCTGCTCCCGGATGAGTTGGCTGATGTGCACGACCGGCGGCAAATCGTCATAGTCCTTGCGCAGGGCGTTGTAGGCGTGGGGGTCGGCGGTGACGATCTTTTTGACGCCGGCTTCCAGGATGGCCTCGGTGTTCTGCGCTTTGAGATCCTGGAAGAGCATTTCCTCGCCGAAGCGGCGCACTTCGTTGCCGCTGTCCTTTTCCAACTTGCCCAAAATGCCGAAATCGATCCCGGCCCGCGCCAGAATCCTGGCCGTCGCCTGGGCGATGCCCTGCATGCGGTCGTCGAAGGATGAAATGCTGTCGACGAAATACAGCACATCGGCGCTCTCGCCCTTGTCGAAATGTTTGACCGGGGTTTCCTCGGCGATCGCCTTGGTCCAGTCGCCGCGCTTTTTCTCCATCTTCCCCCAGGGATTGCCGCGCTTTTCAAGCGCCCCAAGCGGCTTTTGCAGGGATTGGGGAACATTGCCCTCGTCCACCATGCCGCGGCGCAGGTCGACGATCTTGTCGATGTACTCGATGCCCAGCGGGCATTCCTGCTCGCAGGCCCCGCAGGTGGTGCAGGACCAGATCTCGTCTTCGTCGTAGATGTCGCCGATCAGCTGATAGGCCTCGTCCTTGACCACATCGGCCCCGCCCAGGGGATAGTTGGCAAAGGCGTAGTCGCGCCCCTTGATGGAAATAAAGCGGGGCGAAAGGGGGCGCCCCACGGCGTTGGCCGGGCAGTTGTCCGAGCAGCGCCCGCAGTCGGCGCAGGAATAGAAGTCCAGGATGTGTTTCCAGGTGAAGTCCTCGAATTTTTTGACGCCGAAGGATTCCAGGTCGTCCAGCTGCGCGTCGCCGACCCCGTATTGGACCGGCTTGATGTTGCCGCGCTCCAGCCGCATGAAGAAGACGTTGAAAATCGAGGTGATGACGTGAAAGTGTTTGCCCAAAGGCAGGAAACACAGAAAAAAGAAAAAGGTCAGATCGTGAATGAAATAGGCGGTGATATGCAGGCTCTGCAGCCGGGCGATGGGCGCGTCGATCAGCATGTTGCGAAACAGCCAGTGCAGCGTTCCCGGAGCTGCGAATTCAGCCTGTTGGAGCTGCTGAAGCTGGGCGGCCCCCAAGGTGGCCTCGAACAAACTCTCCGAGAGCATGAGGGTCGCGATCAGGGCCAGCACGAAAATAGCCTCGCCGGTATGGTCCTTGCCGTAGCGCTTCGGCACGGCGTAGCGCTCCGGCTTGAAAATGCCCCGACGCACGGCGGCGATCACGCAGGCAATCAACACAAAGGTGGCGGCATAGTCCTTGAAAATATTGTAGACATGCCCGACGGCACCGTCGAAGCCGGGAAAGGTGAACCCCGGCCAGAAGCCGATGATGACCAGAGTCGTGGAGCGAATGCTGAGCACCAGAAAACCGGCAAAAATGACAATGTGCAGTACGCCGGCCATCATGTAGCGCGGTTGGCGCCACTGGGCCAGCCAGATTTTGAGCACCTTCCAGATCCGCGCCAGAGGGCGGTCGAACCGCTTGTCCGGCGCCGCTTTCAACAACGGATCGATCCGGCGCTTCATGATGTAGGCAAAAATACTGATACCGATCAGCGGTATCAGCACCGCAAACAGTGCAGCGGGAATGTGGAAAAACTGATAGGACGCGGGCGACAACAGGGCAGGTTCCATACGTGTCTATCCTCCTTTACATACCATACTGAATGAATACTCATTCATTTTAATAGACAAACCTTGCCGCGTCAAGCAAAAAACGGCCCGTCATCCGGCACCCTTCGGCGGTCTCACGATTTCATAGGGTTTCAGAGAAAAGCCCCGCAAGCGCCATGGCAATTTGCACGCTATCGCAACCCTCCAGCCTACCCACGCATCCCATTGTTGCCTTGACAATCCCAGGACTTTCCCCTAATGACTGAATTGCAATTCATTTATTAGCATAGATTGCCGTTACGGTAAACGGGTGCCGCCCGCCGGGTCCTCTCGGCAGCCACATCGGCGGTGGTGATGTTTTGGGCGTCCCTCCGGGCGGCCGGTCAAGGGGCACCTTCCGGCAAACGCCCGCAACCGGACATCGTCCGAAACGTTCCAACCGTCTTGATCTGTTCAACAGCGGGAAGAGATACCATGTTTCCCGACAAACGAAAAGGAGGTTCAGGTGACCGAAACCGCGCACTATGCCGACCAGCCTTGGCTCAACCAATACGAGAAGGGCGTCCCCGCAACCGTCGACTATGAAACCGCCTGCCTGCCGGATTTCCTCGAACGCTCGGCGGCCCAGTTCCCCGATCGCATGGCCCTTCTTTTTCAGGGGTATAGCGTATCCTTCCGCCAATTGAAGGACATGGTGGACCGCGCCGCCGCGGCTCTCCAGTCCCTTGGCATCGCAAAAGGGGACAGCGTCGCGATCCTGCTCCCCAATGTGATACCATGCGTGGTGGCCTATTATGCGATTTTGAAAATCGGCGCCCGGGCGGTCATGAACAACCCGCTTTATTCCGACCGGGAACTCGAACACCAGTTCAACGACTCCCACTCCAAGGTTCTGATCACCTTGGATTTGCTGGCGAAACGCATGGTCGCCCTGCGGCCCGGGACCGCCATCAAGACGATCATCTATACCTCGATCGGAGACTATCTGCCTTTCCCCAAAAGCCTCCTCTTTCCGTTGGTGGGAAAGAAAAAGGGCCTTGCCGCAGCGGTCGATCCCGCACCCGATCTCCACAAATGGAAGGAAGTTTTGGCCGGCCAGTCCCCGACCCCCAAAACCGTCGATCTGTCTTTCGACGATATCGCCATGCTGCAATATACCGGTGGCACGACAGGGGTTTCCAAAGGCGTCATGCTCACCCATGGCAACCTCAGCAAGCAGGTTCAGGGCATTCGGGCCTGGTTCCCCAAGTTCAACCCAGGCGAGGAAATCATGCTCGGGGCCCTGCCCTTTTTCCATGTCTTCGGTCTTTCCGTGGCCATGAATTTTGCCATCTATATGGGGTGGGGGGATATTCTGGTGCCGAAGCCCCAGCCGGAGCCCTTGCTGGAAACCATCGGCAAGTTCCGGCCGACCTTCGCACCGCTGGTGCCGACCATGTACATCGGCATGCTCAATCATCCCAAGATCGAAAAGACCGATATGACGTCCATCAAGGGCTGCTTTTCGGGTAGCGCCCCGCTTCCGCTGGAGGTTATCCGCGATTTCGAGAACAAAACGGGAGCCGTCATCGTAGAGGGTTTCGGCATGACCGAGTCCTCGCCCGTGACCCATATCAACCCTTTCGGCGGCGAGCGCAAAGTGGGCAGCATCGGCCTGCCCATTTCCGACACCGAGGCCCGTATCGTGGACCTGAGCGACGGCAGTCGGGAGATGCCCATCGGCGAGTCCGGGGAACTGGTGGTGCGCGGTCCCCAGGTGATGCAGGGCTACTGGCAGCGTCCGGACGCCACGGCCGAAACGCTGGTCGACGGCTGGCTGCATACGGGCGACATCGCCCAGATGGACGAAGACGGGTATTTCTATATTGTCGACCGTAAAAAAGACATGATCATTTCCGGCGGTTTCAACGTTTATCCACGGGACATCGAAGAAGTTCTCTTCGAGCATCCCAAAATCGCCGAAGCCACCGCCATCGGGGTGCCGCATCCCAGCCGGGGCGAACAGGTCAAAGTGTTTGTGGTCCTCAAAATGGGGGAGACCGCCACAGCGGAGGAGATCATCGCCTACTGCAAGGACAAGCTCGCCACCTATAAACTGCCCACCGAGGTCGCGTTCATCGAGGAGCTCCCCAAGACCAACGTGGGCAAAGTCCTCAAGAAGGATCTGCGGGCCGAGGAGTTGGCCAAGCGCGGCCAGCCAAAACAATAAGCATCCATCCAGAAACGGCATCTTTTGGCCCCTGGCGGCGTTCTCGCCTCCGGTCGGTCCTC
>CAYMQN010000048.1:0-15035 GCA_964392545.1 uncultured Desulfobacteraceae bacterium
GGGACCCCATGCTCAAGGGGTTCGCCGCCGCCGTCATGGGCGGCATGACCTCCCTGCCGGGAGCCGTGTTCGGGGCCTACCTGCTGGGGATCATCGAGAACCTCTTCGGCGGCTACATTTCCATCGAATTCAAGTCGGTGGTGGCCTTCGCCGTGATCGTGCTCATGCTGTGCGTCCGGCCGAGCGGTCTGTTTGCGCGGCATTACGTGAAGAAGGTTTAGGCTGGAGGAGAATTC
This sequence comes from uncultured Desulfobacteraceae bacterium, assembly GCA_964392545.1. GTDB lineage: Bacteria > Desulfobacterota > Desulfobacteria > Desulfobacterales > UBA5852 > JABZFP01. Next base: position 237 of record CAYMQN010000048.1, read on the forward strand.
AGGCGCCTGAATTCAGAAGCCAGGAAATACAATCGATACCGCTATCGAAATCGGGGTCGCTATCGTCTTGCTCGGATCAATTGGGCTTTGCAGAAAAGCAATTTCGATTTCGATCCCGATAGCGATTTCGATGTAAGGCCCGAGTCGATTGCACATCCACTCCGGTGGCGGATGCCAACGGCCCCGTCCATCGGTTCATACAAAGGAGGCAGCCATGAAACGGATGGGACTGATACTTTTGCTGGCAGGCGTATTGACCCTGGCAGGGCTTGCGACCGGGGCCGCGGCCGAGGAGGGCGTCACCGCAACGGAAATCCACATCGGACAGTGGAGCCCCCAGACCGGTCCGGCGGCCGCCTGGGGCTCGGTGGCCCGGGGGACCGACGCCTATTTCAAGATGCTCAACGCGCGGGGCGGCATCCACGGCCGCAAGTTGATTCATCACATGTTCGACGATGCCTACAACCCGGCCAAGACCAAGGCCGGGGTCAAGGAACTCCAGGAGGGCATCGGCATGTTCGCCTGGGTTTCGGGTGTCGGCACGGCCCCCGGGCTGGCCGTGCGCGACTACCTGATGGAGCGCGGTGTTCCCTGGGTGGGCCCCTCGGCCGGATCGCGCCACTGGGTCGACCCGCCCCATAAATACCTTTTTGCCGTCTATCCCCTCTACGAAATCGAAGCCATGGCGCTCTGCCGCTATGCCGTGGCCAACATGGGGAAACAGAAAATCGCCATCATCTACCAGAACGACGACTACGGCAAAAACGGTCTCGACGGGGCCCGCAAGGAACTGGCCCGCCACGGCCTGGAACTGATGGCCGAAGTGCCGGTCAACATCACCGACAGCGATCTCAAGCCCCACGTGATGGAGCTCAAGAAATCCGGCGCCGAGGCCGTCCTGCTGTGGACCACCGTGAAGCACGCCGTCATGACGGTGGGCATCAGCAAGGCCATGCGCTTCGACACCCAATTCCTGAGTACCAGCACGTGTTCCGACTTCCCCCTGATGATGCATATCAGCAAGGGCGCCTGGGAGGGGGTGATCGCCGCCACCTTCGCCGAACTGCCCGATTCCGGCTACCCCCTGCTGCAGACTTACAAGCAGGAAGCGTATGACCAGTACGCCGCCAAGGACGAGCGCTGGGGCCTGTTCTACTACGCCGGCATCGCCTTCGCCGAACCGCTGGTGGAGGCCATCCGGCGCTGCGGTCCGGACCTGACCCGCGAGCGCCTGGTCCAGGAACTGGAAGGCTTGAAGAATTTCAAGGGCATCAGCGGGGAAATCACCTACAAACCCTTCGACCCCGAGGACATGTCCTGCCGCCAGGGACTGAACCAGACTTTCCTGGTGCAGTGCCAGGCCGATGGGTCGTCCAAGCAGCTCACGGATTGGGCGACGATCGAATAGACCTTTTTATGGGGCGGGCTGAAAGCCCGCCCCATAAAAAGAACGCTGTGGGACAATGACCAGTGGGTTCTGAAACGCCATGACCTTCTTCAGCATCGACAGCCTGGCCATCGCCTTCGGGGGGTTGCAGGCCCTGCAGAACATCCGCTTCGATGTGGAAGAAAGGGAAGTCTTTGCCATCATCGGTCCCAACGGGGCCGGCAAGACCACCCTTTTCAACTGCATCAACGGCATCTACCGCCCCGACACGGGCGCCATCCGCTTCGCAGGGCGGGATATCCAGGGGCTGCGTCCGGACCAGGTGGCCCGTCTGGGCATCGCCCGCACGTTCCAGAATATCGAACTCTTCAGCAACATGACCACCATGGAAAACATCATGCTGGGGCGCCACGTGTTCATACGCACCGGTCTTTTGCGCGGGGCCTGCATGTGGGGACCGCGCTCCTTCGCCGGCCGCGAGGAGCGGGTCCACCGCCGGCGGGTGGAGGAGATCATCGACCTGCTGCGGTTGCAGGCCGTGCGCGGCAAGTTGGTGGGGGGGCTGCCCTATGGCACCCAAAAGCTGGTGGAACTGGCCCGGGCCCTGGCCCTGGAACCGAAGCTGCTCCTCCTGGACGAGCCCTGCGCGGGCATGACGGCGGAGGAAAAGCAGGACATGATCTTCTGGGTCAAGGACATCCAGGACGATCTGGGCATCACCATCCTGCTCATCGAACACGACATGCGCATGGTCATGGACATCTCCGACCGCATCCTGGCCATCAATTTCGGGCAGCCCATCGTGACGGGCACTCCCGCCGTCGTGCGCCGGCATCCCGAGGTGCTCAAAGCCTACCTGGGAGAAGAAAATCATCGTGAATCCGCTGCTTGAGATCCGCAACATCGAGACCTACTACGATCTGATCTACGCCATCCGGGGGGCTTCCCTCACGGTGGACCAGGGCAGCGTGACGGCCATCCTGGGCAACAACGGGGCCGGCAAATCCACCATCCTCAAAACCTTGATGGGGCTGATCGAGGACCAGCCCGACAAGGGCACGATCCTCTTCGAGGGCAAGCGCATCGACGGCCGCGACACCGAAGACATCGTGCGCCGGGGCATTTCCTACGTGCCCGAGGGGCGTGAGGTGTTCGAGGAACTCAGCGTACGGGAGAATCTCCTCATGGGGGCTTACACGCGCCGCGACCGGGACGCCATCCGCCGGGATTATGAACGCGTCTACGGCTACTTTCCGGTCCTCGCCGACCGCTCCCGCCAGTGGGCCGGCACCCTCTCGGGCGGCGAGCAGCAGATGCTGGCCATCGGCCGGGCCCTGATGAGCCGCCCCAAGCTGCTCTGCCTGGACGAACCCTCCCTGGGCCTATCGCCGCTGCTGGTCAAGGAGATCTTCCGCATCATCACCCAGATCAACGCCGAGGGGGTGACGATCCTGCTGGTGGAGCAAAACGCCCGCATGGCCCTCAACATCGCCGACACGGGCCTCATCCTTGAAAACGGGCGGTTCGTCATGAAGGGGCCTTCCCGGGAGCTGCTGGACGACGCCAACGTGCAGGAATTCTACCTCGGCGTGCCATCGGAAACTTCGGCCAAGGGGTATCAGCGGTGGAAGCGCAAGCGGCGCTGGCGATGACAGAAAGGCGGGTGACATGACGGCAGCCGAAACGACGCCCGGGGTTTTCCAGCAAACCGTGACACGCCATCCCAAACGGGCGGCCATGCGCCAGAAGACCTTGGGTCTGTGGCACGACATCTCCTGGGAAGCCTATTTCGACCAGGTGCGACGGTTGGGGTCGGCCCTGATCGCCATGGGGCTCGCGCCCGGGGACTGCGTGGGCATCATCGGCGACAACGGCCCGGAATGGGTCTGGGCCGACATGGCCGTGCAGTGCGCCGGCGGGGTTTCGGTGGGCATCTACGCCACCAATGCCTGGCCCCAGGTCCAGTATGTGGTCAACCATTCGGAAGCCACCTTTCTCTTCGTGGAAAACGAGGAGCAGCTGGACAAGTGGCTCATGTTCCGGGACGAGGCCCCGACCCTGCGCAAGGTCATCGTCTGGGATCTCGAAGGGCTCCAGCAGTTCGCGGATCCCATGGTCATGACCTTTGAGGCCCTGCTGGAAGAAGGGGCCCGCGCCGCCACCGAAGCGTCCGGGACCCTGACGGACCGCATGCAGCAGGTCCAGCCCGAAGATCTGGCCGTCCTGATCTACACCTCGGGCACCACCGGCCCCCCCAAGGGGGCCATGCTGACCCACCGCAATGTCACCTGGATGGCCCGGGCCGTAACCCGGGACAACCCCATCGCCGGCGACGACGAAGTGCTCTCCTTCCTGCCCCTGTGCCACATTTTCGAGCGTCTCTTCTCGGTCTTCGTACACATCACCCACGGCTACGTGGTCAATTTCGTGGAAAAACCCGACACGGTGACGGACAACATGATCGAGGTGTCCCCCACGGTGGGGTATGCCGTACCCCGGGTCTGGGAAAAATACGCCTCGGCGGCCACCATCCGCATGTCGGACGCCACCTGGTTCAAACGCCTGGCCTTCGCCCTGGCGCTCGCCGTGGGTAAGAAGCGGGCCGACCGCATCATGCATTTCCAGCCCCCGCCCTTGCATCTGAAACTGCTCTTCGCTCTGGCCCACTTCGCCGTGCTGCGCAAACTCAAAAAACGCATGGGCCTCGACCGCATCCGCATCGCCTACTCCGGCGCCGCTCCCATCGCCCCGGACGTACTGCACTTCTTCCAGTCCATCGGGGTCAATCTGGTGGAGGGCTACGGCCAGACCGAGGGCACCGGCGTCACCTGCATTTCCAAAGCCGACCGGGTCAAGTTCGGCATGGTGGGCCCGCCCCTGCCCGGCACCGAGGTGCGTATCGCCGAGGACGGCGAGATCCTGGTCAAATCCCCGGGCGTCTTCAAAGGCTACTACAGGAACGCCGAAGCCACCACCGAAGCCTTGCGGGACGGCTGGCTGTACTCCGGGGACGTGGGCGAACTGGACGCGGACGGCTACCTGCGCATCACCGACCGCAAGAAGGACATCATCGTCACCGCGGGCGGCAAGAACATCACCCCCCAGTATATCGAGAACAAGCTCAAGGCCAGCCCCTACATCAACGACGCGGTGGTCATCGGTGATCGGCGCAAATACCTCACGGCCCTGGTCATGATCGACGAGGACAACGTGGTCAAGTACGCCCAGGACCACAAGATCCAGTTTTCAACCTACAAGGACCTGACCCGGGACGAGGCCATCCACAAATTGATCCAGGCCGAGGTGGATCAGGTCAACGCCCAGGTGGCCCGGGTGGAAAACGTACGCAAATTCACCGTCCTGCCCAAGAAGCTCTACGAGGAGGACGGCGAGGTCACCCCCACCATGAAGGTCAAGCGCCAATACGTCCACAAGGCCTTCCACGACCTCATCGAGGCCATGTACGCTTAGAGCTTCGATCCGGGCTCCGGCAGGGTGTGGGCTTGGTTTGAAGGGGAAAGATCGCGATCCGGGATGGCCACAGGGGGATTCATGATTATCATCTAGGTGTGCCGCCAGCCTTCAACACGCCTTAGAACGCCACCGGACGGCCTCGAAAGCCTCCAACGGTCATTTTTAACCATGGAAGGGGATGGCGGCACCCCCTTTTCAAGCGCGGCCGTCATCGGGATTCCGACACCGCCTACATGGTCAGGTAGATGAAGATGAAGGTGCCGTCGTTGATGTCGATGGTGAGATTGCCGCCCCGGGCGTCGGCGAACACCCGCCAGGGAGGGCGGTCGCCCGGACCGCAATCGTAGTTGGGAAAGCCCTGGCCGGTCTCGCGGTTGAACCAGGCCAACTGCATGGCGTTGGGGTTGATGGCGCGGGCTTTGGCCTTGGCTGTCGCGCGGGCCGTATCGAAATCCAGGTCAGGTTCGTCAATCGTCAGCTTGACGGTTTCGTGGACGTCCTGTCCCGGTTCGGTGTGAATTTGAACCATGGGATAGCCTCCTTTCAGGCGTTGCAATGAAAGGGCGGGCCGGCCACCGGCCGCAGCCCGCCACCTTCTCCGCCCTACGATAAGGATGTGTGCCGAGCCTGGCAATCAGGAATTTTTCTTCAGGAGCGCGAAAAAGGCGGCGCAGACCCCGGGCGCTTCTCGTCCACGTGCCGGGCAATTTTTTGCCGCACCATTTCGGCGGTTTCATCGATGCTCAGACGGGCGAAGGCCTCGTAGGGGATCTCCTCGAGGACTTCCACCCGGATGGTATGCCGTCCGTGAAAATTCAGGCTGTATTTGGGCAGGGCATGGCGCGTGCCGTTGATGGCCACGGCCAGGATGGGCCGCTTCATCTGGTGGGCTAAAATGAAAGCCCCTGGCTTGAAGGGTTTGAGACGGCCGGTTCTGGAGCGGGTGCCTTCGGGGAAGAAATAGACGGAGCAGCCCTTGGCCAAAGCCTTTTCACAGGCCTCTATCATCTTCCGAATGCTCTCCTTGTCCCCCCTTCTGAGCCGGATATAGCGGTTCAGGGCCATGTTCCAACCAATAAAGGGCAGCCGAAAGACCTCGGCCTTGGAAACCCACTTAAAGGGGAAAAAAAGGTGGAAGGCCACCAGGATGTCGAGCTGGGACTGGTGATTGGATACCACGACATAGCTGGCTTGCCGGCGAATCTTGCCCCGTCCGAAGGCCTTCACGGACCAGGCCGGCATGGTCCACAGGTAGAGGCAGGCCCAGAAGGAGGTGAACATGTGCAGGACGACCAGCCGCCGGTCGAAGAGAACCGTCAGCGCCCAGATGACCAGCGCCAGGATAAAAAAAAAGCGGATGATACGGCGATGTAGGTCAGGAACAGGATGGAAATGAGGCGATTGGTCATGGGCGATCGCTGTATGGGGTTCGTTCCGCCGGATGGCGGCCGCACGGCCGCTATCGGCCTCGAAGCGGCAGCCAGGGCTGTCTGTAGTGAATTTATCCCCGGCTGTCAATGCCTGATCGACGGTTGGCCCTGAACAAGACAACGCGATGGAAATGATGGGGGAAGTGGGCCGCTGGGCAGACGACCTTCATGGCGGCGCTGCTATCAGGGCGGGGGCGGTTCTAGCAGGTTGAGGCGGGTAGCGCCCTTCGCGGCTGTCATTCGGTCAATACAGGAACTCCACGGCAAAGCCACTGGCGTCCAATCGCACTATTTTTCCGCGGCGCTTGATCTCGCTTTGATCATCGGCGAATGGACCGGCCACAATGACATCCTGCCCCACCAGAAATTGGGCTTTGGACTGAATATAGGTGCCGCCAGCGCTCAAATTTTTGATTCTTCCCTCGAAAAGCCTTCGATTGGCGGCGAAATGCGTGTCTTCAGAGCACGGGACGCGCACGTGCCGGCGAATTTGTCGATTCTGCGAACGGCGAAGGCGCCTTCCGCCTTCATCATGGTGTTGTGGCATTCTGACACCTCTCCATGGCCAACCGGCGCCATAGCCAGGTAATCACAAAGCTGCTTGCGATAGCTATGGACCGCGTTTCTGAACAATAGGGAAACACGCCAACCGCGCCAGGACTCAGCGAACAGCCTGCCTCGGGATCCATTTCCGGGCAGGGCGGATTTTAAGGATGATGGTCTCGGATATAATGCTGGGCAACACGCCGTTGGATGCGAAGCCTGGCCGCAGGTCCTGGATTCCAGTTAGGAACCGTTTCCAATAAAGCTATTATGCGCCATTCGGACGGCCAAATCAACCCCGTTTTGTTCGCCACGGCCTGCTAAAGGGCCGCGGGCGGGTCATTTCCAACGCCGGAAAGCCGGAGCCGGAATGCGGCCGCGCTTTGCGCCTGCCCGCAGCAGCCTCAGCAGGGCCACATAACAGGCACCGCCCGCGATCAAGCCTGCATCCTGGACGTTTTGGAACAGGACGGCGTGCAGAACGTTTCCCGGCCCGCTGAAGCCTGTGGACCAGTAAACCTGAAGGGGCCACAGGAGGGATACCGGTGCCGTGGTGAAGACCATGTCGGCCAGCACGTGGGATAACACCAGGCCGAAACAAATGCCGAATCCGATCCGGGGGATCCCATCCCGCAGACGCCAGAGGTGGGAAGCGCCATAACCCGCGACGAGGGCGAAAACAAGGCTGTGGGTGGGGCCCCGGTGAAAAAAGTTGCCATTGCCGTACAGCATCAACCCCAACACAACATCAAGGTCCGGCAAATTGGCCAGCAAGGTGATGAAAGCGAACGTTCCCAACCGGGAAGGGCCGCCATTGGACGGCTGCAAGGTATCGTAGGTGGCCAAACCGATGGCGGTGTGGCCTAAGGGCAGAGGCATAAGAATCCTCGTTATAAAGGCGCTATTGATAATGGGGCCGTCAAACTGATAAGAAGCGCAGCATTATTTATGCCAATAACTTTGGGAGCTTCGGTGACAATGGGGTAGATGCCGGAATGTCCTGGCGGGTAAAGGGCTGGAAAGAATGACCGGGTCGCCGCACCTTGTCAAAGCCGCCCATGATCCAAACAAAATTGTAAAAAAATTTTCCCAACCCCACCTGAAACTAGGAAACTGGATTTCCGAAATCCTTGCGCAGGGTTTTCTTAAGAGCCCGTCCAATTTGATTCAGGCGGTAGGGCTTTTTGATGTATTCCCCGGCGCCCGACCTCCGGGCCTCCCGCACGCGATCGGTTTTCAGGCCATCATTTCAAGGCGGGCCGCATCATGTTTTCCAAACCGATTCGCTGGGCTTCGAACCCGGCCGCATCGACCAGCGGATCGAGATGCACCATCTGTCCGAATCGCAGGCAAACCCTGGAAAAGGGCTTGGGCAGCATGAAGTGGTCCCAACTGTTGAAGTACCAGGCCTTCGCGGCGGTCACGTAAAACGGCACGATGGCCGCGCCGGTCGCGTGGGCCATGCGGATCACTCCCGGCTTGACCCGACCCGCCGGGCCGCGGGGCCCGTCCACGATGTGGCCTGCCAGCCGCGACGCCTTGAGGTCGTCGATCACCGCGTGCATGGCTTCGCGGCCCCCCCGGGAGGACGAACCGCGCACCGGCCGCCAACCGGTGCGCCGGGCCACGCCGGCGATGAGTTCGCCGTCCCGGCTGCGGCTGATCATGATGCCGGGCCTGAAGCGCCGATATTGCCGGAAGTGGCGGATGGCCGAGAAAAACTGTTGGTGCCAGGCACACAACAACACCCTCCCGCCATTTTCGACATGGGTCAGCCAAGCCTTTTCATTTTCGACGCGCAGCCGAAAGGTCCACGCGTACAATCGAACGAACCGATATAGAAACCCGGCGGCCCATGACGATGACAAGGCCTTGTTGAGCGCAATACCCACAGCAACCACCCTCCATAAAGAAAAGGCCCCCTTGGCTTCTGGGAACCCATGGCGACCCATTAGACTTGCTTGAAGCATAGCACGATTCATGATCTCGGGGAAATCATCCTCTTGTAGAAGACCCCCGAGGCCCGCACGGTGTAAAGGCACTTGAAGAATGCGACGGTTGCGATATCATGGGGCGGCCCGAACAATGTTCAAATCGGAGAGTAACCCCATGCATTCCCCAAAAAAAGTGGGACTTGTGCTCGGCAGCGGCTCGTCGCGTGGATGGGCGCATATCGGGGCCATCGAAGCCCTCGAGGAATCCAAGGTGCCCATCGATTTCATCGTCGGATGCAGCGTCGGCTCCTACGTGGGGGCCCTGTATGCCAGTGGAAGCCTGGACAGCCTCAAGGATTTCGTCCTGCGCATGAACGGCAAGAAGGTCTTTTCCTATTTCGATGTCGTATTCCCCCGCTCGGGGCTCCTGGACGGTACCCGCAAGGTCAAGGAGCTCTTCTCGATGCACACCAGCGTCGAGAGCTTCGAAGAGCTGGATCTGCCGGTTTCGATGGTGGCCACCGACCTCAAGCGGGGCAGCAAAGTGGTCCTGGCCACAGGCGACATCATGAAAGCGCTCCAGGCCACCATGTCCATCCCCGGCCTTTTTGCGCCGGTGCGTATTGGATCGCGCTGGCTGGTGGACGGCGGTCTGATCGATCCGGTGCCGGTGGGGGTGGCCAAGGCCATGGTGGCCGACATCGTGATTGCCGTGGACTTGAACAGCGGGCTGATCTCGCGCCGCATCGTCCGCGATCACGCGCAAATGGCCGAAGAAAAATTGACCGCAGCGCCATTGTCAGAAAACGGCGAAGTTGAAATAATGCCCGCCGAGGAACCGGAATACAAGCTCGAGCTGCTGAAAAAGCTTTCCGAGTACTACGACAACGCCGAGGCCAGTTTCCGAACCAAGATCAACGAGCTGTTCCGCAAGGAAGAGGAACTGCCGGACATTATCGACACGGTCATGACCTCCATCAACATCATGCAGGAGCGCATCACGCGGGTCAATCTGGCCGTGGAACCGCCGGACATCCTGATCCAGCCCCGTCTGGGAGACCTGAAAATGATGGATTTCGATCGGGTGAACCATGCCATCGAGGAAGGCTACCTGGGGGTCATGGAGCGCATGGACGATATCAAGGCCCTGCTCTCCATGCCGTGAGACGCTGGCGTCAGAAGTGGTATTTCAGCCCAAGGCACACGTAATTGGATCCGCCCTCCCCTATCACGCCCCCCATGCCGGAGCGATGGTGGATGCGCACCAGGAGGTGTCCATCCAGAAAGGGTGGCTTTGGGCTCCTAGCAAGGCCGCAGCCGACGGGCGCCCGCAGGCGTAGCCCGGCTACGCCGAGGACCGACCGGAGGTGAGAACGCCGCCAGGGGCCAAAAGATGCCGTCTCTGGAGGGACACTAGTTCGCAAGGCGCCGGGTCACCTCCTCCAACCACCATCTCTGGGCACGGGGATCGTAATAGAGGGAGGTCTCCTCGTCGAAGTCCGTATGCTCCTCGAAGCTGGCTTCCATGGCCTCCCGGGCCAGGGCCTGGATTTTGGCGGCCAGTTCCTCCTGCACGGCCTTGTGGCTGTCGTTGACCACAAGGTCGTCATCCAGCTCCCGGCGGGCGTCCATCGTCAGCCGGCGGGCCGCCAGTTCCGCCAGGGCGAAGTGAATCTGTTCGTGCTGCAGCACATAGGCCCGGCGCCCCTCGGAAATCTCGGGACTCCACCAGGAACAGGACGGAACGAAAACGGCTTCGAAGCGGACCTGCGCGATGCGGCCCAGGTAAAATAGGCGGCCGTCATAGGCGCCCTGGGTGATCTGCGCCTTGGTATCGCCGCCCGGGCGGATGCTGATGCACGAATGGGCGTTGATGCGATGATGGTGTTGCCGGTAGGCCGACGGCAGCTCCCGGGCCTGAAAATCCGCGATGGTCAACTCCCGATACCCGAACCCTTCCCGGTGCATCGCCGCGGCGTTTTCCGGCACATGGAACTGCGGCCGGGCATAGTCGGGCAGCCGGGCGCAGCCGCTTGCCAGAAGAAGGAGCAGCAGCAGCAGCAGCAGCAGCACAAGTATCCGAAGAAGAACTTTTCTATGTAATACTTTTGTCACCCGTCCCGCCGTCAATGCTTTGCTTCGCGATTGTAATTCTTTTGTCACACATCTCCTCGTCTGTATCCATGGATACGCTTTTGAATTAGAGTGAGGGGTATCTTGATTATGGCATTTACGCCCTTCATCCATCCGTCACACGAGGAGATCAATATGCCGTCTGTTACGACACCGCATCCCAAGGGCACCCGCGCCCGTATATTGCTGGCCAGCGTCTTCGGCCCCTATGCCCTGGACGACGCCTTCGGCAGCCGCGCCGCCAATCCAATGGAACTCTACCAAAATCAGGTCACACGCGTCCAGGGGGGCTTCTCCCTGCGCATGTTTCACCGCTCGTTTGCCCTGCTCATGCTCCAGGCCAATATCGAAGCCCCCTGCACCGTGCTCGACTTTGCCTCCCGGGAGCGGTTTGTGCGTGAACTGCAGGACAATGCCTACGACGTCGTGGGCATCGGCGCCATCATCCCCAACCTGGAAAAAGTGAAGGAGATGTGCCGGCTGATTCGCCGCTATCAGCCCGGTGCCGCTATCGTGGTGGGGGGCCACATCGCCAATTACCGCGATCTCGCAAAGGTCGTCGATACGGACCATATTGTCCGCGGAGACGGCATTGCCTGGTTTCGCCGCTATCTCGGTCAATCCTTGAAGGCGCCCGTCAAGCATCCCGCCGTTCCCTCGGCCTTCGGCACCCGCATCCTCGGCATGACCCTGCCCGACGGACCGGGGGATACGGCCGCCATCCTGATTCCTTCCGTGGGGTGCCCGGTGGGCTGTAATTTCTGCTCCACCTCGGCCCTCTTCGGCGGCAAGGGGCATTTCATCAATTTCTACAAAACCGGTGACGAACTGTTCCAGGTCATGTGCGACCTCGAACGGCGCCTCGCGGTCCAGTCGTTTTTCGTCCTCGACGAAAACTTCCTCCTGCACCGCAAACGGGCCCTGCGCCTCCTGGAGCTGATGCAGGAGCACGGCAAAAGCTGGATGCTCAATGTCTTCAGCTCGGCGCGGGTCCTGCGCTCCTACCGCATGAGCGACCTCGTGGGCCTGGGGGTCGCCTGGGTCTGGATGGGTATCGAGGGCGATGACAGCCGCTACCGCAAGCTGGAAGACGTGGACACCCACGCCCTGGTGGGGGATCTTCAGGCCCACGGCATCCGCGTCCTGGGATCGTCGATTATCGGTCTCGAGCATCACACGCCGGACAATATCGATCAGGCCATCGACCATGCCGTCAGCCACGCAACCGATTTCCACCAGTTCATGCTCTACACCCCGGTTCCGGGAACCCCGCTTCACGAAGCCCATCGGCAGGCCGGTACCCTGCTCGACGAAGCGCAATTCCCCCCGGCCGACGCCCACGGCCAGTACCGCTTCAACTACCGGCACGCCCACCTCAAGCCCGGCCAGGAAGAAGGCTTTCTTCTGCGTGCCTTCAGAAAGGATTTCCGCGTCAACGGCCCCAGTCTGGCACGCCTGATCCGTACGATGCTGTCCGGCTGGCAGCGCTACAAAACCAACCCCGACCCGCGCGTACGGGCACGCTACGCCCGCGAAGCCGCTCCCCTGCGAACCACCTATGCCGGCGCGGTGTGGGCCATGCTGCAGTACTACCGGGGCACGCCGGCCATGTTTCAAAAAATGAAGCGGCTATTGACCGACATGTACACCGAATTCGGATTCAAAACCCGCCTGGCCGCCCCGCTGATCGGCCTCTACGTCTATCTGCGTCTCCTTCGGGAGGAACGGCTTCTGGCCAAGGGCTGGGGCTACGAGCCGCCCACCTTCTACGAGAAGAATCCGGCTGCCCAGCTGGCCGCCCCCCGGGCGGTGCCGGCGTCAATTCCCCTTTTATCCCCCGTCAAGGGGCCCCTGTCCTCTCCGCAGCCGGTGTTGAAGCCGTAGGGCCGTCAGGGGCCTCCCTGTCCGGCAGGTGCCGGGGGAGGGCTTGGGACTGGGCCACGGTGATGGCGATCAGGTCCACCACGCTCTCCACGGCGGCATTGCGCTGCAGCACATTGAAGGGGCGGTCGATGCCCATCAGCAACGGCCCCACCACCTTGGCGCCGCCCAGCCGGTCCAGCAGCTTGTAGGCAATGTTGCCGGCCGCCAGATCCGGAAAGATCAGTACATTGGCCGGCCGGCCAAGCCGGTTGAAGGGGAACTCCCCGCTCAGGATGTGCTCCGTCACGGCCGTGTCGGCCTGCATTTCGCCGTCCACCACGAGATCCGGACGCCGCTCCCGGGCCAGCGCCGCGGCCCGCGCCATCCGCCGGGTATCTTCGTTGCGCACGCTGCCGTAGTTGGAGTAGGACAGCATCGCGATGCGGGGTTCCATATCGAAGAAAACCGCCATCTCGGCCGCCAACAGGGCCGTTTCGGCCAACACTTCGGCAGGGGGGTGGATGTTGACCGTGGCGTCGGCAAAGAGAACGGTGCGGTTCTTGAGGATCACCAGATACAACCCGGCCACATGGGCCGTTCCCTCGCGGAGGGGCATCACCTGGAGCACGGGCCGGATGGCGTTGGGGTAGGACTGGGCGATGCCGTGCACCTGGCCGTCCACCAGACCTTCCCGCACCAGCATGGCCCCGAAGACATAGGGGTTGGCCAATTGGGCGCGGGTTTCGGTGCGGGACCACCCCTTGCGCTGCCGCAGGCCGAAGAGGGCCTCGGTGAAGCCTTCCAGATGGGGGTTATGGCGGTGATCCATGAGTTCGATGCCGTTTAGATCGATATGCAGGTCTTGCGCCGCCGAGCGGATGGTGTCCGGATCCCCCAGCAGCAGAGGCCGCGCCACCCCTTCCTTGAGCACGTGGTGCGCGGCGCGGATAATGACCGGGTGGGTGCCTTCGGGCAGCACGATGCGCCGGGGGGCCTGCTGGGCCCGGAAGATAATCTTGCGCATGATCTCCCGCTCGGGCCCCAGGCTGGCTTCCAGCCGCTGGATATAGGTCGCGCGATCCGCCAGGGGCACCCGGGCCACGCCGCTGGCGACCGCCGCCTCGGCCACGGCCGGCACCACCTTGAGCAGCACACGGGTGTCCAGCGGCTTGGGAATGATATACTCCGGCCCGAAGCGGATGGGACGGCCCCCGTAAGCCCGGATCACGGCATCCGGGACGTCTTCGCGGGCCAGTTCGGCCAGGGCCTTTACGGCCGCGGTTTTCATGGCGTCGTTGATCTCGGTGGCGCGTACATCCAGGGCCCCGCGGAAGATAAACGGAAACCCCAGCACATTGTTGACCTGGTTGGGAAAATCCGAACGGCCGGTGGCCACGATGGCGTCCGGCCGGGCCGCCTTGGCCGCATCGTAATCGATCTCGGGATCCGGGTTGGCCAGGGCGAAGACGATGGGATCGGGCCCCAGGCGCTTTAACAGGGCCGGGGTGAAAGCCCCCTTCACCGAAAGACCCACCAGCAGGTCGGCCCCTTCCACGGCCTCCGCCAGGGTGCGGGCCGCCGTGTCACAGGCCAGGTCCTCTTTATAGGGATTCATGCCGTCGCGGCGCCCCTTGAAGATGACGCCGCGGGAATCCACCATCACGAGGTTGCCGGACAAAACACCGAGCTGCCGGTAGAGCCGGCCGCAGGCGATGCCGGCCGCACCGGCCCCGTTGATCACCACCCGCAGGGCATCCAGGCGCCGCCCGGTAATCTCCACCGCGTTGAGCATGGCCGCGGCCGAGATGATGGCCGTGCCGTGCTGGTCGTCGTGAAAGACCGGGATGGCCATTCGCCTGATGAGCTGCTCCTCGATGTAAAAGCAGTCCGGAGCCTTGATGTCCTCCAGATTGATGCCGCCGAAAGTGGGCTCCAGAAGCTCCACCGTGCGAATGAACGCCTCCGGATCGGTGGTCTGCAACTCGAGGGCCGCCTGCGCGGGGACGGCGCGGTCGGGGGTGGCTTCCGGGGCGGG
>CAYMQN010000048.1:15045-18752 GCA_964392545.1 uncultured Desulfobacteraceae bacterium
GATCGGTGGTCTGCACCTCGAGGTCGAAGACGTCGATATTGGCGAAACGCTTGAACAGGACCGCCTTGCCCTCCATGACCGGTTTGCCGGCCAGGGGGCCGATGGCACCCAGGCCGAGCACCGCCGTCCCGTTGGTGACCACGGCGATCAGGTTGCCGCGGTTGGTGTAGTCGAAGGAGGCATCCGGGCTGGTTTCGATGGCCCGGCAGGGTGCGGCCACCCCGGGGGTATAGGCCAGGCTCAGATCGGATTGGCTGATAAAGGGTTTGGTGGGGACCACCTCGGTTTTTCCCGGGCGCGGCTCCCGATGGTAGCGCAGCGCCTCGTCGTCGTGGGCCATGGTGGTCTCCTTTTGCGGCAAAGGGGCAGGTGTAGGGAGGCCTTTCGCGATCGTCGTGCGGCGGCGGCCCCCGATGGTCGGAAGGGTTTGCCATTGACAAAACATCAGCCGCGGGGAGCGGCTTGTCAATATCGATGTCCGACCATCACGCCATATCCGGCGGGGTTCACTCGCGACACCAAGGCCACCGCGTCAACGCTTTGCGGGCGTGGCGCCGTGCCCGTACCGCACGTCGGCCCGATCGTATGGCCCGCCACGGTACAACGCGGCCATCATGTCCAGCACCTCGCGGAAATCCTCTTCCCGCGCGAATAGGGAGAGGTGTCCGGATCCAGGGACAATGTGAAGCTTTCGGAACCCGGCGCTGTCGGCGGATGCGTGAAGGCGTTCGACGACGCGCCTTGGGATGACATCGTCGCATTCCGCGGCAACGACCAGAAGGTTGCCACGGAAGGCGGCCAGGATGCTGAAGGCGTCCGAATCCTGCCAGCTGCCGGGTTGACGGATGGCGGCCGAAAAATCCGGCCCGAAGGGCAGATCGTATGCCCGAGGGGTGTAGACGGCGGGCACCAGCAGAATCAAGTTGGCGACCCGGAATCGTTCGGTGAGCTTGATGGCCGTGCAGCCGCTCATGCTGGCGGCGATCAGGGTGAGCGGCTCCCGGCAGGCGTACTGGATCACCGCAGCGGCCTGTTCGGTCCTCGCGCGCAGGGAGGAACCCGGAAGGCGCCCCCCGGTGTCGCCATGTCCGATGAAATCGAAACTGGCGGAGGGGATGCCCCGTCGGCACAGCGCCTGCCTCAGGTGCGCAAAACGGGATCGGGAGGATTGACCCGCACCGTGCAGGACGAGGGTCTCGCAAGGCATCCGAAAGCCGTCGCCGCGCAGGGTATGATCAGCAAACGGCACCGCGATCGGTTGCGGCCCCGCGGGCGCTTGGAGGGGCGAGCCGCAGGCCGGGGCATGCTTTTTCGCTTGCGTCTCTGTCGTTAGCGGTTTGCTGTCCAGCGTTGGTTTCATCCGTACAGGCCTTCGTCGACCGTTTTCAGTTCTCTTTGAAAAGATAACGGCTGAACTGTGGGGCGCGCGGTTTAAGCGACCAGACCAGTGACATATTGTGTAAATTTTTTTTATTTACTGTTAGTTACACAGTTTTAATCATTATCCTTGACATGTGCATATATTGTATGTATTCATATAAACTATGAACATCGTATGGGACCCCGAAAAGGCCAAAAGCAACTATAAGAAACACATTTCATTTCTCGGATGCTGAGAGCGTGCTTTATGATACGATGGCATTAACGATTGAAGACCAAAATATCGATGGAGATAAAAGATTTGTGACAGTCGGATCAGATTCGATCGGACGGATAGTAGTGGTGGTTTATACATACCGGGAAAATTTAATTCGACTGATTTCTGCGAGGAAAGCAACCGCCTCGGAGAGGAGATACTATGAAGAAGGAATATAAATTTGAATCTGCGAAAAGAGGACCAGTTGTTACCCAAAAGGGAAAGACTCGGATTACGATATATCTTGATAATGATATAATTGATGAATTTCGTAATCGCGCGACAGAAGCTGGTTCCGGCTATCAGACTATGATTAATGATGCCCTGAAACAATACCTTGAAAAGAGCGATAAGCCCATTAATGAAGCATTGATTCGCCAGGTCATCCGTGAGGAACTTGATAGGGCATCCACCCATTAGAATTTCTTTCTTTTTTTGTCTTCGTCTTCATCCCCACTTCTTTGTAGTGGGGTTTCTCTATTTTTGATGCACAACGGTTGACCTTACCAGCAGCGAGGGCCGCTTGGCCCTTGCTGCCGGGTACAGCGACAGGTTATCCGAACTTCCTTTCTATTGACAAAACGGCACATAATGTGTATCAATACACATTATGAATAGCCGGACAATCATTAAAATGCTCATGCAGCAAGGATGGTACGAGGTGGCCAAGTCCGGCAGCCACCTTCAATTCAGGCATGCCGAGCACAAAGGGCGAGTCACGGTACCACACCCGAAAAAGGACATACCGATAGGCACCTTAAAAAGCATTGAGCGCCAATCGGGTGTAAAATTCAATTGAGGTCTATCATGGCGAATTATATTGCTATCGTTCACAAAGAGGCCAAAAGTGATTTTGGTGTTTCGTTTCCCGATTTTCCTGGGTGCATCACTGCCGGCGGGGACATTGACGAAGCCAAAGATATGGCCCAGGATGCCCTTGCCCTTCACATCCAAGGTATGCTCGAAGACGGGGAACAACTGCCGGCTCCCTCCCGACTCGAAGATATCATGGCAGATCCGGATTTTACCGATGCGACCGCCTACCTGATCGTCTCGATTCCTGATTCAAAGCCCCGGACTGTTCGTGTAAATATCACCTTGCCGGAAATGACGCTTAAGCAGATCGATGCTGCCGCTAAAAAGCGAGGAATGTCCAGATCCTCATTTTTAGTTCATGCCGCACGGAACGCTATCGATCCCACCCCTTCAAATCAATCTGTTTAGTAAATTTTTTTCGGATAACGGTCGAACTGTGCGGCGGATGCTTTTTGCGTCCCCACCAGTGGTATGTTAGCCGCCGATGATTTCATTCAGTCCGTCGATAATGCTGGCAAGTTCCTCGTGAGAAGCACTTGCTATCCTTTTCCCTATTCTTTTTGTCGAAAGCGTTCGGATCTGGCTGATTTTCGCCCAGGACTTTTTCGGAAGTCCTGTGTCTGAAAGTTCAAGCGTTAGCGGGAATCCCGCACGTTGTGGCTGACTTGTGATTGCGACAGCGATAACGGTGCCTGACCGATCATTGAAAATGTTATGGCTCAAAATAAGAACAGGGCGAAAACCGCCCTGTTCGCTTCCAATGACAGGATTTAAATCAGCCCAATGGACGTCCCCTCTCAATATTCCGGCCATTCATCCATCTCCATGGCAAGCCCCTCTTCCGCCAGGTTTTGCTCATACGTCGGGTCGAGTTTAGCGCATTCTTGGGCCAAGCGAGTCCGCTCAAGGCGTTGAAGTTTGTCCGCGACCGCCTCTTGGATTGCCCTGCTGCGGTTCGGATACACTTTGGACTTCACCATAATATCCAATTGTTTTAATAGTTTATCATCGATTGTGATTGCTATTTTAGAAGTTGCCATTTTTTTCACCTCTGGTATGACAATATATCATACCTTGTAGCGTTTCAAGCCTCTAAGTATAATTTTTCGGCTAACGGTTGAACTTACCGGCAGTGAGAGCCGCTTAGTGGCCCGAATCCAATACAGCTGGATGTTAGCGCCTCTTCCTTATTTGTTTTGAAATCCATGCCGGATCTCTGCGCATCGGCAAAATGGCGACGACATATGCATCGCTA
>CAYMQN010000049.1:0-18744 GCA_964392545.1 uncultured Desulfobacteraceae bacterium
CTGATTCGATTTGTTTTATCTTTTTCATTATCCAGCCCCGCCGGCCCGCGGCGGGGCTGGATGCGGCATGCATTTCATTGATCCGGGCGGTTGGCCCTGAATTGAACCCCGTCGTCGGTTAAAACGAAGGTGTGGTAGCGGTTGGAGTGATGGGTTCCGCGCGATTTTAAAACCTGCAGCAGGCGATTGGTCTGGGCGCCCGCATCCTCGTAGTACAGGGTAAGGATGGTGTCGATGATCGAGGAGATGCCGATACCGCTGACGACGTGGGTCACCTCTTCCGAGCTGGACTGGTTGATCAATACCGTGGTGATGCCCCTTCTCCGGCAGAAGTTCACCAGCCGCATGATAAAATCGAAGGCCGCCTTGTCCCCGGCGATGCGCTTGCAGGCCGATATGGCATCCACCACCACGTGATCGGGTTTAAAACGCTTGATGGCGCAGACCTTGTTGTAGAGGTGCTCCTCGATGCCTCGGGACTCGGGCATCGCCGACATTACCCACAGGGAGCCCCCTTCGATGGCCGACCCGAGGTCGATCCCGATGCTGCGCATCCCGGCCAGCAGGCCCGGACGGGATTCCTCGAAATTGATGTAGAGCACCTTCTGCCCTTTGGCGCAGGCCGCGTGCGCAAAGGTAGCGGCGATGGATGTCTTGCCGGTCCCGGTCATGCCCGAAATCAGGATGGCGCTGCCCTGGAAGTAACCGCCGCCCAGAATCTCATCCAGTTGGGGAACTCCGCTCGAGGCGCGTTTGGACGACGGCTCGAAATCGAGCAGCATGTCCGAAATGGCGTGGAAATACATGCCTTTGTCAGTGACCAGAAAAGGGTATTCGTTGCTGCCGTAGGCCGACCCCCGGTATTTGACAATCTGCATTCGCTTCGTGTTGACTTGATCCTGGGCCTTCTGGTCCAGATAGATGACGCAATCGGCCATGAAGTCGAGGTATTCATACGGGCTGGGGCGCTCCTTGATCTTCGTGTTCTTGGTGGTCAAGACGGCCGTCAGCCCATTGTTGACCAGCCAGTTGTGAAGCCCAAGAACCTGCTGCTGCTCCCGCATCGGATCGTCAAAGTACCGCATGAGCACATCCAGGGCGTCGATCACCACGCACCCGGCCCCCATATCCCTGGCCTTGCCCTCGATGATCGAAAGGAAGCCCGCCAGGTTGAAGTCGCCGGAAATGACCACTTCCGGGTCCAGCAGCCCCTCCATCAGGAAGAGCTTGCCGGATTTTTCGAGGGCGGCCAGATCCCAGCCGAAGGAACGCGCGTTCTGCCGGATGTTGGCGGCGCTCTCTTCGAAGGAGAGGAAGATGCCGGGTTCGCCGGATAGGGCCGCCCGATACAGGAGTTCCAGCCCGAAAACCGTTTTGCCCGCTCCCGGTCCGCCGCCCACGAGGGTGACGCGCCCGATCGGCAGCCCGCCTTTCAGGATTTCGTCCAAACCTTCGATCTGCGTGGCGGCCTTGGGAATGGCGGTCGCAATGCTTGTGCATGCAGCCTGGTTTTGCGGGGGGAGGGGATCGTCCATAAAAACACCTCGATGGTTTCGATTTCGCTGAGGCGGATATCAGGGCCTGAAAGGCCTCGATGAACAGCGTCTTGGCGGAGGGGCTTGCCGAGGGAAAAGGACGGGACGCTGCCGCAAATCCACGATCGTTCTGATTAGCCTACCCAAGCCAGCCTTGTCAAGGCGACCCTCGAAACCCACGAAGGGGCCGATCGTCTTTTGCTTTTCCGTCAAAACCCATAGGGCCGCTCACCCCGATGTGTCGACGTAGTCGTTGGCAATGGCGTAGCGGATGATATCGGCCGTGCGCCGCAGGTTCAGCTTTTGACGGATGTTGCTGTGGTGCCGCTGGGCCGTGCGCAGGCTGATGAAGAGCTTTTCACCGATTTCGCGGTCCGTGTGACCCTCGGCGATCAGTTTCAGCACCTCCCGCTCGCGGCGGGTCAAGGGTCCGGCATCCGCGCTGCCGTTGCCCCGGCAGAGGTCGATCATTTCGGTGGGGAATTCCATGGCCAGCCGGCGGGATAAATAGGTGCGACCTTTGCGGATTTCCTCGATGGCCGCAAGCAGTTCCCGGCTGGAATCATCTTTCAGGAGATAGCCCTCGGCACCGGCCGCAAAAGCCATGCTGAGAAATTCCCGGCGCCGGTGCATACTCAGAAAGAGAATCTTGATCTGGGGATGACGGGCACGGATTTCACGGGCGGCCTCGATGCCTCGCATGCCCGGCATGTTGACGTCGAGGATGACCATCCGGGGCGATGTGTTTTCCAGCATGCGCAGCAAGGTCAGCCCGTCTTCGGCCTCCCCCACCACTTCGAGTCCCGGTGTCTGTTCAATCAGCCCCCGAATCCCCTCGCGTACCAGGGCGTGGTCTTCCGCCAGAACGATGCTATAGGTGCTCATGCTGTTTCTCCAGGAGACGCCGCACAAAGTCGCGGTCGAAGAGGGTACCCTGTTTGTCGATCACGGCGTCGCGCACGTTGGGTCAAAGGCCAAGCCATTGCCGGGCGGCGGTCATCGTGCGAAAAGCACGGACCTCGGAAGGAATTTCGGCGATCTCACTGTAGGCTTCCATCATTCTCCCGATACCGAAATCATGGGGATGCCCGAAAACCAGGGCGGTCTTGCCGCCTTTGCGCATAACGGCAATTCCCCGCGTATGCGAGACAAGCCCTTTGATCTCATCGCCGTTGAGCCCGGACAAGTCTGCCCGAAGCAGATCCCACAGGACCAGATCCGTGACCCGCTTGGCTCTATGCGTGTTCCCCCACCTCAAGAAATCGCGGGCCGTCATCCCACCGTTGGCCCTGACGAAGGTCAGATCCTTCGCCAAGTCGTATGTCGTTAGAATGGTGCCCATAGGCACCTCCTGCAGGCAGTTCGTCAACACAACTACATTTTGGTGCGCTTTTCTGGATTACCCAATGGGTTGATTCCCTATTTCGAGGGCTTAGGAGCCGCATTGGGGATGTCGTGCGACCTTACGATAGGAACGAAAAAATCGGTCATCGATACGGCGGCAACAGGGCGCAAGGCCGGCCATCATGCCCGCAAAGGCGGGCATCCAGATTGATCTGCTGACCTCTGTCCGTTTTGCTACTTTTCCTGTCGCACCGCCTCGGCCGCCGCGATCATCTTCTGGGAAATCAGATCCCATTCCAGTTTGAGCTTTTCCATGAGCTCGTCGTAGACGGTCAGACCTCTGGGACCGGCTGCCCGATCCGCCGCCGCGTCCGCGAGGGCGCCTTCATAGACCTCCAATAATTTGCGGGCACTGGCTTCGCGGGAGAATTGGCGGGCGGTCCGTCCGGCCTGGTTTGTCCATTTGCGGGCCTGCTCGGGGTGGTCGAAAAACTCGGCCACTGCCGCGGCAAAGGCGGCTTCATCGGCGTCCTCGGACAAAAGGCGGCCGTTCAGCTCGTCGTCGACCACCTCGCGGGTGCCCGAGGCATCCAAAGCGATCACCGGTTTGCCGGCCGCCATGGCCTCGGCCAGGACCATGCCCTGGGTTTCGGACCGGGAGGCGAAGACGAACAGATCCATGGCCTGATAGGCATCGGCCAGGGCCCGGCCGCTCAGTTGACCGGCCAGGACCAGTCGGTCGGCCACGCCCTGCGCTTCCAGCGCCTGCCGGATCGGCTCCCGGCTGGGCCCTTCGCCCACCACCAGGAAGCGCACCTCGGGGCGTCCGCCCAGGAAGGTCGCCATGGCCCGGGCCAGGTAGGCCAGGTTCTTCTCTGGCGCCAGGCGTCCCAGGTGCCCCACCACCGGGGCATCATCGGGGATCCCGTGGTCGCGGCGGAAGGCGCCGCCCCGCCCCTTTTCGAAAAAGGCCAGATCGACCCCGGTGGGCACCACCGCCACCGGACGGCGCACGCCGCGCTTGCGGATCAGCCGGGCGATGCTTTCGCTGGGGGCCACCACCCGGGTGGCAAAATTGGCATATTCGGTGGCCAGATGAATGACGAAACGCTTCATGGCCTCGGAATCCAGGGGCACGTAATGGGTGTACTGTTCGTAGAGCGTGTGGTGGGTGAATATCAGCGGTCGGTTCCGGCTGCGGGCCACGCGCAAGGCGGTATCCCCCATGAGAAAGGGATGGTGGCTATGCACGATCTCCGGGGTGAAGGTCTCCATTTTCTCGTCCACCAGAAACGGCGTCGGCAGACGCACCGAAAAATCGCTGCCGTTGAATTCCTGAAGGGCCGGCACCCGCAGCAGGTCCGGATCGTCGTCCCGGGCCCCGGGAAATTCGGGCGCCGCCACCAACACCCGGTGGCCCATGGAACGCAGATCTTCCGTAAAAAAGGCCACCGAGCGGGCCACGCCCCCCACGTGGGGCTTGTAGGTGTTGGTGAACATGCCGATTTTCATCGCGGCACCTCCAGTGGAAGGTGGGGGTCGTGCAGGGTTTGGCGGCCAAATCCCGGCAGGGCCACCACAATCTCGGGCGGGGCCGCATGCCACTGCCCCTCCACGCTGACCCGGCAGACGTCCTCTTGCACGGCGACGCGCACCGTTACGGGACCCCAGGCCGTGGGGCCCGGCCCGAAAAACAGCTCCGCGTCCGTCACGAGCCACTCCGGAAAGAGTCCGGCGCCTATGATCAGATGGTCCGCCTCCTCTCGCAGAAAAAGGGACCGTATGGCCAGCACCCACTCGGCTGCCGCCCAGCCGTGCTGACCGTCACCCATGCAGCCGCCCGCCGTAAAAGGGTGGATCGCTTCGGGCCATTGGCCGGTGGGGGTGGCCAGCCGCGCCACGGCCTGAATCAAAGCCCGGTGGCGCGGGTCCCCCGCCCTCAGGAAGGATTGGGCCAGGGCCAGCGTCATGTAGGCATTCTGGCCAGAGTGGATCATGTCCTGGAAAAAGGCCCCCTCGTGCAGGCAGTGGTCCAACAGGAAAGCGGCCGTATGCATCATGCGCGGGTCCCCCGGCGGGGTCAACTGCAGGGGGTAGTCGGCCACCAGGGACCCGATGGCCGCGGAATCCATGCGGCGCCCGGGCGCCGCCGGAATGCCGCCGCGGCTGCGGCGCTCCGGAATGGCATCGATGGTTTTGAAAATGGCGGCCTCGAAGCGTTCCGCCTCCTCGCGCAGCGCGCGGCCTTCGCCCTCCGACCGGAAGCGGTCGGCCAGGCGCGCGGCGGCCTTCAGGCCGGCCACCCCCCAGAAATCGTCCCAATAGTAGTAGTCGTTGGGCCCGAAATGCTCGGCGCTGAACCCGGCCGGCAACAATCCGGCATGGGGGCCGGCCGGATCGTTTTCCCGCCGCTTGCGGCGAATCCATTCGGCCCCTTTCAGCACCCCGTCGATCCAGGCCGGGGGAAAATCCTCGCGGGTCGCCCTTTGAAAACGCTCCATCATCCAGAGAACCTGTCCGTTGGAATCCCACTCGCCCTCCTGGGAGCGGAAATAGCCCGAACGCTCCTGATGGCGAAAAAAGCCGTCCAGATGGCGCCGGCAGCGCTCCGTAAAACCCGTGGCCAGCATGGCGTGGAGCATCAGGCAGGCATCGCGAAACCAGAAGCGCCGGTAAGTATAAGGCCCGGGCACGACCTCGCCGGCCGACAGCAGGACCAGGGTGCCCAGGGCGGCGTCGAACAGGAACTGGAGGCGCTCGTCGGGAATCTGCAGCCGGGCGGCCGGGGCCATGCTTTCCGCCCAGGAGGCGGGTCGCTTCGGCGGGGGAACCTTCTGCCGTGCGAGATCCGGCCCCAACGGAATGGTGAGCTTGAGCCGACCGGTACCGTCCTCCGCCGCGGGGAACAGGGCCGCCGCGGAAGCGATGCCTTCCGGGCATTCGATGCCCTCCCGCTGCCGGGGGCTGTCGAGATGGTGCAGCACGTCGCCGCTGCGGTAATTGGCGAAAACCACACGATCCGGCACGCCCTCCCAATGGACCTCGCCCTCGCCGTTGACCCGCAAGCCGCCGTCGTTGGGAAGCTTTTCAATGGCTTCCACGAATTGGATGCCCTCCGGGTTGTAGGGGCGCACGGAGACCGCCAGATGGCCGGCCTTGGGCAGGCGCCAGGCGAGATCGACCGCGACTTCCGGTCCATACCGATCGGCGGGGACCCGGACAACCGCATGCATCTGCATGTGGCGGTCTTCGGCAATGGTTTCCACCGCCGGCTCCGGCGCCAGACGCAACCCCTGGTGGACCTTCGGCAATCGGGAAGGAAGCAGCGGAGCGTCTTCTTGCGGGATCAACCAGAAATCAAGGGACCAGCCGTCGTAAAAAGGTGTGAGCATGCCCCGTGGATCGACAATGGGATAGAGCGCCAGGTCCGGGCGCCCCACGGCCGTCCAGTTGCGATGGGTCAAATTGACATGGGTGAACGAAAAGCCGCGCGGAATGAAGGAGACGTCCGCCGGGTTGTATTGCCGCTCGATCCAGTAGGGCCAGACCCAGTCCAGATTGTTCTGGACCACCCGCGTATTGATCAACCCCCGGGCGTGGAAAACGATGCCGGCCCGCAGCAGTTCGATGGGCTCCTGAACGGCGGAGGGCTGGGAGAATTTGCGCAGGCGCGCCATGAGGGTGATGGGATCCATGATGCCATAGGCGCGCGCCGCCCGTTGAATTAGATATTTCCAGGGAATCCACTGCAGTCGCATGCCATCCTCTCCGTTTGATATGGCCGCTGAATGATCGCGGTAAAGGCGTTTACGGATCAAAATACCATCTGCCGGGGACCCGAAATAGGGCCATGGACCGATGGACGAAAGAGGGCGGACCGTCGTAGGAGATCACATACCTTCGCAAGGCTCGCTCTCACGGACCGTCATGAAAGGAATCGCGCATGGACGTCTCTTTGAACAACCCTGCCATTAGAAGGCCTGCGATGATCCAACGCGTATACGGGCTGTCGCCGCAGCCGGAGGATTTTCATCGGCTAATCGAGCGTTACCGGTCCTCGGCGCTGATGGGCTATATCCACGAGGAAAAATTCCACCTGAGCATGATTACGGCACCGGAGGCAATCCCGTCGCACATCGGTACGCATTGGGAAGGAAGCGCTATCCGCTACTGCAGCTCCTGTGGTAAACGGCTGCCGCACCCGCCCCTTTGCACCGGGTGTCTCCTCTATCTATAGCAGCCGCCCCGTCCTCGAGATCAGGGGTGTCCTGTCTTCGAAGAGGCGGCTTCCGGAAAATCCCGTTCGAAGGACTAGGGCTGGTGGAGTTCCAGGATGTTATGCCCCTTGTCCGTTACCCGCCAGGTGACCTTGACCGTTTCGTTGAGAACCAGGTCTTTGAGCTCCGCCAGCTGCTTGTTTTTGGTCACGTTGGCGCCGGCCGCCAGCTCACCGGCCACGGTCAACTGTTTTCCGCCCACGGGCACTTCCACCACCACCGTGTCCCAATCGAGGTTCACCGCCGTGAGCTTGCCCTGGGCGCTGTGAATTTCATAGGGGTCCTCGGCGTGGGCGTAAAATACGCCGGTGCCGAACACACCGATCAGAAGAATTGCCAAAATAGCCGTCACTAGCCTCTCCGTATGCATGTCTGCCTCCTGTATGCCCTTTCGGGCAGAGCGAATGTCGATCGCGGGCCGGCCCGGCGCCCCTCGTCGGGGAGGGGCGGCCGGACTCCCGAATGATGGGTATCGTCTACTTCAGCGACAGGGACTTGCTGTTTTCCCACAGGCCGTGAATGTTGCAGAAAGCCGTGGCCAGAAGCGTTCCGGCCGCCTTTACTTTCATGCTGGCCGTGGCGCTGTGGTTGGTGTAGACAGGCCCCTTGTCCGCCCCTTCGGTGGATTCACCGTGGGCGCAAAACTCGAAGTTGCCCACCTGGTAGGCGAATTTGCCCCCCTCGGGCTTGAAGAAGAGCTGGATCCAGCGGATGTGGTGCTCGGTGGTGTTGGGGTGGGCCACTTCCTTGCCGAGCGAGACCTTGACATCGAACACCGCGTCGGCCGCAACGGCGTCCGGGCATTCGATCACGGGCACGTGCTTTTCCGATTTCCAGTCCGCCGTCTGATGAAGTTCGCCAATGGTTGTCATCATTGCCTCCTTTTCCTTTTTCCATCTTGGGTTTTGGTATGCCGCCGGCTTCAATTGGCCACGTCGGCTTTCTTCACGATCGCGTCGATATCCTCCCGGGACAGGGTTTCATGCTCCAGCAGGGCCGTCGCCAGAGCGTCCAGCTCTTCCAGATGATCGTTCAATGCCTCACGGGCTCTTTCCTCCATTTCAAGGGTGATTTTCTTGATCTCCTCGTCGATCAGTTGGGCCGTATGCTCGCTGTAGTCTTTGTCCTCGGCCAGCTCACGCCCCAGAAAGGGGTGGGGTTCGCCCTTCTTGTAGACCACCGGGCCCACCGCATCGCTCATGCCCCATTGACAGACCATGCGCCGCGCCAGCTGGGTCGCCTTTTTCAAATCGTCCCCGGCACCGGTGGATACGTCATCATACTTGATCTTCTCCGCCGCCCGCCCGGCCAGCATGATGGCGATGCGGTCCAGGAGATAGGCCTTCTTCATGGTGTAGCGCTCCTTCTCGGGAATCTGCTCGGTGGCGCCCAGAGAGCCGCCCCGGGGAATGATGCTCACTTTCTGCAAGGGGTCGGCATGGGGCAGCAACTCGGCCACCAGGGCGTGCCCGGACTCGTGATAGGCGATCATCTCCTTTTCTTCGTCGGTGATGACCTCGTCGCGTTCGATGCCCATCATGATCTTGTCGCGGGCCTGCTCGAAATCTTCGGTGACGATCTCCTCCCGCTGGCGGCGGGCCGCCATCAGGGCCGCCTCGTTGGCCAGGTTCTTGAGGTCCGCCCCGGAAAAGCCCACCGTGCGCTCGGCCAGGTTCCCCAGGTCCACGTCCTCGGCCAGCGGCATGTCGCGGGTATGGGTTTCCAGAATTTCGCGCCGGGCGGCCTTGCGCGGCATGTTCAGGGTAATGCGCCGATCGAAGCGTCCGGGGCGTACCAGGGCCGGGTCGAGCACGTCCGGACGGTTGGTGGCCGAAAGGACCACCACGGATTCGTGGGGCTCGAAGCCGTCCATTTCCGCCAGAATCTGGTTCAGGGTCTGCTCCCGCTCGTCATGGCCGCCCCCCAGACCGGTGCCCCGGGTGCGGCCGATGGAATCCAGTTCATCGATGAAGATCACGGCCGGTGCTTCCTTCTTGGCTTTGGCGAACATGTCGCGCACCCGCGAAGCACCGACCCCCACGAACATTTCGATGAATTCCGATCCGCTGATGCTGAAGAACGGCACGTCGGCCTCGCCGGCAGCCGCCTGGGCCAGCAGGGTCTTGCCCACCCCCGGCGGCCCGACCAGCAACAAGCCCTTGGGCAGTTCGCCGCCGAGCTTCTGAAAGCGCGAGGGATCCTTGAGGTAGGCCACCACTTCGCGCAGCTCTTTCTTTGCATTCTCCAGACCCGCCACATGGTCGAAGGTGGTCTGGCTCGAGGTGGGCTTGAAGCGCTTGGCCTTGGACTTGGCAAACCCGAAGGGACCGCCCCCGCCCTGGCCGCCGCCCATGCGCTGCTGAAATTTGCGATTGGCGTAGACGAAAAAGCCGATGATCAGCACCCAGGGCAGCACCGCGATCACGACACTCCAGAACCAGGAGCGCTCCTGGCTCTCGGCATCGATCTCGACCCCGTTGCGTTCGAGAAAGTCCATGAATCCCGGTTCCTGCACGGCAGGCTTGATCGTCCGAAAGGCAATCGGTTTGGGTTCGTCCTCCCCGCCAGCTTCCTGCCCGGATGAGGCGCTGTCCGCCCCGGCTTCTTCTCCGCTGTTCGCAGATGCCGTCCCCCCCTTTTCGGGGGGCGTGATCTCCCCTCGGATTTCATTGCCTTTCATGGTAATGGCGGTAATCGCCCCCTGGCGCACCTTGGCCTTGAAATCGGTATAGGACAACGCCTTTACCGGATCGCCCCCGAAGGAACCCTGGAAAAAATAGGCGATAGCCATCCATAGGACCATCACCCACAACAGGGTGCTCCAGTTGAAGGCCGGCTTCCCCTGGGGGCGCTGCATCTGGCCGTCCATGTGGTTCCTTTCGCATGTTGCCCCGGCCGGACCGGCATCCCGGCGGCCGTCGTTCTTGAGGATCGGGGAGCCGGTGCAGAGCGCTCCCCGCTGTTCGACTGGCGCAAACCCTACCCAAGGCCCATCGCCAACCCAATACCGTATCGGCCGTATTCCTGGGGGTGCACGACGGTATTCAGAGCGTCGCTGGAGCGGAATCCCAGGGAAAGACCCAACCCGATCGCCTCAGCCGTTTGAACGGGCCGCTATACCGCCTCGCATGGGCCGAGATACATCCCCCACCCCATAGCACGGCCGCCGCACAGGCGGTAATGAGATAAGCTGAAATCCACAAGGGAGAAGACGGTCTTCTCCCCGGAGGCGGACGGCAACCGGCTGGTCGCCACGACATCTTTTGCAATCAAATGGGCCAAGGATGCTTCCCAAAATGCATTCAAGGCCAACAACAGAGAGGAGACTTTCCATGCCGATGCCCAAAGACACCCCCCAAAAAGACTATGCCGACGCCTGGCGGAGCTATCTCGACGGGCTCGAAAAAGCGGTGCAGAACCTGGAATCGGAGATCAAACAGGCGACGGAGATGGCCGACACCTGCACCAGCGAATGGTGCGAAGCCACCGAACATTACGTCGACGACATCGCCAACGCCCTGTTCTCCATCCACGAACCGCGTTGGGCCAACCCGGAAGACTCGGCGAAAATCAAGGATCTCAAACACCGGGTGCATGACATCTATGCCGGCTATCGCGATGTCTACAGCAAAGTCAGCGCCTGACGCCGCGCCCCGGAAAGAAAGGAAGGTACCCCATGCCGACGAGTAACGCGCATGCCAGATGGGAAGGAACATTGAAAAAAGGCCAGGGCGTCATGAAGGTTGGCAGCGGCGCCTTCGAGGTGAACTACAACGCCGCCGGCCGCTTCGAAGGCGCTTCCGGGACCAATCCGGAAGAAATCATCGGCGCCGCGCATGCCGGCTGCTTCTCGATGGCCCTTTCCCTGTTGCTCGAAAAAGCCGGCCATCCGCCCCGGGCGATCGAGACCGAGGCCGAGGTGACCCTCGAGCAGGTCGACGACAGCTTTGCCATAACCCGCATCCGTCTCAAGACCGAGGCCGAGGTGCCCGGCATAAGTACCGACGCCTTTCAGGAGCAGGCCCAGGCGGCCAAAGGGGGCTGCCCGGTCTCCAAGGCTCTGGCCGGCACGCAAATCGAACTGGAGGCGGCCTTGAAAAGCTGATCCTCCATTATCGTCCTCGCCCGGGCCGGCCCCGACGTCCGCCGGCCCGGTCGAGCACTGCTCCCAAAGACCCCACGCCCCCACGTGCAGAGGTATGCTATGACGACGGTCACCCCCCTCGACCCCCGGCAACTGAGGCTACGCTGTCCCACGGATCAATTCGATTTCGACACCACCGATGACCTGACCGACCTGGATGACTTCATCGGTCAACCACGGGCTTTGGCAGCGCTGGAATTCGGGGTCGGCATGCGCCACGACGGTTATCACCTTTTCGCCCTCGGGGACCCCGGTTCCGGCAAGCAGGCCACGATTCTCAAGTATCTGGAGCGGCAATCCGCCGACGACCCGGTTCCCCGGGACATCTGCTACGTCAACAATTTCGATGAGCAGCACAAGCCCCGCACCCTTCTGCTGGCGCCCGGCACCGGCAAGGCGTTTGCCCGCACCATCGAAAATACCGTGGAGGATGCCCGCAACGCCCTTCAAACGGCCCTGGAAAGCGAGGATTTCCAGAACCGCCGCCAGGCCGTGGAACACGAACTGCGTGAAAAACAGCAAAAGGCCTTCGAGCAACTCCAGCAGATGGCGGAAGAGCACAACCTGACACCGCTGCGCACACCCGGCGGCCTGGTGCTGGCGCCGGTCAAAGACGGCGAGGTCATCCCGCCGGACGAACTCGAAAAGCTGCCCGAAGAGGAACGCAAGGCCATGGAGGAGAAGGCCGGCGAGCTGCAGCAGGAAGCCCAGAAGATCTTCCAGAAAGTTCCCCAGTGGCAACGCGAAATCCGCGAAAAGCAAAAGGCCTTGGGGCGGGAGATTACCCAATACGCCGTGGCACCGCTTTTCGAGGAATTGCGCCGCAAACACGCCGACGACGAAACGATCGTCGACTTCCTGGAAAGCATGGAGAGGGACATCATCGACAACGCCCCCCTGCTGTTTCAGCAGGCGGGCGGCCAGCCCCAGGAACAGCAGGGCGGGCCCAACCTGCCGACGGCACCGGGGCATACCCCCAGCGACGAATCGCCGGCCCGACGGCGCTATCGCGTCAACGTGCTGGTGGACCACAGCGCTACCCAAGGTGGGCCGGTGGTGGTGGAAGACAACCCTTCCCTGCAGAATCTGCTGGGCCGGGTCGAGCACCTGACCCACATGGGAACGCTGGTAACCGATTTCAACATGATCCGGGCCGGTTCCTTGCACCGGGCCAACGGCGGCTATCTCATTATCAGCGCGCGCAAGATTCTGCAGGAACCGTTTGCCTGGGAAGGTCTCAAGCGGACCCTGCGGGCCGGGGCGATCCGCATCGAATCGCCCATGCAGATGGTCAGTCTGATCAGCACGGTGTCCTTGGAACCCGAACCGGTGCCGCTCCAGGTCAAGGTGATTCTGACGGGCGCCCCCTGGCTGTACTACTTGATACGCCACTACGATCCCGAATTCGGCGAGTTGTTCAAAGTGGCCGTGGACTTCGCCCATCGCATGGATCGCGATGAAAGCGCCCTGAAGGCCTACAGTCGACTGATCGCCGGGATCGTCCACAAGGAAAACCTGATGCCCTTCGCCAAGGATGCCGTGGCCCGCTGCATCGAACAGAGCGCCCGGATGGTCGGGGACAGCCGCAAGCTCTCCGTACACATGCAGCAGATCACGGATCTGCTGCTGGAATCCGATTATTGGGCCCGGCAGAACGGAAACGCAACGGTGCGGGCCGGGGATGTCCAGAAAGCCGTGGAGGCCCATGTCTTTCGTTCCGACCGGCTGCGCGAATCCCTGCAGGAGCAGATCCGGCGCGACATCCTTCTGATCGACACGGATGGCGAACGCGTAGGACAGGTCAATGGGCTGTCGGTGATGCAATTGGGGGATTTCGCGTTCGGACGCCCGAGCCGCATCACGGCCAGGGTGCGCCTGGGCAAGGGCGACGTGGTCGACATCGAGCGGGAAGTCGCCATGGGGGGCCCCATTCATTCCAAAGGCGTTCTGATATTGGCCGGATTCCTGGGAGCCCGCTACGCCCTGCATCAGCCGCTGTCCCTTTCGGCCAGCCTGGTGTTCGAACAGTCCTACAGCGGTGTGGAGGGGGACAGCGCCTCGTCGGCCGAGCTCTACGCCCTGCTTTCGGCCATCGCCGAAGTACCCGTCCGCCAGGACCTGGCCGTCACCGGCTCGGTCAACCAGCACGGCATGGTTCAGCCCATCGGGGGGGCGAACGAAAAAATCGAAGGCTTTTTCGACACCTGCCGGGAACGGGGGCTGACCGGGCGGCAGGGCGTGCTCATACCGGCGAGCAATGTCCAGCATCTCATGCTGCGGCCCGACGTGATCGCAGCGGTCGAAAACGGCGACTTCGCGATCTATCCCGTCGAAACCGTCGACCAGGGCATCGAACTGCTCACCGGTCAGACGGCCGGCGAGCCGGACGCCGAGGGGCGCTATCCGAGCGATAGCGTCAACGGCCGCGTATTCGAGCGGCTGGCCGACCTGGCCCGGCGACGCAAGGCGTTCAGCGCTGCGGATGCCAAACCCATGGGGGCAGCCGATGCCTGAGTCCGAATCACCGATCCGACGCATTCTGGTGGCCCTGGATGCGTCCCCGGCCAGCCGGTTCGCCATCCAGGCCGCAGTGGATCTGGCCACCCGCTTCGGCGCACAACTGGTGGGCCTTTTCGTCGAGGACATCAATCTTTTGCGGGTCGCCCGGCTGCCCTTCGTGCGCGAAGTCGGCGCCCACTCGCCGTCCATGCGCCGGCTCGATCCGCAGGACCTGGAGCGCCAGCTACGCCGGCAGGCCGACCAGATGCGCCGTTCCCTGGCGCTGGCCGCCGAGGTGGAGGGCATCCCGTGGAGCTTTCAGGTGAAGCGCGGTCCGGTGGCCATGGAGGTCATGACCGCCGGGGCCGATGCGGACCTGATGATCATGGGACGTGTGGGCCGCTCGCTGATCGCCCACCGGCGCCTGGGCTCCACCTCCCGCGCCATGGTGCTCCAACGGCCGGGGCTGCTGTTCATCCTGACCCGGGAAGTGCCCAGGACCGCCGGCGTCATGGTGCTCTACGACGGCTCCCCGGCCGGTCGCAAGGCCCTCGAAATCGCCATTCCCATCGGAACCGCCGGCAGCCGCCGCCTTACGGTGATCGTGGTGGCCGAAAACCGGGAGGAAGCCAAAGCCTTGCGGGAAGAGGTCCTGCAGCAGCTCTCCGGCTTCGCCGTGGAGCCCGAAATCCGCGCCTTGCTGCAGCCGAGTCACCAGGCGCTGGCCTGGATGGTCCGCTTGAGCGGCGAGGGGCCGGTCGTCCTGCCCTGCGGGAAGAAGCGGCTGGAGGGCGAGAAGCTCTGCAGCCTGGTGGACGCCATCCCCAACCCGGTCCTGGTGGTAAGGTAAGGACGGCTATTGGCTAGCGGCACAAAGGATGCTGGATGCTCGATGCTGGATAAAAACATGGAAACCGGAGACATCACAATCGTCATTCGTCAGTGGTCAATGGGAACGTCAAAAGCCCCCGGCCGTCATGCCCGCGCATGAGGCTGTGTCACAATTTGCACGAAAGGGATTTGTTCTAACGTCATCCCGGCGAAAGCCGGGATCTTAAACAATTTCATGCCGTTAGCCCAAGGAGATGCCGGCTTGCGCCGGCATGACGGGTAAAAACGGATTATTTCGTCGCATTGCGACACAGCCGCGCATGCGGGCATCCAGCGCATAGGGTGTGCGGACGCAGGAAGCGCACCACCCGGATAGGGGGTTGCGGTCATGCTGCGCTTCCTTCGTCGGCGCATCCTATTAACCTGGCGAAGATGCACCGACAGGAAATCGGGGCGGAGATTCCGGCAGTCCGGGCTGGATTCCCGGGTCAAGCCCGGGAATGACAGCCCAGAGTGGGTTTTTTCGGTGTGGTTTTATCCAGTATCCAGCATCCAGTATCCAGAACCCAGCCTCTCGCCGTAACCAATGACCAGTGACCAACGGCCACTGCCGGCTGCCCCCCCCGGGAGAAGCGCATGAATTATAAGAAGAAGCCCAAAGACGGGTGGGACTTCAAGGACATCGCGAAAATGGACCGCGGAGAGGCCGAGGAGGAGGTGGCGGCGCTCCGGGAGGGAATCGACTATCACGACCATCGCTACTACGTACGCAATCAGCCCGTCATTTCCGATGCCCTTTACGACAAGCTCTTCAAGCGCCTCCAGGATCTGGAAGACGCCTTCCCCAAGCTGCGCTCGCCCAACTCGCCCACTCAGCGGGTGGGCGCCGAGCCGGTGGACAAACTGACCAAAGTCGATCATGCCGCTCCCATGCTGAGCCTCAACGCGGCTCTCGAGACGCAAGCCTTCGACGAGTTCCACGACTTCGTGCGCCGCCGCACCGACCAGCACCGTGTGACCTATGTCCTGGAACCCAAGCTGGACGGTTTCTCGGTGGAAATCGTCTACCGCGAGGGCGCCTTCGACCACGGCGCCACGCGGGGCAACGGCCGCACCGGCGAAGACATTACCAAGAACCTCAGGACCATCCGCAGCCTGCCCCTGCATCTTCGCGATGAAGATGAACCGCCCGAATTGCTTTCCGTCCGCGGCGAGGTGCTCATGCAGAAAGCCGGCTTCCAGGAACTCAACCGCGAACGGATCGAAAAGGGGGAAAGCCCTTTTGCCAATCCCCGCAACGCCGCGGCCGGCACCATGCGGCAGCTCGACCCGCACAAGGTGGCCGATCGGCCGCTGGACATCATCTTCTACGACATTCTCAAAATCGACGGGGTTTCCTTCGAGACGCACTGGGAAACCCTCGAGGCCATGCGGGAGTGGGGCTTGAAAACCGACCCGGCCAACCGCAAGGTGTCCGCCGCCGAGGATGTGAAGGCCTATCACCGGGAGATGGCCGAAAAACGCGACGACCTCGACTACGACATCGACGGCATCGTCATCAAGCTGGACCGCCTCGATTTGAGAGAGCGTATGGGCACCCGCCACCGCAGCCCCCGCTGGGCCCTGGCCTGGAAATTCCAGCCCCGCGAGGAGGTCACCACCCTCGAAAAAATCGTCGTCCAGGTGGGGCGCACGGGCATTCTGACGCCCGTGGCCCTGCTGCAGCCGGTGGACGTGGGCGGCGTCACCGTCAGCCGGGCCACCCTGCACAATGCCGACGAAGTCCACGACAAGGACGTCCGCCCCGGGGATACCGTGCGCGTGGTGCGGGCCGGCGACGTGATCCCGGAAGTGCAGGAACGCATCAAGCGGCCCGGCAAAAAACGCGCCGCGCCCTTCCGCATGCCCGAGCAGTGCCCGGCCTGCGGCGCCGACGTCTACCGGGACGGGGCGTACCACATCTGTCCGGCCGGACTGGCCTGCCGCCCCCAGCGGGTGGGCCGGATCCTGCACTACGCTTCCCGGGAGGCCCTCGATATCGGCGGCTTGGGCAAGGAGACCGCCCGGTCGCTGGTGGACCGGGAACTGGTCAAGGACATCGCCGACCTCTACCGGCTGAGCGTGGACGATCTGCTGACCCTGGAAGGCTTCGCGCAAAAATCCGCCACCCAGCTGCACGAGGCCATCCAGGAGGCCAAAGAACCGCACCTGGACCGTTTTCTCTACGCCCTGGGCATCCGCCACGTGGGCCAGCGCATGGCCCAGATTCTGGCCCGCCGATATGAAACCCTGGAAAAGGTCAAGGCCGCCGACCGCGAAGACCTGGAGTCCATCCCGGAAGTGGGCCCCGAGATCGCTCTCAGCGTCAGCCGCTTTTTCGGCGAGGAAGACAACCAGGCGGTGCTCAAGCGGCTTCGCGAGTCCGGGGTGAAAGTGCGGCCCATGCCCTCCGGGGAGGGCGAGGGCCCCCTGGAAGGCAAAACCTTCGTCTTCACCGGCCGGCTCAAAGACTACACCCGTTCCGAGGCCGAAGCGCTGGTGGAACGCCTGGGGGGCCGCGCCACCTTGAGTGTCAGCGGCAACACCGACTACCTCGTGCGGGGGGAGGACCCCGGCCAGAAACTGGACGACGCCGAAGACGAAGGGGTGGCCGTCATCGGTGAGGAGGAGTTCAGGGAAATGGCGGGGGAGTAGAAAACCCGGTCAGTGGAGCGCAGCGAAACGGTCGTCGCAATCGGAGGTGTTCTGCGGAAGAAAAACACGACTACGATTACGACCACGACAGCGAACACGAGAAAAGCCCTTATAAATCGTCATTCCCGGGCTTGACCCGGGAATCCAGCTTATGCTGCCATCGTTCCAACCCCAACTTCCTGGATTCCCGCATGCGCGGGCATGACGGCCGGGGGTGCTTTTGCCGCACCCAATGATCACTGATTATTGACCAATGACGGGTGTTCACCAATGACCCGAACTTCAAGCAAAGGCCGTAGAGCCTTGGCAAACCTTACGCACCTCAGCGTCGCCGCCCTTTTTCTGCTGCTGATGGCGGGGTTGGTCGCCGCTGGGCAGGGCAAAAACCGCCGGGACGACGCCGCGCATCTGGTCCAAACCACGCGTCTTCTCAATCGGTCGGTAAAATTCGTGGAGAGGGAGCGCACCGGCGAAATCACCACCGTGTATATCGATCCCGGGACAGGCCTCGTTCCCTTCGGCGTGCTGACGTTCCAGGCTTTATTCGGCATTGTCGACAAAGCCTGCATCCTTTCGGTTCCCTGGCCCGAGGTGCAGTTCGACAGCCAAACGAAGCTGTTCGTCATCAGGGAAATAACCACGGACGAGGCTACCTGCCTTACTTACAACCCCGACGTCCACGAGACGATCCGGGCCTCCCGGGCGGGAAAAATTTTCGCCTATTATGGTATCGAGAACCTGCTCGATCGCAGAAGACAACGCACGGATGGCGATTATCAGGGCCAAATCTATGACCTTGCCCGACTCACCAACATCCCGGTTTATCGTCAGGAGACCCGGATAGGCCGCGCGGAACGCTATTATATGAGCCTCGAAAGCGGCATGGTGCGCATGGTGCTGATCCACCGCGACGGGGAGCCAAAACAGGACGGCAATTACCTCCTGGTCCCCTTCCCCCTTTTGCAATTCGACGCAGCGCAAGTCGCCTACCACCTCGACCTCGATACCGCCGCCCTTTCCAAGGCCCCCCGGTTCGCGCACTTCGACGACGCTTATCTCTCGCGGGAGCAGGTCGCGGAAATATACCGCTCCTTCGGTTTGGAGGACTATTTGGAGTGATCGCGGTCATTGGCTACTTGGGCATTGGTCATTGGTTACGGCGAGGGGCTGGCTGCTGGATAAAACCACACCGAAAAAACCCACCCCCGAGCTGTCATTCCCGGGCTTGACCCGGGAATCCAGCGCACACTGCCAGCGCTTCAACCCCAACCTCCCGGATGCCCGCCCACTTGAGCTGTGTCGCCATTCGATGAAGTAATCCTTTTTGCCCGTCATGCCGGCGGAAGCCGGCATCTCATTGGGCTTACGGCATGCAATTGTGAGAGATCCCGGCTTCCGCCGGGATGACGTTTTATGACGA
>CAYMQN010000050.1:0-18699 GCA_964392545.1 uncultured Desulfobacteraceae bacterium
TGGCCTCCTCCCGCCTGGAAAACCCGGCGGCCGTTCAGCGGTCGTTCAACCGATGACCGCCGATCCGGCGCGTTTTTCAGTCCGCCACATCCTCCCGGCCGAGCAAGGGCCGGATGTAGGCATAGAGCCCCGGAGAACCGCCGGTGTGCACGAACAGCACGCTTTCGTCCTTTTTGAAATAGCCCTCGCGGCTGAGGCCGATGAGCCCGGCCACCGCTTTGCCGGTGTAGACCGGATCCAGCAGGATACCCTCGGTCTGGGCCATCAGGTTGACCGCCTCGACCATCTTGCGGTTGGGCACCGAGTACTTGGGCTGCCAGTAGCCGCCGACCGAGAGCACGGCCTCGCGCGGAATGTCCTGCCGCACGCCCAGGCGCTCGGCCGTCCGGCAGGCCAGGTCGTGGACGATGGGCTCCTGGTCGCCGGCATCGCGACTGACCCCCACGCCCACGATGGGGATGTTCATGTTGCAGCCCACAAACCCGGTGACCAGACCGGCGTGGGTGCCGGCGCTGCCCGATGCCACGCACAGGCGCTCGATGGCCAGCCCCGTTTCGAAGAGCTGGTCCTGGATCTCCTGGGCGCAGGCCACGTAGCCGGTGGCGCCGATGGGGTTGGAGCCCCCGCCGGGGATGACGTACCCCTTGCGGCCTTCTTTGTCCAGGGCCTCGGCAACCTGCTGCATGGCGGCCATCATGTCGCTGCCGCCGGGAACGACCTCGATCTGTTCGACGCCGAGAAGCTGGAAGAGAAAATTGTTGCCCGAAGCCTCCTCGTTGTAGCTGCCGGGAACCCGCTCCTCGAGGACCAGACGGCACTTGAGCCCCTCCTTGACCGCGGCGGCCAGCGTAAGCCGGCAGTGGTTGGACTGCACCGCACCGCAGGTGATCAGGGTATCGGCCCCCTGGGCCAGGGCGTCGGCCACCAAAAATTCCAGCTTGCGGGTCTTGTTGCCCCCGGCCGTCAGGCCGAGGAGATCGTCCCGTTTGATGTAGACCTTGGGACCCCCCAGGGCTTCGCTGAAACGAGGTAGAAATTCGATCGGGGTCTGGCCGGCGGTGTAGCGCCGGCGGGGAAATTGGGATAGGTTCATGAGATCCTCTCGACAGGTTGAAGGGATGATGATTTAAAACCGGCCTCCTCGAATTTTTCCAAAAACAACCGTGTCTTGTAGACCAATCGAAACGACCGCCCGTCTATAAAATTAAACCCAACCGATCTTCGATCGATTGTCCCTAAATAAAAGAGACGAGCGCAACGCGCAATAAATGTGAACGCACCAGCCAAGCGCATCTTTACCGCGCCGTGCGCAGGTTAAAGGCCATGGCCGGTGAAGGGGACGGCCTCCCGGAGGGGGTATGACGCATTACGATCCCAAGGGACACCTCAGCGACGATGAAGTGCTGCGGGCGATGATCGATCCGTCGGATCTCGACCCCACCCGCCAGGCACACCTGGAATCCTGCCGGCCGTGCCGGCGCCAAACCGAGGCGGCGACCCAACGCTATCGCCGCTTGGGGGAGATGGCCCGGCAGATGACGCCCGAACCGCGGCGGACCTTTAAAATTCCGGCGCCCGATGCGCCCGTCGGCCGTTGGTACTTCAAGCCGGGCTTGGCCCTGGGGGTGCTGGGGGTCCTGGTTTGGGCCGTCACCCTGTGGGGGCCCAATTTCACCCGAATGGCACCAACGCCCACTCCCGTGGTGGTAGAAAATGTTGTGAACGACGATCGCCTGATGGAAGAGATCGACATGCTGGTGGAAGACGCCCTGCCGGCGAAATACCGGCAGCTGGCAGCGCTGTCGGACGATCGATCCGTCGAGGACCTGGACGCGTTCATGGATTGGCTGGTGCCCTCCCCGGAGGAAGCGCACGATCTGGAGCAGCCGGCGCCTTCGGGCCGGGAAAACCGGCAGGACCCCTTGGCCGGGTCGCCTTCCACAGTTCATGCAGAAGAAGGGATGGCCGTATGAAGCTCAAACGAACACTCGGTATGGTGGTGGTTCTCGTCACGGTGCTGGCAATGGTGGGGCCGGCAATGGCCCGCGGCGCCTCCAAGTGGCGGTGGTGGCAGAACGACGAGATCATCACGATGCTGAACCTTTCGGCGGAAGAAATCAACAAGCTGGACGATGCGTATATCGAGGCGCGCCGCCGCATGCTGGAAATCAAAGGGCGGGTGGAGGCGGAGCGCTTCAAATTGGAAGCGCTGCTGAGCCGCCCGAACATCGATGGGGACGCCATCCGCGCGCAAAATCGCAAAATGGAGCGCGCCCGCACCGATCTGGCGGCGGAACGGTTCGATTTCCTGCTCAAATCGCGTCAAATTCTCGGACACCAGCGGTTCCAGCAACTAACCGAAATTCAACGCCAATGGCGGGAGGAACGCCGCAAACGGTGGGAGCAAAGGCGGGAGGAAGAGGCGCGCCAAAGGGATTAGAACTCACCGAGCACCCCGAAATGCGGACGATCATCCCGGGGAGCGGCAAGCGTGTGACGGAACGTGCTCTCGAATACGAACAGGGGCCGGTCCCGGCTGTTACGGCTCAAGGCGTTATCTCGACAACCGTCCCATTCGGCACCAGCCGGTAGATCTCCTCCATTTCCGGGTTGGAAACGGCGATGCACCCTTCGGTCCAGTCGCGTTCGGCATGGGCGGCGCCGAGTTTCCCGTGACCGTTCTTGATGCCGTGGATCATGATGTCGCCGCCCGGGGAAACGCCCAGTTCCCGCGCCCGCTCTATGTCCTGTGCGTTGGGATAGGAGATGTGGAGCGACAGGTGGTACCCGCTGTTGCCGTTGCGTCCATCGATGATGTAGCTGCCCTCCGGGGTCTTGTTGTCGCCCTCCCGTTCCTTCGGCCCCACCGGGTTGCCGCCGAGGGCGATGGTGTAGGTTTTGATGGCCTCGCCCCGCGCGAGCAGCGTCAAACGCCGCGCTTGCTTTTCGATCAAAACCTTGTCGGCGGGTTCCGTCCGAAGGGCAAAATTCTGTTCTTCGAGGGTTGCCACCCTTTTCTGCAGTTCGGCGACCGCCTCCGATTTGGTTTTCAGCGCCTGCCGGGACGCGTCGAGTTCGGCTTGCTGGGCGGCGATGAGGCGATCCTTGAGGATCCCATTCTCGATTTGCAGGATCATCATGCGGCTGTCGTGCCGGTAGGCGCTCTCCGGATACTCGCGAAGCAGCTTTTCAAAACACGCCAGGGCTTTGGGGTAATCCTTGTGCGCGTTGTCGGGATAGGCATGGACGATCCCCATCTCGAAGAGCACCCGGTCCGCCACCGCCGGATGGTTCTCCATGATGGAGGCGTATTGGCACAGGGCGGCCGCGTAGTCGCCCTGGTTGAAAAACCGATTGGCCTCCCGGGAGAGGGCCCTGGCCCGATACCCTTCGTCGATGAGACTGCATCCGCCGAACACTAGCGAGATCAGCAGGATACCGCTAAGCAAAAAACGAAAGTCCCCCGCCACGTCTTCAAACCTTTTCCCCGTATGCAATTCCATGCTCGATGATCGCAAAATTTTGAATAACTTCCCCTGTGAAGCAAGGCGCCGGATTCGATGCACCGGCGCCTTGCCTGCGGTCTACTTTTTCATGGATTGCTGGAACATGTCATCCGCGGCTTTGGCTTTTTCTTCCGCGAGACGTTCCTTCTCCGCTGCGAGGCGCTCCCTCTCGATGGCGCGCGCTTCGGCTTCCTCGGCGCGCTGGATGGCCTCGTTCGCCTTCTGGATGGCCTCGTCGGCGGACATCTTGGCCTCTTCGGCATCCATGGCCGCCTGGTCCGCTTTGGCGGCGATCGCCTTTTCACGGGCCTCCACCGCATCGAGGTCGCCCTTGGTTGCACAGCCCCCCAGCGCGATCGCCAGAACCAGCATCAAGCAACTCACCAAAACCATTTTCTTCATCATGGAATCCCTCCTTTTGGTTCCGTTTGTTGGGAAAAACCCCTCCTGTCGGATGCAAAAAGCATGCTTTTCTTCGTTTTCAGGAGCCTGAACGCCCCCTTCGGGTTCAGGTCTCGAACAGGACGCCGTCCAATTCCATGTAAATTTTCAAATGTTTGGCCGCGTCCTGGGCGGCGTTCTTGTTTTCGAAGGGGCCGGCCAGCACCCGGTGGCGGTCCCCCTCCGACAACACCCGCGCCGGAATGGGCGGCCCCTGATGGTTCATGATGGCCGCCAGCCGCAGGGCGTCGACCTTGTCGCGCAGACTCGCCGCCAGGACATACCAGGCATCCGCTCTGAAGGCCGGTATTTCCGGTTGGCCATGCAGCTTGCCCGGGTGCCGGAGGTTGATGGTGGCCGTGACCGCCATCTCCCGCAGATGCCCGATGGCGGATACGGGGACCGGGTAGCCGCGGGCCTCGGCCACGACATCCTCGACCCTTTGCCAATCCAGCGGGTGTTCTGATTTGCCTTCAAGATGTTTCAATTTTGCATACAGCTTCTTCAAACCGGTGGGGGCCGATTCCTCGAACGGGGTGTGCGCTTCCAGGTAGA
The DNA here is from genome assembly GCA_964392545.1 of uncultured Desulfobacteraceae bacterium. Lineage (GTDB taxonomy): Bacteria > Desulfobacterota > Desulfobacteria > Desulfobacterales > UBA5852 > JABZFP01. Next base: position 4,503 of record CAYMQN010000050.1, read on the forward strand.
CGATGCCGTCCCGCCGGCCCGCGAGGTAGGGCTGGTTGACAATGGTGACGGGCGTTCGCGCCGGGGTTTGCTTGTACAGCCGCTCGATATCTTCGGGATAGAGCCTGATGCAGCCGTTGGTGGCCCGGAGGCCGATGCTGGCCGGCTTGTTCGTGCCGTGAATCAGATAACCGGCTTCACTCAGATAGAGCGCGTATTCGCCCAATGGGTTGAGCGGTCCCGGGGGCACGGCAGGCGGCAGGGGGTCGCCTTTCTTGCGGTGGTCCGCGGCGATGGAGGCGGGCACGTACCAGGTCGGCCGGTGCTTCCTGCGCGTTATGACCATTTTGCCCATGGGGGTGGGCCGCTCTTCAGTACCCACCCCCACCGGGTAGGTGGACACGGCCAGCAGGCGGCCGTTGGGTTTGAAATGGAAGAGCCGCATGGCCGCCAGGTTGATCACGATGCCTTGGCGGCGGGTGTCGGGGAGGACAAAGCTCAGGGGCAGCAGGACGCGCTCCCAGGCCCTGGGCACCCATATGTCGGTCCCCGGATTGGCGGCGCTAAGCGTATTGATGCCCAGGCTGAAGTGCCGGCCGATATCCGGCAGGGTATCGCCCCTTCGCAGCCGGATCGTCGCCAGCCGGCCGACCACGTCTTCGTCCCGGGCCGCCACGAAGTCGTTGGCCGCGAGCGTATCCGCCGGATGCCCCGGCGAGGGCAGCGATGTGGCGAGGAAATCCCGCATGTGCGAACAGCCCGGCAGGGCCAGGAGAAGCACCAGGAGAACCGCCGGAAAAAGCCTGTTGGACAAGGAACGCGGGTCGATCATAATCCAGTCGAATCCATTTTTCGGTGAAAGGCAACCGTCCAGGGAACCATACCAAGCTTGGCCGATATTTACAAAATAGTGAACATCATTTTCAGGTTTCAGCCGATTACAAGCGGACACCGCCATCTGCAAATATTCTGCAAATACTATTCCGCAGCAGCCAACCCACAGGGCGCACAGGCACCCGACCCACGGACGCGAAGCGTCCAACCCACAGGCGGCGGCGCCTCCCCCTAACCTTTGCGGGATTTCCGGGGCCGGATCATGCTTTCCGGCGTCAGGAGGCTATCCAACTCCGCGGCGCTCATCAGGTTCTTCTCCAGAATGAGCTCGTAGACGCCCTTGTGGGTGGCCAGGGCCTCCTTGGCGATCTGGGTGGCGACCTCGTAGCCCAGGACCGGGTTCAGGGCCGTGACCAGGCCGATGCTCTGGGCCACGAGTTCCCGGCAGCGTTCGGCGTTGGCGGTGATGCCGTCGATGCAGCGGTATTTCAGGGTGGTCATGCCGTTTTTGAGCATCTCGATGGATTCGAAGAGGCTCTGCACGATCACCGGCTCCATGACGTTGAGTTCCAGCTGCCCGGCCTCGGCCGCCATGGTGACCGTGAGGTCATTGCCGATGACCTTGAAGGCGATCTGGTTGACCACCTCGGGGATCACCGGGTTCACCTTGCCGGGCATGATGGAGGAACCCGGCTGCATGGGCGGCAGGTTGATCTCGTTCAGGCCCGTGCGGGGCCCCGAGGAGAGCAGGCGCAGGTCGTTGCAGATTTTCGACAGCTTGACGGCCAGGCGCTTGACCGCGGAGGAATACATGACGAAGGCGCCGGTGTCCTGGGTGGCCTCCACCAGGTTGGAGGCCGACACGATTTCGAAACCGGTGATGTCGCGCAGGTGGTGGATCACCCGCGGGGCGTAGTCCGGGTCGGCATTGATGCCGGTGCCGATGGCCGTGGCCCCCATGTTGACCTCGAGGAACAGCCGCACGTTCTGCTCCAGGCGCTGGATCTCCTCCCCCAGGGTCACGGCATAGGCTTCGAAGGCCTGCCCCAGGGTCATGGGCACGGCGTCCTGGAGCTGGGTGCGCCCCATCTTGATGATGTCGCGAAAGGCGTCCGCCTTGGCGCTGAACGAGGCGATGAGGGATTGCAACACCTCCACGAGCTTGGCGTTGCTCAACACCAGGGCGATCTTGACCGCGGTGGGATAGGCGTCGTTGGTGGACTGGGACAGGTTGACGTGGTTGTTGGGGTGGCAGCGACCGTAGTCGCCCTTCTCGTATCCCATCAGTTCCAGGGCCCGGTTGGCGATGACCTCGTTGGCGTTCATGTTGGTGGAGGTGCCCGCGCCGCCCTGGATCATGTCGATCACGAACTGGTTGTGCAGCTTGCCGTTGATGATCTCGCTGCAGGCCGCCTCGATGGCGTCGCGCAGCCCCTCCCCGAGCAGGCCGAGGTCGCAGTTGGCCCGGGCGGCGGCCATCTTGACCATGGCCAGAGCCTCGATCAGGCGGGGATAGAAGGAAAGCGAGACGCCGCTCATCGTGAAATTTTCCACCCCGCGCAGGGTCTGAATGCCGTAGTAGACCTCCCACGGGACCTCCCGCTCGCCCAACAGGTCGTGCTCCAGGCGCATGCGGCCGCTATGATACTGGGCGCCGGCATTGAGCACCCGCAAGGAGGCCAGGCGCATCCGCCGGGAAATGATCCGGGCGATGCGGGAGATGACCTTGGTCACCAGGGCGCCGTGATGGTCCACCAGGCCGTGGAAGGCGTCCTTGTGGAGCACGAGCATCCGGGTGGCGGTCACCGCGCGCGCCGAGGTGCTGTGGGGGGAACGGTCCAGGAGCGCCCCTTCGCCCAGGGTGTCGGAGCGGCTGAAATAGGCCAGGCGCTTTTCTTCCCCGAACGGGGTGCATTTGAAGAGCTCCACTTCGCCGTCCAGGATCACATAGACCTTTTGGCGGGGATTGTTCTGGACGAAAATCATCTCGTTGGGGGCGTAGGCGGCCTCCTCGAGATGGGCCGCGAGCACCCGGCACTCGGCCCCGTCCAGTTCCTTGAAAAGCTCGATGGCGGGCATGATGTCGACCATTTCGTCCATTTGCATGGGGTTCCCTTTCAAGCTCGCTGCGCGAGCGTTGGTTGTTCCGCTGCGCGGGGTGTGGGTATGCTCGCTGCGCGAGCGTTGGTTGTTCCGCTCTTCGGACGCGAAGCGTTCTACCCACGCGGTGCACAGCACCGCCAGCGAACCATACCGCGCGGAGCTCGGCACCGCAACCCACAGGCGCGTCAGCGCCGACCCACAGGAGGCGAAGCCGACGCGCCACCCATACCAACCTTGACATCGAAGGCCAAACTCTATAAGTAAAAAAGAGACATATCTTGCATTCAAAATATTACGCTGTGGAACCATCCAATATTAGGCCGTTCGTTGCGCCTGCGCTGCAGCACCACGCCGGAGAGGATGGAATCGTAACCTTCCCTTGAAGCAGTTTTAACGCCTCGGATTCCGGGAACCTCTCGGCCAAAACTTGCCCCCCCACTCGATCGCTTTGCGTATTGGACCGTTCCGCCGCTAACGGTTTCGTTTTTCTTCATTTGTGTCCGCCCCACATCCATAGCCCCACGAGAGAGGATCTCGATGATAACCTACGATCATCTGACCAAGATTTTCGGAGAAGGTGAAGACGCCGTGACGGCCCTCGACGATGTAAGCTTTACGATCGAAAAGGGGGAAATCGTCATCTTTCTGGGCCCCTCCGGCTGCGGCAAGACCACGACCCTGCGCCTGACCAATCGGCTCGAATCGATCACCCGCGGCACCATCGAGGTCGACGGACGCAACATCATGGATATGGACGCCGTGCAGTTGAGGCGCCACATGGGCTATGTGATTCAGGATATCGGGCTTTTCCCCAACAAGACCATCGCCGAAAACATTGCGGTGGTCCCGAAACTGCTCAACTGGCCCAAGAAAAAAACGCAGGAGCGCATCGACGAGCTGCTGACCATGGTCCGTTTGGATCCGGCAATCTACCGCAACCGCTATCCGGCGGAACTTTCCGGCGGCCAGCAGCAGCGGGTGGGCGTGGCCAGGGGCCTGGCGGCAGACCCGGAAATAGTGCTCATGGACGAGCCGTTCGGTGCCATCGATCCGATCAACCGCGAGCAAATCCAGGATGAATTTCTGAAGGTCCAGGAAAAGCTCAAGAAGACGATCGCCTTCGTCTCCCACGACATTCATGAAGCGATCAAAATGGGGGATAAAATCGCCCTGTTCGAGAACGGGCGGCTCGTGCAGTATGAAAAGCCCGAGATTCTGCTCACCCAGCCCAGGAACAAATACGTCTCGGATTTTGTCGGCGCGGACCGGGCCTTGAAGGTTCTCGGCATCGTCAAAATCGCAGAGGTGTACAACGCGGAACCGCGCAACGTCGTCAACGGCTCCGAATCGGCGGAGAAGGTCTTGAATTTCATGGAGCAGAACCAATTGCGGTTCTGTGTGGTTCTCGATCAAGACCAGCCCATCGGGTATGTCACCAAAAAAGCCGTCAAATACGAAAAGGGACCCGTGAGGGATGTGGCCGAGAAATTCCCCGTCCATCTGAGAAAGCGGTTTCCCGCCCGGGATGCCCTGTCCAACATGCTCATGCACGATTTCCGCACCCTGTGTGTGGTGGACGAGCATCGCAAGTTTCAAGGGACCATTACCTATGACGATATTCAGGACAAGATTCGCCAGAGTTATCTCCTCGAGGCGTAAAGGACGAAAATGGACACACTCGACTTCATCATCAACAATTATGAGGATGTCTTGTTTCTGACCGGGGAGCACATCTTCATGGTCAGTGTTTCGCTGCTGATCGCGACGGCCATCGGTGTGCCCCTGGGAATCCTCATCACCAAGAATGAAGCGCTGGCCAAGAAGGTGATCAACAGCGCGAACATCATGATGACCATCCCTTCGATCGCCCTGTTCGGGTTGATGATGCCGGTTCTGGCCGTCATCGGCCAGGGACTGGGCAAGGTGCCGGCCATCATCGCCCTGATCCTGTACAGCCAGCTGCCGATTATCCGCAATACCTATGTGGCCATTAAAAACGTTTCACCTCCCATAAGAAATGCCGGCAAGGGAATGGGCATGAACCGCTGGGAGCTGCTCAAGGAGGTGGAAATCCCCATCGCCGTACCGGTCATCGTGGCCGGACTGCGCACCGCCGCGGTCATGAACATCGGTATCGCGGCGATTGCCGCCTATGTCGGCGCCGGAGGGCTGGGGGTCTATATCCAGAACGGTATCGACCGGGTCTACCCGGAAATGATTCTGGCCGGTGCGCTCCTGGTCTCGGTCTTCGCAATCCTGGTGGATGCCGGCATGGCCCTGGTGGAACGCATGCTCACACCGACAGGGATCCTGATCCAGAAGAGGTTGTCCCAATGATCGACGCACTGCGAAAAATTTACGCCGTTATCGTCGCCCTGCTGCTGATCGCCATCGGCGTTGGACTTCAACGAACCGGTACGGTTGCCCTGTTCAGCGACCCATACGCCTATCCCGAACTGATCCGGCTGCTCTGGCAACACCTCTATCTGGTGGGGGTCAGCATGGCCATTGCCACGGTTATCGGCCTGACCGTGGGCATCGTCCTGACGCGGCCGAAATTTCGATCCTACACCGGCGTCGTCATGTATATCGTCAGCCTGGGGCAAACCATCCCTTCCCTGGCCGTGCTGGCGCTGGTCATGACCTTTTTGGGCATCGGGGCCAAGAGCGCCATCTTCGCCTTGACGATCTATTCCCTGCTGCCCATTGCACGCAACACCCTGGCCGGCATCAATGCCGTCCCGACCCCCATCATCGACGCCGCCAAGGGCATGGGCATGACCACCATGGGCGTTTTGTGGCAGGTGGAGATCCCCATGGCCATGACGGTCATCCTGACCGGATTCAGGGTGGCCCTGATCATCAACATCGGCACAACGGCGCTGGCCTATCTCATCGGGGCCGGCGGGATGGGCGACTGGATTTTCACCGGGATCAACATGATGATGACCGACAAGCTCATCGCCGGCGCCCTTCCGGTGACCCTGCTGGCCCTGCTGGCCGACTTTCTGATCGAGATCCTGAGAATGCTGCTGGTTTCAAAGGGATTGCGCATGGCCGAGGAATAGGACCGGAATAGGGACAAGAAACTTCATAGTCGATCGAGTGTCCGTCCGGAGATAGCCGATTTTGGATGGGGCATTGTTTAACCATCTGCACAAGGAGGTTTTTAAATGAGAACACTGTTGAAGGGAGCAAGCGCGCTGGTCGTCTTCGTCTGTCTCGTCAGCCTGGCAATGCCCGGAATGGCCCAGGAGAAGACCATCACCGTCGGCGGAAAGAATTTTACCGAGCAGTATCTTCTGCCCGAGCTGGCCAAAATTCTTCTGGAGAAAAACGGGTTTCAGGTCGAATTGAAGACCGGCCTGCCCACGAACATGGCACGCAAGGCGGTTCTCACCGGAGAAATCGATTTATACTACGAATACACGGGGACGGCCTACACCGTATTTTACAAAGAAAATGACCCCCAGATCATGAGCGACCCCCAGGGGGTATACAGCTGGGTCAAGGAAAAGGACGCGCAAAAAGACCTGGTGTGGTTGGATCCGGTCAAGTTGAACAACACCTATACCCTGATGATGAAGAAGGCCCAGGCCGAAAAACTGGGGATCTCCTCCATATCGGATCTTGCGGCCTACGTGGACAAGCACCCCGAAGAACTGATCATGGGCGTCGGCACGGAATTCTGGAACCGGCCGGACGGGTTCAAGAAACTGTCCCAGGTCTACGACATGAAGTTCCCTCTCGACAACATCAAGAAAATGTCGGACGGGCTGGCCTACCAGGCCCTGAAAGACGACCAGGTGGACGTGAGCATGGGGTTTGCCACGGACGGCCGGATTGCCGCCTTCGGCTTTGTGAATCTGGAAGACGACAAGCAATTCTTCCCGGTCTACAATCCCGCTCCGGTGGTCCGCCAGGAAGTGTTGGAAACCTATCCTGAAATCGAGGCCATCCTCGAACCGTTGGCCAAAAATCTCAGCACGAGTGACATGCAGGAAATGAACAAGGCGGTGGATGTGGAGCACCGGCCGGAAACCACCGTCGCGGAGGAGTGGATCAAGGAAAAGGGACTCTAGCCGGCCAAGGATCAAGGCCTATGCGGTGCCGCCCCTGCGCCCTGCCGGTTGTCCGCAGGGCGGCAGGGGCATGCGCCAGCGATGACCTCATCCGGTAGCCGGGGGGTCATCGTGGCCATTTCATAGATGATCCGCAACGAACGTTCCGGGGTCAGTTGCCCGGTGACGGTGCGCCGAATGAGTTTCTGGTCTTCGTCGATGCTGATGTCGGCCCTCATGTCTCGATGGTTCCCGTGGCCTGAAGCCGTTTCAAGTGTCCGAATCGATCAGCCGCCCGGCCGGAGAGATCCGTGTCCGGGAGCGGCGCTTCCCTATTCCCGAGGTGCGGCGATGGATCACAATCCGTGTTCATCGGCGTCCATCCGTGTCCCGTTCCCTGTTTCCTGCAATTTCACTCCGGTCTCTCCTGCGCTTCCTTGATCATCGCCCCGAGGCGTTTCATCAGGGGGTGCTTGTAGTTCAGCCGCTTGGCATCGGCGAGGTAGTAGGCGGCTTGGCCGGCATCGTCCAGGAAACGCATGCAGATCACGGCCAGGTCCCAGTAGGGGTCGGCCAGGTAAGGGTCGAGGGCGATGGCCTCCTTGAACAGCGCACGCATGGTGTCGATCTGTTCCGGCGTCGGCGGATGCCCGGACCGGTCGCAGCCCTGCAGAATGAATTCCCCTTTGCCGCCGCGGGCCAGGGCCGCCCGGCGCTTCAGGGTGGGATCCTCCGGGTCTTTCTTGCGGAACCGGTCCACATAGGCAATGGCATCGTCGTGGCGCTCGGCCTTGAGCAGTTCCGCGTATTTGAGGCGATCGAATTTCTTAGCCACTCAGGCGGTCTCCCTTCGTCGGGGCCCGGTTGCGCGTCCGCCGCCTTGCATGCGGACCGGTCGCTTCCGGAGTATGCCTCGGGCCCGTGCACCTGAGCGCTGCAGGATCCGGCCCGTGAGGCCCGCAAACATATACCCGAAATGGTCTTCCTTTTTCAAGAGGCCCTGGGTGTCCGATCCGCGCGGGCCGGCTAAAAGAGGGCGCCATGAACGCACCGGACAAACCCCAACGCTTTTACGGCTACACCATCGTCGCGGCCTGTTTTGTCATTCAGGGGGTCGGCATCGGCAGCTACATCGCCTATGGCGTCTTTTTTCCGTCCCTGCTGGACACGTTCGGCTGGTCGCGGACCACCATCTCCGGGGCCTCGTCCACGGCCTTTCTCCTCATGGGGTTCCTGGGCATCCTGGCCGGAACCCTGAACGACCGTTTCGCACCGCGGATCATCATGACCGTGACCGGCGTTTTCATGGGGTGCGGTTATCTCCTGCTCTACCACCTGAGCGCGGTCTGGCAACTCTATCTTTATTTCGGCCTGGTGGTGGGCATCGGTTTGAGCGGTGTCGACGTGATCGCCTTGTCCACCACCAGCCGCTGGTTTGCGGCACGGCGCGGCGTCATGACCGGCCTGGTCAAGGTGGGCACCGGTGCCGGCCAGTTGGTCATGCCCTTGCTGGCCGGCCTATGCATCACCCGCCTCGGCTGGCGCAGCGCCTACGCTGTCATCGGTCTGATCGTATTGCTCTTCCTGGTGGGCGCGGGGCAGCTCCTGCGCCGGGACCCGGCCCAGATGGGGCAGGTGCCCGACGGTGGGGCCGCCCCCGGCGAGGCCAGCCCAACCGGCGCCGAAAGCGGTCTGGCCTTTGCGGAAGCGCTGCGCAGCGGGTCGTTCTGGATGCTCTGCACGCTCAACCTCCTGGCCGTGGCCAGCATGTTCGTGATCCTGGTGCACATCGTGCCGCACGCCTCCGACCTCGGCAGCGCCACCCTCCAGGCCGCGGGCCTCCTCGCCACCATCGGCGGGGTCAGCATGCTCGGCCGCTTGTCCGTGGGGTTTGCCATCGACCGGATCGGCTCGCGCAAATGCATGCAGATCTGCCTCGCGATCCTCATTGCGAGCTTCATCTGGCTGCAGGTGGCCCGGGACGTGTGGATGCTCTACGCCTTTGCCGTGGTCTACGGCATCGCCCACGGCGGCATCTTCACCGTGATCTCGCCCATCGTGGCCGAGTTGTTCGGCATTCGGGCCCACGGGGCGCTCTTCGGCATCGTGGTCTGCGGCGGCACCGTGGGCGGGGCCACCGGCCCGGTGCTGGCGGGCCTGGTCTTCGATCTGACCCGCAGCTACCAGCCCATCTTCATTGCCCTGATCGCCCTCGCAGCCATCAGCTTCCTCCTGGCCCTGCTCATCAAACCGGCGCAGCCCTGACGGCCGGTTTTTCTCCCGCCCGGGAGGAAAACGAAGCGGGACACGGATGAACGAAGGTGAGCACCGATATAGACAACCCATCCTTATTGACCGGACGGCGTGTTGGTTGTAGAGAGGGCGTCATCTCTTCCAGGATTTTTTGCACCAACCACCAGCGGATCGAAGAAAGGAGCTCGACATCATGCGGAAACACAAGCTTGCCATCATTGCGGTTCTCGGCATGTTTTTCCTGGCGGCGCCTGCCGCGGCACTGGATCTTGAAAATGGACTCTACGAAATGACCTCCCGGGTTGAAATGCAGGGGATGGCGATGCCGCCGAGCACGATCACCCAATGCCTCACCCGGGAGGACCCGGTTCCCGCCAAATCCGCCGATGGCGGCAATTGCGAAATCCTCGACATGACCACCGACGGCAACACGGTGCGCTGGACCATGGAATGCAACCAGCAGGGTCAGCAGATGACCAGCACGGGAGAAATGACCTACGACGGCGACCGCTTCGAGGGGACGATCGAAACCGTGATGGGCCCCCAGGCGGGCAACATGACCATGACCACCCAAATTACCGGCAAGCGTGTGGGGGATTGCCCTTAACCGATGCGGCGATCGTTCAGCTTGTGCTTTCCTTGAGGCTTCCGGGCATTTCCTTGACCCAGAGATCCCGCTGGGGGAACGGGATGTTGATGCCCTCGCGGTCGAAGCGTTTGTAGACCTCCATATAGAGATCGTGACTGACGCGCCCCCGGTCGGCCGGATCCTTGATCCAGCAAAGCAGCTCGAAGTCCACGCTGGAATCGCCGAAGCCGCGGTTGCGCACCCGCGCCCGGGGCTCCCGGGCGACATCCGGGTGGGCCTGGGCCGTCTGGTCCAGAAGGGCGCAGACCTGGTCCAGGTCGCTGCCGTAGGCCACGCCCACCTTGACGCGCAGCCGGTAGCGGTCCCGTATCCCGCCGGATTCGTTGATGATCTTGGTGTTGGCCATCTCGGAGTTGGGGATGACGATTTCCACGTCGTCCCGGGTGCGCAGCCGGGTGGAACGGATGCCCACCTGGACCACGTAGCCACGCTCGCCGGTGCCCAGGACGATATAGTCGCCGATGGTATAGGGAGCGTCGGCAATGATGAAGAAACCGGCGAAGAGATTGGCCAGGGTGTCCTTGGCCGCGAAGCCCACGGCAATACCGATCACCCCGGCCGAGGCCAGCCAGGCCGCGGGGTCGATGTTCCAGACCTGGAGCAGGGCATAGGCCCCGATGGCCAGGATGATCACCGTCAGCGCCAGGTCGAAGAGCGGGATGGTGCGCTCCTCCACGATGGGGAAACGGTCGCGCAGCCGCCCCATGATCTCCAGCCCCACATTGCTGGCCTGGATCGCGGCCCGAATGAGCTGCAGGATCAGAATGCTCAACAGAATCCGGATGATCACACTTTCGACGGTGGCGCTCAACCCGAGCACCTGCACGGCCAGCACCAGGGCCAGATAGCCCACGGCCAGCACCGCCACCCGGGCCACAATGGTGAGCAGATTTTCATCGGCTTCGGTGGTGGTGCGGGCGGTGATCTTGTGCCCCCAGAAACGGATGAAGCGGTGGGCCGCAAACGCCAGGCTCAGCCCCAGGACAACGATGATGAACGAGAGCGCGATGGGGTAGTTTGCCAGAAACGCCCAGGCGCTGTTCAACACAGCCGGCAGCCAGTCGGGAGGCGTGGGTTGATCGACGGGCATTATAGCTATCCTTCTTGGATGATGGGATTTACGTTACGATGCCCTGTTTATCGGTCGCAGGCAAACCTGTCAACTTGACCACCGGGGCGGGATGCAGGTTGCCCGGCTAGGCGGGGCGTTGGTTGTTACCCTCCACGGCCACGTGAACGGTCCTACCCACACGGTGCGCAGCACCGCAACCAACAGGCGCGTCAACGCCGACCCCTAGGAGGCGAAGCCTCCGACCCCTGGAAGCGAAGCATCCAAACCCACGGAAGCGCCGTGCAACACACCGCTACCTTTCCAGCTCCTTTTTCACCGCCCGGCCCAGCCTCTCCAGCGTGACCGGTTTTTTGAGGTAGGGACCGGCACCGAGGCGCTGGGCTTCCAGCACAGCCTCGGTTTCGGCGAACCCGCTGACGATGACGGCCTTCTGGTTGGGTTGGATGCGGACGATCTCGCGGTAGGTATCGCAACCGTTGAGGCCGGGGTCCATGATCATGTCGAGCAGCACCAGGTCCGCCGCGTGCGTCTTCAGGTAGTCCACGGCCGCTTCGCCGCTGTCCACCGCATGCGGCCGGTAGCCGAGCACCTCCAGCATCCGGCAGGAGATGTCCCGCTGGTTGGCCTCGTCGTCGACCACCAGAATGGTTTCCCCCCGGCCCTTGAAGCTTTCCGCTGTGACGGCGAGGTCCTTGACCGGCATGGCCTCACGGCTGGCGGGGAAATACAGTTCGAAGGTGGTGCCCTTTTCACCCGTCAGAACGTCGATGTAGCCTTTGTGGTCCAGCATGATGTTCCAGACCACGGCCAGCCCCAAACCGGTGCCACTGCGGCCCATGACCTTCTTGGTATAGAACGGCTCGAAGATCCGCTTGAGATCCTCCGCGGAGATGCCCGGGCCGTCGTCCGAAACGGCGAGCACCACGTATTCGCCCACCGCCACATCGTCGTATCCCCGCAGCGGGCGGTCCAGATAGCGGTTTACGGTCGTCATGGTCACCTGACCGCGGCCATCGATGGCCTCGGCGGCATTGGACACGAGGTTCATCACCACCTTGCCGATGTGGACCGGCGAGCCGTTTACGCTGAACAGATCGTCCGCCAGCGCGGTCTTGAGGGTGACGGACGGATAGTGCTGCCGGATCTGCTGGAATTCCGGGGATCGCAGGTAGCTTTCGATCAGATCGTTGATGCTCAGGGGCTGCCGGGGAATGGCGACCCCCCGGGCCACGGTCAAAAGGTCCTGTACGATATCCACGGCCCGCTGGCCGGAGTTCTGGATGGTCTCGATGGGTTTGCGCAGGCGGCTGTCCTCGGGCAGATCGAGCAGAAGCAGTTCGGGATAACTCACGATACCGGAGAGGACATTGTTGAGGTCGTGGGCCACACCGCCGGCCAGAAGTCCTAAAGATTCCATTTTTTTGGAGCGGGCCAGCTTCTCCTCGCTTTCCCGCAGGGCTTCGGCCGCCGCCTTGCGCTCGGTGATGTCCCGGGCGATGCCGAGCACCATATGCACGTCGCCGATCTCGATCGGGATCGTCACCACCTCCACGATGACCTGGTCACCGTCTTTTCGGATCAAGGTGAACTCGTCGGGCCCGGTCTGCTGCCCGTTTATGTTTTCCATCAATCGCTGGAGCGCTTTGGGCACTTCGTCTTCCGGCATGATGCCGACTTCGACGAAGTTCTTGCCGACCAACTCCCCACGCCGATACCCGAGCAGATCTTCGGACTTCTTGTTGCCGTCCACGAAGGCGCCGTCGATATCCGTCAGATAATAGGCTTCGGGAGCGTACTCGAAAAGACGCCTGAACCGCTCTTCGCTCTCCAACAAGGTCTTCCGGTTCCGGGCCAGGGTATCGGCCATATCGTGAAACGCCCTGGTCAGGGTCAGGAACTCGTCGGGCGCCGACGTCAGCGTGCTGCGGGCCTTGAGGTCTCCCCGGGCAAATTTGCGGGACAATTCAACCAGGCTTTCGATGGGATGCACCAAGGATTTCTTGCCGATGAACCGTGCGATAAAAAGGGCCAACACGGCCACGGCCACCAGGAACAGCAGGTTGCGTATCAGGCTGACATTGGCGGGTGCCAGGACATAGGCTTCTGGAATACCGGTCCAGACATACAGGTAAGGCTGCTCGTCGGGCAGGAAGCGCACCGGCTCGAACGCGAAGATGCGCTGCACCCCGTCGGAACCGCGGCCCGAAAAAATTCCCGGTTGGGTGGCGCGTTGGGCCCTTTCCCAGGATGTTTTCTTGATGGGTCCACCGATGGGGTTGGTTTCGTCATTTGAGGGGTAGTAAAAAAGACGCAGCCCCTGGTGATCGGTCACGGCAATGAAGGACTTGTCCGGGAGATTGGAAACATCGTGAAACTCCGCGTATTTGGCCAACCGGATGGCGGCTGTCAGGACACCTGTGACGCGCTTCCGGGCATCCAGCACCGGATAGGCGAATGCAAAGGCCGGGGTCCCCGCGCCCGTACGCGACAGGATGTACTCCCCCACCGCAAATCCTTTCTTTTCGATGGCGCCACGGATGTGTTTGCGATCGGAGAGGTCGGTGAGCCTCAGCGGCTGACCGGCGGCCACCACCTGACCGCTCGGGTCCGTCAGGGCGATGTTGAGGTAGGTGGGGTGCTGTTCGAGCATCCCTCTGAAAATGGCCTCGCACTGGTCCAGATCCATTTCCCGAACCTGCGGCAGGAACGCCAGGGTGGTCAGCACCTGGCGGACGGAGCGGCTGAATTCCTGCTGGGATTCCGCCATGGAATGGGTCAGAAGCAAAACATTCTGCCGGGCCTCTTCAATGGAGCGCCCCCGCTCTTCCAGGCCGGAATAGAGGATGATCGCCAGGGCCGGCATGATCGCCAGCAGGACGATCGCCATCAGGTTGCTGCGGATGGACTGTAGGCGGAACATTGTTGTATTTTGATTGAAAACGGTCTTTTGTCAATAGGTTACCTTCAAAAACCGTTCTTTCGCGGAATCGTTGGAACCCTAAATCTATCCCCATTTAGCCACTGATTCACACGGATGACACAGATTTTCACGCGCGGGCACAGATTTCCACTGCGAAGGGTCAACGCTTCGTGTAACTGCCTAAAAATAGAATGGGACGCAGATGAACGCGAGATGGACGCAGATTTTCACGGATGTACATACAAATGCCAACCGACGATGAACTTCGAGATGATCGTAAACCTGATGGAAGTGCAAAAATTACGTAGGCCGTCACTCCCGCGGAT
>CAYMQN010000051.1:0-1528 GCA_964392545.1 uncultured Desulfobacteraceae bacterium
GCCGCGCCAAACGCTCCATCCAAGCCATCTCCCTGCGCTGTCGGTGAAATGCAACCCCGTCGGAAGCGCTTAGATTAAAGGCCGGCGCGGCAAATTGCAAGTCAAGGCAAAGCGCAAAGCTCCGAGACCAACTGCAGAGCGCCCGGATAGGCCATCGACGTCAAGGGCCGAAACGCTCGAATGCACCTCAATACGCGATGCGTGCGTCCCTGGACGCCGCCTGTCCACGCTGGAATGGGTCAGGCTTCCGGCAAGCGCCGGCCCCAGACCGCGAAGACCGGGTCGGAATAGGCCAATTGATCCGCGTATTTGTCGTCATCGGGTCGCGGCCAGCCCTGGCTCGAAAAGGTCTCCAGGGCGGAAAAACGCTCCGTCTGATGAAAAAGTTCGAGCACCAGCCCCATGCGTTCGAAAGGATGCAGCTCCTTCCAGACCCGAATGGCCTTGGTGGGAAACCAGCGGTCCGAGAAGGTTACCGCGAACAGTCCGCCCGGGGCCAGAACCCGGGCCACGTCGTCAAACACCGCCTGGGGCCGGGTGAGATACTCCACCGACACCGTACAGATCACGGCGTCGAAGGCGTCGTCCGGATAGGGCAGACGCGGCCTGTGGTTGAGGTCGTGAAGGTCGAAGACACGCAGACGTTCATTGCGGCCTAGTTCTTCGGCATTCATCCCCAGCCCGGTGACCGTGTCCGTCACCAGGTCCGGCGGCAGGTGGGAGGTCCAACTGCTCATGAGATCCAGGATACGGCTGCCGGGGGCAATCAGGCGGCCGTAGAGGTCCTGGATGGTGGCCGTCGCCCGGGCGTCGATGTGCGGCACAAGGCGGGGGGCCTCGTAAAAACGTCCATCGTCGCCGTCATCGTCGCGTTCGAGGGCCGGACCGTCGAAAAATCGGGTAGCGCCACCATTGCAGCGCGCCTGCATGCCCGGTCCGGTAAGGGTCTGTTCGACCCAATCATAGGTCGTGCCGCCGTGCTCCTCGAATTTCTCACGCACATCCAGGACCCGCGCTTCGATCCGGAGATCGCGTCCTGCCAGGGGATGGTTGAAGTCCGCCTGGATACCGGTGGTATCCGTGTCCGTGCAACGAAAGGGCTGGATATTCTCCGGAAAAATTCCGGCAACGCCGCGCAGAATGCCCCGGGGATAAAATCTCCCGTAGCGGGGAACGATGGGGGAACCGTCGGTCAGATGCCCCTGGACGCGTCGATGGGGGACCGCCTGGCGGCGACGTTCATCGGGAAGCGGCACCAGCTCTCCGGCCGCAAACGTCTGGGAAACCCTGTCGCCGGGGAAGGATCCCATGAGATCCCGGCGCATGGATGCGGGGAAAAGATCCCGCCAGAAGTTGACCCGCTCGGCATGGACGGCATCGGTGTGACGGATACCGTTCTTCTCCCACCTGAGGCGGAATTCGATACTGGCCAAACTGTCGTCGTTGATTCCAAACATGATCGTGCTCCAATCTTAAAAGGGCCGGCAAAACCCAGGAGCATGGTAATCATCTTTGGCGCGGCGTCCAG
>CAYMQN010000051.1:1628-6618 GCA_964392545.1 uncultured Desulfobacteraceae bacterium
CTCGCTGAACATGCGGCTGCCCGTGAAGGCGGTGAACAGGTCGTCCCGGTTGCCGCAGGCCCGTGCGAATTCCGGCCCGATCACTTCCGCGGCATTGGCGGCCTCCGGCATGCGGCGCAGGGCCGCCAGATAGCGATCGAGCCGGTCCTTGAGGGTCTGGAAATAGTCGATACCTTCTCCGATCATCAGCTCCGTGGTGGTGGACAGCCCCTGGGAAAATTCCCGCATCGCCTCCCAGAAAGCGGTCTCCACCCGTTCTTTCTGCGGCCATTCTTCGAGGAAGTAGGCGATGCTCCAGCCCACGCTGATGATTTTCAAAATCTGCAATTCGTATTCCACCGTGGCGGGTTTGATCTGCGCCTCGGCGGGCAGACGCACCATGAGCCATTTGGTGTCCTCGCGCTCGATGGCGAAATGGAACAGATCCGCCGCGGCCTGCTGGAGGGGCGTGTTGTTATCTTCCGGTGCGGTCATGCGTCTTTTGGGTGTCCTTGCCTAAACGCGGTATTTGAAAAGGTCGCCGCCCGCTCCCGCGCCGCGATTTTCTTCACATACGCCTGGATGTCGCACTTGCGCTCCAGACCGGCGGCGGCCATATAGCGGATCTTGCCGAAAATGGGACGTTCGGGCCAGCCCCGGTCGTGCCGGCCGAAGACCCAGGCCACACCGGCGTAGGAGTTGGGGTCCCGCCCGTCGAGAAAGTATTTGTTGTTGAGGGACAGCGCCGTGACGAAGGCCTCCTCCGGCGTGGCCGACCATTGAAGGATCTTCTTGCCCCAGTACATGCGCATGTAGTTGTGCATGAAGCCCGTGGTGCGCATCTCCCGCATGGCGGCATTCCAATAGGGGTCGGGGGTTTCCGCGGCCTCCAGGGTCTCACGGTCGTAGCAGCGGGGCCGGGGGTCCGGCGCGTGTTCGGCCAGGGTCTTGCGGGCCCATTCGGGCAAGGCGGCGTAGCGGTCGTAGTCGGGGGTGTACCAGACAAAATTGATGGCCAGCTCGCGGCGTACGATCAGCTCCTCGAGATAGGCGGCCCGGTCGATTCCCTGACCTTCCCGGGCTTCCTTGATCTTGAGGGCCAGATAGACCGGCGAAATCTGCCCGAAGTGCAAATAGGGGCTCATGTGGGAGACATCGTCGGTCTGGGGCTGGTTGCGATGGTCGTCGTAGCGGGCGAGCCTGTCCGAAATGAATCGTCGCAGACGCTTCTTGGCCTCCCGGGTGCCGCCCTTGAAAAAGGGCGTGACCGGCGCCACGCTGCGGTCGATATCGAGGCGGCTCAGGACATCCGCCATATCCTCCAGGGACAGTCCCGGAATTTCCGGATCCGGCACCCGCTGCTTGAGTGCGGGGGACCGCGGCAGGACCAGGAAGCGCTCCTGATGCCGGGCGATCCGGGGCCGGATCGTGCGGGCGGCATACTCGGCCTTGTCCGACACCAGCGCCACCGGCACCACGGCGTCGCATTCCACCTGCAGCACCCGGCAGTCCGCCTCCCGGGCGACTTTGTCGCGCCATTCCCGCTGGTGGCGGGTGTAACCCATGTCGCACACGATCAGGGCGGCGTCGTGCCCCAGGTTGAGGGCCACTTCCGGCGGGTTCCCCAGCCGCACCACCAGGCCGATGCCCCGCCGCCCCAGAGACTGCTCCACCTCCTGCAGGCCCTCCAACATGAAATGGAAATGGCGCAGGTTGGCATCCGGGTAGGCGTCCGTCAGCCCGAACACCGTCACCAGGGGCAGGTCGAGCCGATTGGCCTCACGGATGGCCACATTCAGGGCATCGTTGTATTCGGTGCGCTGGGACTGCTGCATCCAATAGAGCACATAGCGCCCCTTGCGCTCCTCGCGGTCGTTGAGCCGGCTCAGGCGGGCATCGACAAGTGCCATAGGCTATCCTTCGTCCGGGGCGGCCCTCTGTGGAACCGCGTCGAGGTTAAGGTTTGGCCGCCAGGCCTTCCAAGGTCCGGTGCTGCTCGAGCCAATCGTGCAGTTCCATGATGGTCTGCTTCAATTGATAGCGGCCGTCGGCGAACACGCCATAGTCCCCGCCTCCGGCCATGGCGGAGGCGAAGCGCACCGTGTTGCCGTAAAACAGCCAGGCGTCGCTCCACTTGCGTTCGACCGCCTCGTCGAAGGGGCTCGCGCCCTGGCCCGGACCCCGGGCGTAGCCCCGGGTCCAGATCTCGCTCATGATGTCGGTGAGCGTCAGCGTGGCCGCATTGGTCTCCTGGATCGTGTTGGTATAGCGCTGCCAGTGTCCCTCTACCCATCCCTTGTCGTGACAGGCCAGGCAGGTGGCCTGCATGGTTCGGGTGTGGGCATCCTGCTGGTCGGGGGACAGCAGAAACGCACCGGCCACACCGCCGTTGAAATCCGTGGGCAGGGGCAGGCCGTCCTTGTTGCGGATGACGGTGGTGTCCGGCGATTTGGGCTGCGGATGGGCGTAGATCAGACCGAAAATACGCCAGGACAGCCGGTCTTTCATCTCGTGGGTGCGCGCGTTGACGATGTTGCCGTCCGTGTCGGCCAGAAGGCTGATGTGGCAGACAGCGCAGGTGGGGGCCGTAAAATCGCGCCCCACCACCCAGGGTGTCGGTTGAAAGTCCCATGCTTCGCGTTTGGAGGTGTAGATATTACCATGCTTGCTGGCCAGGTAGACCTTGTAGGCCGGCACATCCGGGCCAACGTGGCATTCCTTGCAGGTATGCGGCTTCCGGGCGATTTCCATGGAAAAGGTATGTCGGGGGTGGCAGGCCGTGCAGGCGCCTTTGCTGCCGTCGAGGTTGATGCGTCCCACTCCCTGGTTGGGCCATCCGGCGATGACCGGGAATTCCAGTTCGCCGGCATCCGTGTCCCGCAGTTCCGTTTCGGTGACCTTGAGAACGGTGCCATGGCAATAGTAGCAGGCGTCGGCCCGGGTCAGGTCGTTTTCAGGCGCCACCTTGAGCTTGCCGTCCTTCCGGGTGAGGGTTCCCAAAATCGACCGCTGCAGCTGCTGGTATACGGCATTGTCGGCCAGGTTGCCGTAGGCATGGGCCATGATGTTGCGTGTGTACTGGTCGGCCTCGGTGGCGTGGCAGACGCGGCAGTCGTCCGGGCTGACCACCACGTGCACGTCATAGCCATTGTGCTCGAAGGTGTCGGCATGGGCCTCCGGCCGCAGGGTGTGGCACTCGGCGCAGCCCACGCTGACCCCCTTGAGCCAGGCGGGGACCTCGGTGCTGGACACCTTGCGGGCCGGGTCTTCCACCACCATGGCCTGCTGGGGGGTCATGGCGGCATGGCGGCCCGCGCGCCAGCCCTCCACGATGCCGGGGTGAAAAATAGCGTGGCAGTCAAGGCATTCCTGGGTGGCGTCGCTCACCGGCGCCTCCTGGCACCAGCCGGCACCGGCGATCATCAGCCACACCAAGGCGGTTGTTATGAAAGCGCGTTCGTTCAAGGCGTCCTCCTGTTGGTCGGATGGTCGGATGAGGGCTTGGCAAAAACCTACGAAAGCATATGATAGCGAAAACGAAAAATTTCGTCCAGCTTGCGGCCGGGCCCTGCAGGACGCGGGGCGCCGCAAGTTAGAGCCGACAGACCACGGCATCCTCCACGGGAATCCGGTGGGCCTCCTCCAGCACCGGCTTTCCGGTACGTCGGGCCACGGCACGCAGCATGCCTTCGAACAACCAGCGGTGGGCCGGCAGAAGCGCGTACCAGTAGGCGATCCCGGCCACGCCGCGGGGCAGGAAGCGGGACACCATGTCCAGCGTTACCCGGTTGGGGCCCTGGGGCGCAACCCGGAATTCGAGCAGCGCATCCCCGGGGGCCTTCATCTCGGCCAGCAGGAGCAGACGCCGGGGCGGCTCCACGGCCACCACCCGCCAGAAATCCAGCCCGTCGCCCACCCGCAGTTCCGTGGGATGGCGCCGTCCCCGGCGCAGCCCGGGCCCGCCCACGGCGCGGTCCATCATCCCCCGCAGGCGCCACAGGGGCTGGGCGAAATACCAGCCGTTGCGCCCGCCGATGCGGCAAATCGTCGCCCAGACCTCCTCCACCGTGGCGGCCAGGACGATCCGGTGGCCGCCGCGCAGCACCGTTCCGCCGGCATAATCGGCATCCCCGCAGGTGGTCCATTCGGGGGGCAGCACGCCGCCGCCGTCGAACCAGCAGGTGTCCACCTGTTCCTGCCGCACGCGCTCCAGGGCCTTGCGAATCGTCTCCCGGCTGCCGACCACGGTCACCGGAATCATTTCCCGGATGCGGTTGTCGCTGCAGACCACCGGGATGCTCAGCCCCTCGGCCAGGGGTTGGGCGATGGCGGCCGGCACCGGGGTCACCAGATGGACCCATTTGGCGCTCAGCCAGGGGGTCAGCACCGGCACCGGGATGATGAGCCGCTTGCGGAGCCCGGCCTCCTCGGCGTAGATGTCGATCAGGTCGCGATAGGTCACCACGTCGGGCCCCCCGATATCGAGGGTCTCGCCGATGGTGGCCGGCGCTTCCAGGCAGCCGACCAGGTAGTCCAGCACATTGCGAATGGAGATGGGCTGGCAGGGCGTGCGCACCCAGCGCGGGGTGATCATGACCGGCAGGCGGTCCACGAGATAGCGCAGCATTTCGAAGGAGGCGCTGCCCGAACCGAGAATCATGGCCGCCCGCAGGTTGGTGACCGGCACCGGCCCGGCCTGGAGGATCGTTTCCACCTCGTGGCGGGACTTGAGATGCCGGCTCAGGGCTTCGTGCCGCTTTTCCCCCAGACCGCCGAGATAGACGATGCGCGCCAGCCGGTTGACCGAGGCCGCGGCCACCATGTTTTCGGCGGCGGTGCGGTCCGCCTGGGCAAACTTGCCTTTCTGGGCATTCATGGAATGAATCAGGTAATAGGCCGTCCCACAGCCGCGGGCGGCATCGACAAAGGCCTGCCGGTCCAGGGCGTCGCCGGGCGCCACCTCCAGCGAAGGGTGGCGTCCCCAGGGCCGACAGTAAAGGCGCTCGGGGGA
>CAYMQN010000051.1:6718-18690 GCA_964392545.1 uncultured Desulfobacteraceae bacterium
CCACCTCCAGCGAAGGGTGGCGTCCCCAGGGCCGACAGTAAAGGCGCTCGGGGGATCGGGCCATGGCCCGCACGCGATAGCCGGCCGTCAGGAGGCGGGGGATCAGGCGCCCGCCCACGTAGCCGGTGCCGCCGGTGACCAGAATCGGTTTGTCTTCCATGCGGAGGTCCTTTTAGACATGGTTGTGCAGCTGCAACTCCACGGGGTGCGGGTTGAGATAGGTCTGCTGCAACAGGTAGGGCTGCCGGTGCTTGCGCACGAAATGGCGGAAAAGGGTCAGCGGCACTACCAGGGGCAGCATCTGCCGGCGGTAGCGGTCGATCACCTCGAGCAGCTCCTGTTTTTCGTCGGCGGACAGGTCTTTTTTGAAAAAGCCCAGCATGTGCTGGAGCACGTTGGCGTTCTTGCGGTTGGTGGTCTTCAGGCGCAGGGCGTCCAGAAGGGCGGCTTCGTATGCCCCCAGAAGCTCCTGGCAGGGCATTTTCTTGGCACCGGCCACCAGCCGCCCCATGGCCGTGAGGTGTTTGGGGCTATGGGCCATGAGGAGCAGTTTGTTGCGGGTATGAAAGTCCACCACGTCGCCGACACAGGTGCGGCCGCCGCGGGCCTCCCGCCAGCGCTTGAGGG
This sequence comes from uncultured Desulfobacteraceae bacterium, assembly GCA_964392545.1. Taxonomy (GTDB): domain Bacteria; phylum Desulfobacterota; class Desulfobacteria; order Desulfobacterales; family UBA5852; genus JABZFP01. The sequence goes on from CAYMQN010000051.1 coordinate 7,346, forward strand.
TGAAGATCTGCTCGATGAAATTCTCCCGGATGGCGGGGTTGTGCAGCCGTCCGTCGTCCTCCACGGGGATTAGCGGAAAACGGTCCATGAACGCCCGGGCAAAAATGCCGACGCCCTTCTTTTCGGGGTGCCCTTTGGCATTGTAGACCTTGACCCGCACCATGCCGCTGCTGGGGGAGTCGCATTTGAAGACAAAGCCGCAGAGATCCTCCTCGGCCAGGGCATCCAGGCGTTCTTTCGCCCATTGCTGCATGGCGTCGGTGTGGTCGACGCCGGTCTTGGTGGTGACCAGGCGGGGGGCGGTGGGATCGCCCACCAGGCGCAGGGTCTCCCGCGGGATCCCCAGCCCGATCTCCACCTCCGGGCAGACCGGCACCCATTCCACGAACTGGCCCAGGGTCTCCACGAGATAACGGTCGCGCTGGTGCCCCGCGTTCCAGCGCACATTGTTGCCCAGCAGGCAGGAACTGATGCCGACTCTGATCTTCTCTTCCATGCTAGTCTCCTCACTGCCGTCGGCTGACGACGATATTCTCCCGGCGGCCGTCGGCGGACGACAGCCCCGGCAGCCGGACGCCCCCGTTCAGGCTCCGGCCGCGCTGATGATCACGATTCCCAGATAGCCGTCCACGGTCAGCTGATCCCCGGTGCGGACGAACTGCAGCACCTCCGGCACGCCGGTGACGCAGGGCAGGCCGTATTCCCGGGCGATGATGGCGCCGTGGATCAGCATGCCCCCCCGGCGCTCCACCACGCCTGCGGCCAGCGGCACCACGAAGGTCATGTTGGGGTCCACCGCGTCGCAAACCAGGATCTCCCCCGCCTCGAACCCCTTGAGATCGACCGGCGCCGTTACCACCCGCGCCCTCCCCCGGGCCACACCGGGCCCCGCCGGCTGCCCCACCAGCTGCCGGGCACGAAGCTGCCGCTCGGCATCACGGGCGCGGTGCGGCTGCTCGCGGCCCGCGGGATGGATCGGCATCAGCGCCGCCGCCGCTTTCAGGGCCGCCGCATCTTCCGGCGCCGGGTCCGCGGCAAGCCGTGCAGCGGCCTCCCGCACCGCCCGGCGGGCCTGGGCCTCGATGCGGCCCAGATGCATATTGTCGTCGTCCCGCAGCCGGTAGCTGGAACGCGCCAGATCCAGCAGGTCGCTGGCCCAGCCCTGCTCTTCCGGCGGGAAGGCCGCGAAATAGCGCCGGCTCAGCGCCTCCCGATCACGGGAGGCGTGTACCTTTGGCAACGGCGAACGGGCCGCCATGGCAATCAGCAGCCGCACAAGGGTGCTGTCTTTTAAAAGGCCGTCCTGGTCGCCGGTGACCCCGGAGGACAAGGTGCCGTAGCGGGCGGCAAAGTCTTCCAGTGCGGAACGGAAAGCGGCCGGGAGTCGTTCCAGGCGGCCCTGCCGCAAATCCTGCGCCACCGCGGGTGCTTCGCGCAGCCGGTCGGCCAGGGCCTCCAGTTCCCGATTGCGCGCCATGCTGGCCAGGGGCGTATCGGTCAGCAAATCCGCAAATTCGTAAGGATTTTCAGGCTTCAGGGCGTCATTGTAAATTTGGCCGAAAAGGCGTGCGCCATGGGCGTAGGGGATGAAGTCCTCCCAGTAGACATTGCTCCAATGCTGGTTGCGCGCCACCCGCCGCCGCACCTCCGCCGCCAGAGCGGCATCGGAAAGTGGGTCGAGGTCGACGGCGGCCAGGGCGGCCGCCTCCCGTTCCATGGCCGGGATCAGGTCGTCCTCGATCTTCCTGCGCAGGTGCTGCAGGTTGTCGAAACTGCGCCGCAGGCTGAGATACCAGCCGCGCCGGTCGTCCCGGGCGGCGGCCGTGGTGGTGATGGGCCGGGCCTGCAGCACCGTAAGCTTACCGTCGCGAAGCGTCCATTCCACGTCCTGGGGGCTGCCGAAAAGGGTTTCGATCTCCCGGGCCAGGCCGGCCACCCGCCGCATGGCGTCCTCGCTGAAACAGGCGAAGGTTTCGTCCGGCGCTAGGTCTGCGAGGCGAATCCCCTGCTCGGCCGGCAGGACTTTCTGATGCGGGGCGGTTGCCGTGTGGGAAACCACCGCGAAGCTTTCCCGGTCGATGACCCAGCGCTCCGGCGCTACGATGCCGTCCACCAGGCCCTGGTTCAACCCCGGCACGGCTTCCACCACGCTCTGTCCGGCGTTCATCGGGCTTACGGTGAAGGCCACGCCGGAAAAATCCCCCACGATCAGCTCCTGGACGAGCACCGCCATGGCGCTCGATACCGGCTCCAGGCCCAATTCCTGGCGGTAGAGCAGGGCGCCGTCCGACCACAGCGAAGCCCACACCCGGCGGATGTGGTCGATGATGCGCGCTTCCCCGCGCACGTTGACGTAGGATTCATGGAGGCCGGCAAAGGAGGCGCCGGCACTGTCTTCCTGGGGGGCCGAGGAGCGGATCACGGCGGGAAGCTTGGCAAAGCGATCGGCCACGCCTTGGTGCAGGGCCCGGGTGAGGTTTTCCGGCAGGGGCTGGGTGAGAAACAGGTTGCGAATGCGCAGGGCCGCATCCCAAAGCTCTTCCCAGCGCATGTCGGCAAAGGCTTTGCGGTTGAGCTCGAGCAGGATTTTCTCCTGCAGGCCGTTGGCCGCGACGAAATCCCGATAGGCGCGGGCGGTCACCACCAGCGTGAAGGGAACGGGCATTCCGCTGCGCTGGAGGCGGGCCAGGGCGCAGGCCTTGCCCCCGGCCAGGGCAAGGTCCTCAGGCTGAATCGCCGCCAGGGGGCGAATCCACGTGTCTTCCGACATGATACTCCATGACCTTCTGGAAGCGATTGACGAGGTAGTACACCTCAACCTCTAGCTGCAACACCGCGGTCGACGGCGCCTTGACGAACCCGGCCAGGTGGGGGTGTTTGGCGGTGTAGCGGTTCAGGGCCTCCTCCCGGGACGCACCGGTCAGTTCGGTTACCACGCCCAGAACGGTGACGGCCATGGCCTCGTAGATGTCCGAGGTGAGGTTGCGGCTGTTTTCGATCAGCAGGGCGGCGCGGGCGTGGTGCTCCAGATTGGCGAACTTGCGCGTGGCGCGGGAGGTCGCGAAGACCACGCCCCCAAGGTCGGGGGCGGCATCGAAGGCGATCAGGCTGGCATAGGGATGGCCTTTGGCGCCGCAGGTGGACAGAGTTGCCAGGCGCTGCTCGAAGAGCAGGGTTTCGATCTGGCGGCGAACGGTGTCTTGTGGTGCCAAAGGATCCTCCCTCGAGGGTGTGCAGTCCAAGCGGTGCCGACCGCCAGTTTGGCTCTTAACGGATCTCGCGGCAATGGGCAACCTCATTTTGACGGCCGCGCAGCCCAAGACCGTGAGCCGTGCCCCCCACGGTCCGCATGCTTTAAACCGGGTCCGCTTGTCCGATGGACGAACGGTCGTCCCCCTGAGGAAACCCGTCGGCGGCCAGACGGGCCGCGCCGGCATCCTTGCCGGCGATCCGTGGATAGATCCGCCGGCAGTCTTCCCGCGACAGCTGGTTGACATACCGGATCACGGCCAGATCGTCATGGGCATCGGGAAAATGGTCGGCCCCCGGCGCCACCTCTTCTTTGACGATGAGTTGATTGTAGACCAGACTGCGGGCGGCCAGAAGGTGCTGCCGGGCAAGCGCCGGCGGGCGGTTGAAGATCCAGCCCAGTGTGAGCAGATCCCCCGGTCCGTAGAGATGGCTGTGCTGACCGGCCGCGCGATAGACCTGGCGCAGCAGGTAGACCGGCTTGATGACGGCGGCCGCGGGCAGCCGGCGCCGCAATTCGCGCAGCAGGCGCAGGTGCAGGTAGCCGGCCTCGACATAGACGCACGCCCCGCCGTCGGCCAGGATCTCGGCGAGGGCGGCGGCGCGCAGCCGGTCCCGCAGCACGAAGCGGGCCGCATCCGCCGCCGCAAAGGCCGCCGCCGTGGCCGTCATGGCATCGAAGTTGCGGTTGGCGGAGGCCCGGTAGAAGGCCAGCAACCGGCCGGTGGCCTCGCGTTCGACCTGGTAGACGGGCCACAGGTCCGTGTCGGCGGCCAGCTCGTCCGGGCGCCCTCCGTCGGTCAGATGTTCATGGATTTGAATCAACCGCGCCATGAACGGTTCGCAGGGGATGATCCGCCGCCCCCGGCGATGCAGCCGTTGCAGCAACCGACAGGACGCTTCGGCAAAGGCCGGGTATTCATAGTCCGCCGTCAGAAGATAGTCCGCAAGCGCCAGGTCCCCGTGCAGCATCCGCTCGAAATCGATGCTGGGCGGCTCTTCGACCACGATCGCATCGTGCGCGGCCATGAGATCCGCGGCCAGGGGCAGGGTTTCGCTGCGGTGGGACGAAAACGCAATCGTCAGGGAAAGGGCCATGGGAATGCTCCTCTGGCGCACGGCCGGGCGCGGCTGGCACCTGTGAAGAACAGCATAACAACCCGACACGGCCGCGGCAAGGCCTCAGGATGGGGGGCACGGAACCCGGGATGACAACCTGCCGCCGGGCACACGCAGGGGAATTGTTCCGCCCCCGGGTCGCGGGGATCGGTCCCGGCGCTATCCGGGGTGCCGCTCGCGTGCCGCGCGGTTGGTCAGATAAACGCCCGTGAGCACCAGGGCGGCCCCGAAGAGCAGGGAAAGGGTCAAGGGCTCGTGCAGAAAGATAAAGCTGAACAGGATGGCGCTGACCGGAACGAAATTGATGAAGACCCCGGCCTTGGTCGGCCCGATCCGTTGAATGCCCTGGTAGTACCAGACAAATCCCAGAACCGTCCCGAAAAATCCCAGGTAGAAAAGGGAGGCCCAGTCGACCAGGGTGTAGCTGGGCCAATCCGTCAGCAGCCCCTCCTGCCAGGCCGGCACGGCCAGGCAGATCGTCCCGCTCAAGGCCGCGTAGAGCACCGAGGCCAGGGGGGAGAGCTCCGCCAGCAGCACCTTGCCGATCAGCGAAAAGGCCACCCAGCTCGCCACGCAGCCCAGGATAAACAGCTCGCCCGGCCCCACGGCACCGCTGCCGATCATGTGCCAGTCGCCCCGGGTGATGACCACCACGGCGCCGCTGATGGAAATCAGAATGCCGGCCAGGCGCATGCGGGTCAGGTGTTCGCGGAAGAGCAGCGCCGAAAACAAGGCGATGCAGATGGGATTGTTGGCGATGATGATCGCCGCCCGCCCGGCTTCGATCAGTTTCAGCCCTTTGAAAAAGCAGACGTTGTAGGCAAACACACCGGTCATGCCCAGGAGGAAAACGGGCAGCAGCTGATGACGCCGAAGCGCCGGCAGGCGCCCTTCCAGGCGCAGGGCGGTCAGGCACAGGAAGATCGAGGCGATGGCAAACCGCAGAAACGCGGCCGAAAAGGGCCCCACCCGCTGGGCCGCGATCTTGCCCGCGATAAAGGTGCCGCCCCAGAAAACCGCCATCAGCAGCAGTTTGATGTAGACCACCGTCCGGACGCGGGGCATGGCGCTCGTCATGACGCCGGTCGCTCCTCGTCGATGGGTTCGTTGCGCATCAACACCGCCAGAATGGCGGCGATATCGGCGTCAGCCCGGCGGGCGGGCAAACTGCAGGAACCGGCGCCCCGATGCCCGCCCCCCCCGTAGCGCGCGAGCAGGGCCCCGACGTTGACCCGGCAATTGCGGTTGAAGATGCTGTGCCCCACACTGACGATGACCCGCCGGGGGTCGCGGTCGGCCAGTCGGATCTTCATCTGGACCACCGTTTCCGGAAACATGGAATACACCAGGAAGCGGTTGCCGCGGGGCGTTCGGCCCAGGGGACGGAAGTCGGTCACCGCCACGACGCCTTCGACCGTGGTATGACGGCGCAGATAGTCACGGTAGACCCGGTTTTCCGCCACCACCCGGGCGCAGCGCCGCTGGACGTCGGGGTCCGCCATGACGGTCTCCATGGTCTCCGATCCCAGGAGCTGCACCAGGCGGTTCCAGTAGGGCTCGTCTTCGAGATTGCGGCCCGACACGGTCATCGACAGCAGCACATAGGGGTAGCGCTCCGGAAACTGGACCTCCTCTTCGGACAGCTCGGCCGCATCGATCTTGTCGGTCTGCCGGATCAATTCGTCGTAATCGTGGTGCAGGCGGTTCCTGAAATAGCGATGGACCAATCCGGCCGCCGAGGGCGCGATTTCGTACATTCCTTCGAAAGGCCGCGCCGGTGCGTTGGAATAGTGATGATCGAACCACATGGCGCAGTTGGGGTGAAAGGGCAGGTTGGCGAGGATGTCGCCGGCCTGAACGTCCACCTCGCCGCGCTGCATGTCGCCGGGTTCGGCCCACAGGATCGGCAGACCGGCGTCGAGGCCATCGCGCAAAAGCACGGCACACACCACGCCGTCGAAATCGGGGCGGGTCACGATACGCATTCAAAACTCCTCTGCCCAGCGGCCGTGCCGCTTCGCCGCCTGCAGGGCGGGCGGCACCGCTGGCCATTCATAAAAACCGTGTTATGTTTAAGGTGTCGATCCTGAAATGTATGGGCCACAAAAAATAAAGAGCGCATCATAACCCCAAGCCCATCCGAACACAAGGAGGAACCCCGCCATGGCACTTTACCTGGTGCAGCACGGACAAAGCCATTCCAAAGACGTCGATCCCGAGAAAGGCCTGACCGACACAGGCCGGGACACGGTGAAGCGGATCGCCGAGGTGGCCAAGAGCTACCACGTGCCGGTGCGCTGCGTCCTGCACAGCGGCAAGAAGCGGGCTCGCCAGACCGCCGAACTGTTCGAAGCCGCGCTCCATCCCCCCGAAGGCCTGCATGCCAAGTCCGGCCTGGATCCCCTGGACGACGTCACGGCCATGGCCGGTCTCATCGACAGCAAGGAAGACCTCATGCTGGTGGGCCACTTGCCCTTCATGAGCCGCCTGTGCGCCTGGCTGGTCACCGGCGATACGGAAACGCCCGTCTTTCAATTCCAAAACGGCGGTATCGTCTGCCTGAAACCGTCGCCTGAAAAGCAAGGATGGGTGATCGCCTGGACGCTGATGCCCGAGATCGGCTGAAGCCGGACGCATCCTCCCGCCCCTGATCGGCAACCCTTTCCAAAGGAAGACTTCTCCATGGCAGCCTACACATGCATCCGCTCCGAAACCCGGGACGGCGTGGCCCTGATAACCCTCGACCGGCCCCAGGTCCTCAATGCCATGAACCGCCAATTGTGGATCGACTTCGAAGACGCCCTGGACGCGGCGCGGCGCGATCCGGCGGTCAAGGCGGTGCTCCTGACCGGCGAGGGGCGCGCCTTCTCCTCGGGCGCCGACCTCAAAGAGTCCCGCGACCGCACCCCTGACGCCTACCGCGCCTATCTGGAGGGGCTGCAGGCCGCCTCCCGCAAGGTGATCCTGTTCGAAAAGCCCACCATCGCCGCCATCAACGGCTACGCCCTGGGCTCGGGCTACGAGCTGGCCCTGGCCTGCGACATCCGCATCGCCGCCGAGGATGCGCTCATCGGCTCCCCGGAAGCCCGCGTCAGCTCCTCGGTAACCGGCGGCGCCTTTCGTCTGCTCCAGGATCTGGTGGGTCCCGGCAAGGCCAGCGAACTTCTTTTCACGGCCCGCAACATCGACGGCCGCGAGGCCGAACGGATCGGTCTCGTCAACCGGGCCGTGCCCCTGGAGGACCTGCTGCCGAGCGCGTTCGAGATGGGCCGGGCGATTGCCGAAAATGCGGCCTTTTCCCTCAAGATGATCAAACGGGGCCTGCGCCTGGCCCGGGAACCCATCAGCCTGGAAGCCTTGATGACCTATGAGATCGAAGCTTGTCTGGCCTGCGTGGCCACCGGGGAGCGCCGGCAGGCCATGGCGGACTTCGCCGAACGCAAGGAGGGTTCGGGCAAGCCCGGCGAGTCTCGATGATCTCTTCGGCAATAACGTATTCCATTTTTGCCCGTCATGCCGGCGAAAGCCGGCATCTCGTCGAGCTAAGGGTATGTATGTGCCGGAGATCCCGGCTTTTGAGGCTGTGTCGCAATTCGATAAAGTATTCCTTTTGCCCGTCATGCCGGCGGAATCCGGTATCTCTTTGGGATATCCGCATGAAATTGGATGAGATCCCGGCTTTCGCCGGGATGACGTCCTAGGACAAATCCCTTTCGTGCAAATTGTGACACAGCCTCTTTCGCCGGGATGACGGCGGTTTGTTGTTTTCGTTACCCAATCTGATGATGGGGCGGGAGGTGCCCTCCGGATTCCCGGATCTCTCCAGGGAATGACGGCCAGGAAACGACGCCTGTTCGGGGGCCATTGCCGACCCTGCCCATGCATCGCTGGAGGACGCCATGTCACTTGACCGTCTGTTCAACGCCGAATCCGTGGCCGTGGTGGGGGCTTCCCGGCAGCCCACCAAACGCGGCTACCAGGCCATCCGCACCCTGCAGGAAGAAAAATTCGCCGGCACCATCTACCCGGTCAATCCCAAGGAGAAGAACATCCTGGGGCTCCCCTGCTACCCCAGCGTTTCCGCCATTCCCGGCCCGGTGGACCTGGCCTTGATCACCACGCCGGCCGCCACCATCGAAGCCATTCTGGAGGATTGCAGCAAGAAAAACGTGGCCGGGGCGGTGCTCATCGCCGGCGGATTCGGCGAGTTGGGTACCGAAGGCCGCCGGCTGGAGGATCAGGTCGTCGCCGTGGCCCGACGGCACGCCATCCGCCTGATCGGCCCCAACACCTCGGGCATGATCAATCCCCAGCGGCACTTGAACCTGGTGGGCCTGCCGGACGTGCCGACCGGCGACGTGGCGCTGCTCTCCCAGAGCGGCAACATGGCCCTGACCCTGATCACCGAAGCGCGGCTGAAAAGCCGCCGGGGGTTTTCCTGCTACGTGGGCGTGGGCAACGAGGCCGACATCAAGTTCGACGAATACCTCTCGTTCTTCGCCGACGATCCCGCCACCCGCGCGATTCTGCTCTACGTGGAGGGGCTGCGCGAGGGTCGCCGCTTTCTCCAGGCCGCCTACCGCACGACCCTGCAAAAACCCGTGGTCCTGCTCAAAAGCGGCCGCTCGGCCACCGGCAAGCGCTCGGCCGGTTCCCACACCGGGGCCCTGGCGGGGATGTCGGAAGTGGCCCAGGGCGCCTTTCAGCGGGCCGGCATCGTGGTGATCGAAAACTCCGACGAACTCTTCCCGGCCGCCGAAACCCTGGCCAGCCTGCCCCCCATCCGCAACAACAAGATCGCCATCCTGGCCGACGGCGGCGGCCACGCCACCATCGCGGCCGACAAGCTGACCGATCTGGGCGTCACGCTGCCCGAACTGAGCGCCAAGACCCAGAACGCCCTGCGCAAGCTGCTGCCGGCGGCGGCCTCGGTGCCCAACCCGGTGGATGTGGCTGGCGGGACCGACGCCGACCCGTCCCTTTTCGCGGACTGCGCCCGGATCATCCTCAACGATCCCCAGGTGGGAGGTCTCCTGATCGTCGGGCTCTTCGGCGGCTACGGCATCCGCTTTGCCGAGGAACTGGCCCTCAAGGAAGAAGACGCCGCCCACCAGATGGGCAAACTTGTGCGGGACCGCCGCAAACCCATCGTGGTCCACAGCCTCTACAGCTCGGAAAAGCCCCACGCCCTGGACCTGCTGCGCTACTACGGGGTCACGGTCTACGATTCCCTGGAGATCGCCTGCAAGTGCGTCGGGGTGCTGGCCGAGTACGGCAAAACCCTCAAGTCCTACCGGGCCAAATTCACTTTCGGGATGGACTGGGGGCGCAAGGCATCCGAGGAGGGTCGCCGCATCATCCAGCACGCCCGCAAGGAGCAGCGTGCCTATCTGCTGGAGCACGAGGGCAAGGCGCTTCTGCAGCACCACGGCGCCGCGGTATCCCAGGATACCCTGGCCCGCACGGCCGACGAGGCCGTGGCCGTCGCCGCCCGCCTGCAGGGCAAGGTGGCCCTCAAGATCGTCTCGCCGGACATCCTGCACAAGACCGACGCCGGCGGCGTGCGGGTCAATCTCAGGGGGGACGACGCCATCCGCGCCGGTTTCGAGGAAATCCGGGGCAACGCCCGGGCCTTCGACCCCGAGGCCGACATACGGGGCGTGCTGGTCTCCCCCATGGCCGCCCCGGGGACCGAATTGATCATCGGGACCAAGTACGACGACCAGTTCGGCCCCATCATCATGTTCGGCCTGGGGGGCGTCCTGGTGGAGGTGTTGAAGGACGTCTCCTTCCGGGTGCTGCCCATCCGTCTGCTCTCGGCCGGGCGCATGATCGAGGAGATCAAGGCCTATCCCATCCTCAACGGCGCCCGCAACATCCCGCCCTGCGACAAGCGGGCCATCAAGCGCCTGCTCGTCACCTGCTCGGAGGTCATGGAAGCCTACCCCGCGATCCGCGAAATGGATCTGAACCCGGTGATCGCCTACGAAAAGGGCCTGCAGGTAGTAGACGTGCGCATCATCCTGCAAGACGCCGCGTCCCCCGAACATCCGGGGGATGAAGCGCGCGCCGGAAATGGCTAGCGGCTGGGATTAAAGCCTTCGCAACAAGTAGAAGATGTTGGGATTTTCTCATCCCCGCAAAGGCTCCAGCGAGATTAGACGACCTCGACGGCGAGCGCGTGCTCCCGAACACCGTTGTTGCCGTAGCCCAGGACATTCCAATCCGCCGTTGCGGGCTGCTGCCGGCCCCGGCTGTCCGTGGCCCGGCATAGCAGCGTGAACCGGCCGGCGGCGGGCGCCTCCCAGACGAACTGCCACTGCCGCCAGGCAAACGGCGCCTCCGGGCCGAGGCATTCGGCCGGCTGCCAGGAATCGCCGTCGTCGGTGGACACCTCGATCTTCGTCACCCGCTCCTCGCCGGCGTAGGCCGTCCCCAGCAAGACGATCTTCCCCAGCGGGCGCTGCTCCCCGGGCAGGGGCTGGGTGAAAAACGACTTGAGCTTGATGCCGGTCACGATCTCGCCGCCGGCCGGGTCCTGCCCCTTCTGGAAGACGCGGTAGACCTTGTCCATGAAGAAGCCCTCGTAGGGGTGCTCCTGCACCGTAATGCGCTCGAGCCACTTGACGCAGTTGGCCCCGGTCCATCCCAAAGCCAGGGCCCGCAGGGGATAGCCGTGCTTCAAAGGCAGCGGCGCGCCGTTCATTTCATAGGCCAGCAGGGTGGACGACATGGCCTTTTCGATGGGGATGCTGCGCACGAACGGGATCTGCGCCTTGCCGAGCGGTGTGTCGAAGCCCGCGAAGGCCACGTGGGCGGAACGGCGGGTGAGCCCGGCCTCCGCCAGCAAGACGGAGAGCGCCACACCGCCCCACACGGCGTTGCCCACCCCGCCCACCGTCCAGGGGTTGCCCGAGGCTTTCTCGCTGCTAGAACGCATACCGGATCAATCCATAGACCCCATGTGCCGTATAATC
>CAYMQN010000052.1:0-18368 GCA_964392545.1 uncultured Desulfobacteraceae bacterium
TCCTTTCAGCGGCGCAGCAGCATGGGACCCAGGGGGCGGCCCCCGAAGAGATGCATATGCAGGTGGAACACCTCCTGACCGCCGTGTTTGTTGCAGTTGACCAGGAGGCGATACCCGTCTTCGGCGATGCCTTCCCTGGCGGCGATCTTGCGGGCGGCGCTGAACATCCGGCCGACGAGTTTTTCGTCTTCTTCCGCGATGTCGTTGACGGTGGGGATTTCCTTGTTGGGGACGATCAGGATGTGCACCGGTGCCTGGGGTTCGATGTCGCGGAAGGCCGTGACGTGCTCGTCCTGGTAGACGATGTCGGAGGGGATCTCTTTATTGATGATCTTGGTAAAGATCGTCGCCATGGCGACCTCCTTCCTGTAGGGGGGTATGGCAATGGGTGGCAAAGCATTTAGCTTCCAGCGCCTGTTGGGTTTTGCAAGGGCTACTGGAACGCCCGCCGCCTGTCAAGCAGGATTTGAGCGCGCATGCCGCGCGCCAGCGTCCCCCGCAGCCTCCGGGATTTCAAAGGGCGTCAGGTCCTCGAAACGGTTGAGGGCCTCGAGACGGGCCACCTCCCGTTGGAAACGGCCTTCCCATCCATATTTCCGCTGGGCGCGGGCCACGACTATTTTCATCATCGGCCTGAAGGCGTAGCGCCAGATCGAGGTCCACAGCCGGCCTTGGCGACGGATGTGCTCCGATGGCTCCCACCATCCCATGACGTTGAGTCCGTGGTACCAGTAGAGGTAGTGCAGGCGTTCGGCGCTCAGATGGCGGGTGCGGACGTTGGCCCACATGCCGTTGTAGCGCGTGAAGTCGTGAGGATTGGTCACCAGGCCGGCGTCCATGAGTTCCCTGCGGATCCCTGTTTTCGGGTAGGGCGTCAAAATCTGGCAGTAGGTCGTATCGACGCCGACGGATTTGAGAAAGGCGTAATTGGCAATGATCGCTTCCTCACCGTCGTTCGGGAAGCCGAAAATCATGCCGCCCATGACCATGATGCCGTATTCGTGGCACAGGGCCACGGCCTTGCGGGAGTCCTCCAGGATGTCGCCCTTGTGGGCCGATTTGAGGTTGGCCGGGGAGGCATTCTCAATCCCCAGGAAAACCGATACGAAGCCGGCCCGGGCCATGGCGCGCACCATGGCCTCGTTGCGGGCCATGGTGGTGCAGTCGGCCTGGACCACGAAATTCAGGTTGCGGTAGCCCCGGGCGGTGATGGCCTCGCACAGGGTGATGACGCGTTGCGGGTCCAGGACCATGTTGTCGTCGGAAACAAAAATCCAGCGGGCTTTGCGGCGGTAGTAGATTTCATCGATATCCTCCAGGATGCGCGCGGTCGGAAAGGCCCGAAAGGCGCGTCCGTACATGTGCCGGATGCTGCAGAAGTTGCAGTTGCGGTTGCAGCCGCGCGAGGTTTCCATAATCTCGCAGTGGTGGTTCATGATGTGGTAGCCCCAGGTAAGGCGGCGCTTGTCGCGGATGGGCCGCTTCAGGCGGGAAAGATCCTGCAGCTCGCCCTGGGGGTTGTGCACGAAGCGGTCCCCGACCCGGTGGGAGAGGGAGGGAATCTGCTCCAGGGAGCCGCCGCTTTCGAGGGCCGTCACCAGGGCGTTGAAAGCGGTCTCGCCTTCGCCCCGGATCAGGTAGTCGATATCGGCCGCTTCCGGGGAGGCGCCGATTTCCTCGTACATGAGCGTGGCGTGATAACCGCCCAGGACGATGCGGGTCTCGGGCAGCAGGTGTCGCACGAGGCGGGCCAGTTTGAGGCAGGTGGCATACTGCCAGGTCATGGCGGACAACCCCACAACGTGCGGGCGGTATTTTTGCAACACACCCGTCAGGTAGCGGCGCACCCGTCGCCGCCGGCGCACCAGGTCGACCAGGTAAACCGCGTGGCGCTCGTCCAGATTGGCACCGATGCTGGCGATGCCCAGGTTGGGCATGTGAAATGCCGATTCGTGCATGATGACCGGGGCCACATCCGGCATGGAACACAGAACGATGCGCATGGGAAGACCTTTCGGGGCTGCGGTCAGGGAGGATGCACCGACCTATTCGGATGTCCGGGTCCGAACCGTAGGCGTTTTGGACCGGTCGGAACCGCCTGCCGGTCGCTTCCGATCCATGTGGCGGCAATCGATCCGATCGCAAGCCCCATCGATGGATTGAATTGACAGTTTTCAGCAGTTTGGGTAGGTTGCCACCACATACCCATCCAGCCCCGCCGCTGGCCAGCGGGGCTGGATAATAAAAAGATAATCCACAAATCGAATCAACGCTTGAATCGGTTTACATTGCAATCGACCTGTTTGATCGACCAAGAAACCTCAAAAACATGAAGTTTCACATGAGGAATGGTAATGTTCGGCCAGGGCCGGAACCAACATCCACCGTTTCCGGCTAGAGACCGGTTAAACTGATCATCTTCCAGCCCTCCCGTCAAGCGCCCTTTGTACCAAGGGGTCCGGATCGACGCCATGATCTGCCGCCATTGCGATTGCGCCAATGACGCTGACGCCCTCTATTGCAATGCCTGTGGTGCGCTTCTGAGCCTGGCCTGCGACCGTTGCGGCCAGAAAAATCGGCCCGGGAGTCGTTTCTGCAAGGCCTGCGGCACTTTTTTGCAGGCGGAGACGGGGCGCGCCGTTCAAGGCCCGGAAGCCGGATCCTCTCCGGCGGCATCGGGGGGGACCCCATCCCCTGACGGCCCGCGGGCGCTCCTGGCCGGCGAACGCAAGCAAGTGACCGTGCTTTTCACGGATTTGTGCGGTTACGCGGCGTTGACCGATCGGCTCGACCCGGAAGCGGTCAATGACATCATGGCCTCTGTTTTCGGAGAGATCACCCGTATCATCCATCGCTATGAAGGATTTGTGGAAAAGTATGTCGGGGATGCCGTCATGGCGGTCTTCGGCGCCGGGCAGACCCATGAAGACGATCCCCTGCGTGCGGTCCGGGCGGCCCGCGAAATCCACCAGCGGGTGACCGGTTTGACCCCCCGTTTTCAAGGCGCGTTGGAAAACCGATTGGCCATGCATACCGGCATCAACACCGGCCTGGTGGTCCTGGGACACCTGGATGCCGAACGCGGCACCCACGATATGGCGGGCGATGCCATCACCCTGGCGGCACGATTCAGCGAACTGGCCGGAGAAGGGGAGATCCTCGTAGGGCCGGACACCTTCCTGCAGTGCCAGGGCTGGTTTCTTTGCGATGCCCTGGCCCCCGTTCATTTGAAAGGCAAATCCGAACCGGTTTCCGTCTATCGTGTGCTGACATCGCGCCATCAACCGCGCAAAGTGCATCGTGCCTTCGGCCGTCGCGGGGCCATGATCGGGCGACAGGCCGAGATGGCGCAACTCGCGGAAGCCGCCGACGGGGTGCGGCGCGGGGAAGGGGCGCGGATGTGCATTGCGGGTGCCGCCGGTACGGGTAAGAGCCGCCTGTTGGAAGAGTTCAAGGCCGCCCTGGGCGATGGGCCCTTTGCCTGGTACGAAGGCCACGCCTATCCTTATGCCCGCAATATTCCCTATGCCCCGCTGATCGACTTGCTCAATTTGGCCTGTCGCATCGAGGAAGGGGACCCGCCCGCGGTGGTGCGCGAAAAAATCGAGGAGCGCCTGGGGCCTCTGTTGGCCTCACGGGCAGACCACCTCCCATACATCGGCAGCCTGTTCGGACTCCGTTTTCCTGAATTGGGCGCCGTCAGTCCCGAATACTGGCGTTCCCGGCTGCAACAGGCCGTCGGTGATCTTCTGATCGGCCTGACCCGGGAAGGGCCCGCCGTCATCTGCATCGAAGATTTGCATTGGGCGGACCCCTCCACGGTGGATTTGTTGGCAACATTCGGCCGCCAGCAGGCGCTTCCCGTGCTGCTGGTCTGCACGTACCGCCGGCTTTTCGATTTTCCGACCGAAGATTCGGAGGCGGGCGTTCCGCCGCATTGGACGCGGATCGAGCTCAATGACCTGTCCCGGGAGCAGACGTTGGAAATGGTCTGCGCCATTCTGGACACCCCCTCCATTCCCCAGAATCTCCAGTTTTTCATCCAGGAAAAGATCGAAGGCAATCCCTTTTACCTGGAGGAAATGGTCAACACGTTGATCGACCGCAAGGTCCTGCAGCACAAGAACGGCCAATGGCGCATGGAGGGGGCGGTGAGCATCGAAGACGTTTCCGCCACGATCCATGGCGTGGTGGCCGGCCGCTTGGACTATTTGCAGGGCGATGTCAAACACGTGCTCCAGGAAGCGGCGGTGATCGGGCGGGTCTTCGATTACGCCATTCTGCAGCGTATTTCGACCACGGACCACGCTATCGATGCTTCCCTGGATATCCTCGAGCAGCTCGACATGATTCGCAGAAAGCGCGATGCAGGGGAGGAAAAGTATTATTTCAAACACGCCCTCGTTCAGGAGATCGTCTACAACGGCATCCTCATCAAAGACCGTCGGGAGATTCACGAGCGGATCGCGGCCGCCATGGAGGCTATTTTCAGCTCGCGCTTGAGCGGGTTCTACGAAACCCTGGCATTTCACTACTCGGTGGGTCAGTCCTTTGACAAGGCCGTCGACTACCTGATGAAATCCGGACGGAAGAGCAAGCAACGCTATGCCGTGGAGGAAGCCCATCGCTACTATCAGCAGGCCTATGGGCTGCTCGTGGATCAGTCGGAACGCTTCGCGCAGGGGGGGAAGCTGCTGGTCGAGGTCCTTATCGAATGGTTTTTCGTTTTCAATGTGCGGGGCATTTTCACCGAGATGCTCGCGCTGCTCAAAGGCCACGCGAAAGAGGTGGCGGCCCTTGACGATGCATTTTTGAAAGGGATGTATTTCTGCTGCATGGGCTGGGCGCTGCAGCGTCGGGAAGCGCTTGAAGAATCCTACGTCTATCTTACCGAAGCCCTGCGCATCGCCGAGGAAAGCGACGACCGGCAGGTCCTGGCCTATGCTTGCGGTTGTCTCGTCTGGACCTGCACCGACCTGGGTCGGCTGGACGATGCCATCGATCACGGTCGGCGGGCCGAAGCGCTGATGGCGCATCTGGAAAGCGACCAGGAACTGATCCGGATCATCCTGACCGGCCTGGGCATTGCGCACTGGTTCCGCGGCGCGGCGGGCCAATGCCGGTCGATCGGAGAAAAGCTTTTGCAGCATGGTGAAAAACGCGCCGACATCCGAAGCATCTCGGACGGCCACCTGGTTTGCGCCATGGGGCATTTTGCGGCCGGCGATTTTTCCCGGAGCATTGCCGACTGCAGCCAGGCGATCGCGGCCTCCCAGGAACTGGTGCATTCCTTCAATTCCAAGTTTCTCCTGGCCTACAGTTATCTTTCCAGTGACCGGGTGGCCGAGGCCGAGGCGGTTCTCGACGAGGTGGTCGCCTACAGCAGCGCCCATGGCTACGACTATATCGGGTCGTCGGCGCGGGCGCTCTCCGGCATGGTGGCCCTGGCCAGGGGCCGCCTCAGCCGCGGGTTTCGAATCGTTCAGCAGCAGATGGCCGATTTTGAATCCAAGGGCAAACGCTATCATCTGCTGACCTTCCATTACCTCGTCGGTCAGATCTACAGCCGCTTGGCCATGGACCGGAATGTGCCGGGCCTGCGATTCCTGTGGCGCAATGGGTGGTTTCTGCTGCGCCATCGGCCCCTGGCCGCACGCCGTGCGGAGCGCATGTTCGACCGGGCGCTGGCCCAGGCGGAATCCATCGGCGCACTAGGGATCGCCGGCCAGATTTACCACGACAAGGCCCGGCTTTATGCGGCCCTGGGAAAGCGGGAGTGTGCCAGGGAAGCGGCCGAACGGTGCGTGGCGATTTTTCAGGAAGGGGAGGCCCGGGGCCATCTGGAGCGCGCCCGATCGCTGTTGTAACGATCCCTGATGCGATCCAACAGCGTCCGGGGGCGATGCATGACTTCCCGTTCCCGTCCACTTTTAGGGACCGCGCAAGCAAGCGCTTCTAGACGGGCAAAAACGGCCAGAAGACCGGCAGGACCAGAAGGACGGTTATCCAGACCACCACGGTCAGGGGGAGCCCCAGCTTGAGATAATCCACGAAGCGATACCCCCCCGGACCCATCACCATCACGTTGGCCGGGTGTGAAATGGGCGTCATGAAGCTGGCCGATGCGGCCATGGCCATGGCCATCATCATGGGATAGGGCGCCAGGCCCATATCGGCGGCGGTGCTCAGGATGATGGGAACCATGAGGACCACCAGCGCCGCCGTCGGAATTACGCAGGTCGCCAGAAACGTCAGTGCCATCAGGGCGGCCATGACCGCCGTCGGACCGAATCCGCCCGCCGTATCCACCACCACGGCGGCCAGATAGCGGGCGGCGCCGGTGGTGTCCAGGGCGGCCCCCAGCGGCAGCATCCCCGCTATCAGGAAAACGCCCTTCCACTCGATGGCCCGATAGGCTTCTTCCATGGTCAGGCACCGGGTGAGCACCATGACGGCGGCGCCGATGACCGCGGCCAGATAAATCGGCAGCCAGCCCATCATGACGGGGAAGAGGACCCCGACCATGACGGCGATGGAGACTTTGGCCCTGGCCGGGTCGGGGTGCTCCTGAAACGATGCGCTCAGGACGATAAAATCGGGTTCGCGTCCCAACAGGTCGAAATTGGCGCGGTTGCCGTAAAGCAGCATGGCATCCCCGAAGCGCAGGGCCATCCCCTGCAGGGCCTCGGCACGGTAAATGCGCCCCTCCCGCAGGATGGCCAGTACCGTCAGGCCGTATTTTTCACGAAAACGCAGGTCGCGCAGGGTTTGTCCCGCCAAGGTGGTATGCGGGGAGAGCATGGCTTCCACCAGCCCCACGCCTTCGGATTCCAGCCCTTTTACTTCCTGGGGCAGGGTTTCCTCCACCCGGCATTGGGTCAACGCTTGAACGGTGTCCAGATCCCGCGTCCGGCCGGTCACCAGCAGAAGGTCCTCGTCCTCGAGGCGCGTCTCCGGGTCCGGCAGGGGCTGCAACGCATCCCCGCGCTGCAGGGCGATGACGCTGATGCCCAGTGCGGCCCCCAGGCGGCTCTTTTTGAGGGACCGACCGATGAGGTTCGAGCCGGTGCCCACACGCATGGCGATAATCCGCTTGTCGAGGTGATAGCGTTTGACGAGCGTATCTTCGGAAACCGGTTGGCGGCGGATAAGATCTTTTTGCTGGCGCAGGGCGTCCCAACGGTCGTGGGACGTTTGCACCAACAGGATATCCTCTGCGTCGATGGCGCGATCCCGCAGACCGGTGCGCTGAATGCGGTCTCCCCGCCGCACGGCCAGCACATTGATTCCCAGGCGTTTGCGAAGATCCAGTTGGCGGATGGTTTGGCCGGCGATTTCCGCCGTCGGGGCCAGCGCGATTTCCACAAACAGAAACCCATGCCGTTGCAGCTGGTCCAGGAGGACCGATTCCGGCTCGATCTGCAATTGCCCAAGGCTGAAGAGTTCCTCTTTCAGCCGCCCTGCGCCCATGCCGCTGCTTTCGACGATCAGCCCGTCTTCCGACTGGAGTACTTCCGACGGGGGCGGGGCGGCCAGGATCCGGCCCCGCCGGTTGATGCCCACCACCTGAACGCCCAGAATGGTGCCGATGCGGCTTTCGGCAATGGTTTTGCCCACCAGATCCGATTGGCGCGGGATTCCCAGGCGGGTCATATGGGCCGCGATGTCATATTGCTCAGACAGGGAGGGGGCGTCATCGGTCCGGGCGTTCCGCGGCCGCTCATAGACCGGCAGGAAGCGGCGTCCGATAAAGGCCGTAAAAGCCGTGCCGATCACGAAAAGCGCCAGGCCCACCGGGGTGAAGTCGAACAGCGTGAAGGGCTCCAGCCCCTGTTCGCGAAGGGCTGCGCTGACAAGGATGTTGGGCGGGGTGCCGATCTGGGTGGTCAGGCCGCCCAGGAGGGATCCGTAGGCCAGGGGCAAAAGGAGCCGGGAGGCCGGTACCCCCGTACTCCGGGCGATATCCATGACCACCGGCATCATCAGGGCGGCCACGGCCACATTGTTCATGATGGCCGACATGCCTCCGGCGCAGATCATGATGACCGCCACCAACAAGGCTTCGCTCCGTCCCGACAGGTGCAGCACCAGACGCCCGATCATATTGGCCACACCCGTGCGCGTAAGACCGCCGCTCAGAATAAAAACGGCCCAGACCGTTACCACGGCCGGATTGCTGAAACCGGCCAAGGCTTCCACCGGGGTGGTCAGACCGGTCAGGGCTACCGCCCCGAGCACCAGCAAGGCGGTCACCTCCATGGGGATCCATTCCGTCACCAGGAAAAGAACGGCCGCCCCCAGAATCGCGAAAACGGTGATCATCTCCACCGTCATGGCTGCGGAAGACCTTTCCGGGCCTGACCGAGCAGCACACCGCTCAAGACGCCCTGCACGTAAAAACCTTTGATCGCCGGGGAAGCGTTCTGCCAGAAGGTGCCGTCATACGCCGTTTGCGCAGCCGGCAGGCCAGGGACCGCAAGCCCCAACACACCCACCGCTGCAAGGACGAACAGGCTGGTCTTCATGATCTCTCCTTTGGTATTGCGAGGGTACCAGCGATACATGTAGCACATCGAAGAATAATGGGGAATGCGGGAGGCGTAAAGGACGGCGCTTGGGGGTGTCAGCAACCGCCCGTATTCAGACAAAAGCGCAGGTACTGCCGTTCGGCTTCGTGCAGATCGTCCTCGGCGTAATGATCGAGGTTTTCCGGTATCCGGAATTTTTGGCGGTACTTTTCGACGATTCGGTCGATACCTTTGTCGGCAGCGGTTTGTTTTTCCTCAGAGGTCATCAAGGCCACCCCCCCGGGTTGCAGGTCAGCAGATAAGACGAGAATTAGCATGGAGTGTGCCAACGAGCGCCTGCGTGCTAAGGCAACGGAATCAAGCTGGAATGCCGCGAATGGGAGGAAGAAGCCGCCAGAAATTAGGAAATCGATTTCACAATCCTGGGCAAAGCAGGCAACAGTGGCCTGTCCGCCAATGGCTGACAACCGGTTTTCGACCGGCAGCGGCCAAACGGATAGCGGGCCGCCACCTGAAGGGGGGATATTTTTTCGGGAGGAGGCGCAAAGCGACGGCCCGGCTGCGTTTCAGGAAAGCGCCGGGCCGCACCGGAAATCGATCAGACCGCGTCCTGCAGCTTTTTGCCGGGTTTGAACTTGACCACGTTTTTAGCCTTGATTTTGATGGCTTCGCCGGTCTGGGGATTGCGGCCTTTGCGGGCTTTGCGGCGGACCTTGGAGAAGGTGCCGAAGCCGACCAGCGTGACTTTCCCGTCTTTTTTCTTCAACGCCTTGGTGACGTTGCTGATAAAAGAATCCAGAGCAGTGCCGGCCGCGGCTTTGGTGATGCCGGCATCATCGGCCATTTTTTCAATCAATTCGGCTTTCGTCATGTGTTCTTTTCCTCCTGTTGGTCGAAAGTGTTGATGGTGCCACCTGTTACTGGAATTAGGCATCTACTGGATGATATCCCAATTGTCAATACTCTACATGGGCAATAGGGGTTATTTTTTTCATTGGCGCCTCTTTGCGCCGGCGGGTGTCCGGAAACGACCATGAATTCTGGATTTAGGATGGTCGGTGCCCCGAGGGCCGGCGCCTTTCTTTCTTTCCTTGCCGTCATGCGCCATTTACGTCCCCACCGGGCGCTTCGGTTTGCAAGAGGTCGAGCACCTCCGGCAACAGGGCGCGCGTGGTGCTCAAGCCTTCCCCGGCGTAGATGGTTTCGTTGCCGGACCAGTCGCCAAAATACCCGCCGGCCTCGCGCAGCATAGGGGGGAAGGGGGCGCAGTCGTAAGGATTGAGGACCGGGTCGAGCATGACCTCCATGCGGCCCGTGGCCACCAGGGCATGACCGTAGGCATCCGACCAGCCCACACTGCAATAACTGGCCCTCAAAAAGCGCTGCCAGGCCGCGAAGCGACCCGCGGGCGCAAAGCTTTCGGCCCCTGTGAAGCCGATGAAGCTCTTTTGCAGTGAAGCGGTTGTGGCAACCCGTGTGCGCCGGCCATTCCAGTAGCATCCGGCCCCCGAGGCGGCGTAAATCATGTCGTCCAGAGCCGGAAAGTAGGCCACGCCCACTTCGCAACGGGCATCGATTTCAAGGCCGATCAATACCGCATAGAGCGGCACGCCGCGAATGAAGGCCTTGGTGCCGTCGATGGGATCGATGATCCAGCGCAAAGCGCTTCCTTGGGCGGCTTTTTCGCCGTGCTCTTCGCCCAGGATGGCGTGGTCCGGAAAACGCTTTTCGATGCGGTGCCGAATGAGCGCTTCGGCGCGACGATCGGCCTCGGTCACCGGCGTGTCGTCGGATTTATATTCCGCCTGGACGCCGGCCTGAAAATAGCCCAGGGTCAGGCGTCCGGCGGCGTGGGCGGTTTCGATGGCAAAGTCCAGAAATTCCGTTAGAGGATTACCCATGGAACCATCCTTACTCTTAGCTAGAGCCGTGAGGGGCGATCAGTGACAGCCGACCCGGCAGGATGTCGATTTCCATCCATTTCAAGGGGGGCATCGGGTCGCCGTCCACCTGAACAGCCAAACGGGCTTCGGATTGGAAGGCGAACCGCCGGCCGCGCCGGCAGCGGCTGATGGCAAGCGGCGGGCGACGCGCCCTTGCCGCGGCGCAATAGGCCCGCGCGACAGCGCCCGGGCCCGATTTCAACCGGGCGACGAGATCCAGTTGCCCGTCATCCATGCGTGCTTCGGGTGCCACGGCCCAGCCTTTGGCATAGCAGCGCGTATTGGCGACAATTGCGGCCATCGCCTCCAAGGGGGCCGGGGTACCATTCCACCAAACGCGAAGGGGCGATTCTTCCGGGGAGAACAAGGCCTTCAGAGCGGCCGCCAGGTAGAGGGCATCCCCCCAGCGGCGATAGAGGGCACCGGGCCTCCCGTCGCGCAATCGGTGGGCAAGGGCGACGACCCGGGCGCCAAAGCCGATTTCAACCATTGCCAGAAAAAGAGTGCCCGCATCCCGGTCTGGATTCCGCCGCAGTCGGCCTACATCCAGCCGCCGCAGGGTCCCCGTGGTCAGCAACCGGATGGCCGCGGCGGGGTCGAGGGGGATGCCCTGGTCGCGGGCCACCACATTGGCGTTGCCGGTGGGGACGAAACCGATGGCGCGCTGGATCGCGGCTTCCTCCAGTCCGGCGCAGATTTCGCGAAGCGTCCCGTCTCCGGCGACCACGACAATCAGATCGGCCCGGCCCGCCAGGTAGGAGGCCAGTTCGGTGCGGGCCTGATCGGCCCGCCGCGTCGGTTCGACATCCACCACCTGCCAGCCGGCCCTTTGCAGCGCCTGACTTACCGGCGCCACGAGCCCGGGGGCCTGTCCTCTCCCCGCGCCGGCATGATAGACAATCGCCGCTTTGCCTGGGGTCAACATGGAAACGGTCATTCCATGGCGGCTGGTGGGTTTGGTTTCATTTTGGCCCATAGTCAACGGTGGGTGCCGCCGGCCGATCACCGCCGGATCGAATAAAAGCCGCTAGAAATCCCCTGTACTCTACATTCTATCGTATCGCAAGGCCTGCTGTCGCGTCGGGCATTTGTCTCCTTGGGACGTTCCAGGAGGATGGCGATCCATTTTAGATCGTGTCGATCTATATCTAATGGGTATCATGGGGAAAAAATAAATGATTGCCTCTTGTCATTTAAAAGTATTTTGTTTAATAATAAAAGCTTCTAACTGGTTCTCACGTGTATCTCAAATTAATCATGGAGGATTTCGGTGGAAAATTATCTGGTGAGGGACCTTATGGTGCCTTTGTCCGAATATGCCACGGTGCCCGTCGGGTCGACACTGTTCGAGGCCGTTCTCGCTCTGGAGAAGGCTCAGGAAGAATTCGATCACACCAAGTACAAGCACCGCGGGATTCTAATCCTGGATAAAGAAAAAAAAGTCGTCGGCAAACTGAGTCACCTCCATGCCCTCCGCGCCTTGGAACCGATGGACGACGAAGACCGAGGGATTGATGAAATCAGGCAATTTGGTTTCAGCGCGAGATTCATTCGGCACGAACGTATCCGCAAGCGGCGAAAACCGGCGCCCTTGGAAAACATCTGCAGGAAGGCGGCGGCCTTAAAAGTAGAAGACTTTATGCACGCCCTCGCCGAAGACGAGTTTATCGATCATAGCGCGACACTGGATGTGGCCATTCATCAACTGGTTCAGGAGAAGCTTTTGTCCCTGTTGGTGACCAAGGAGGGAAACACCATCGGAATCTTGCGGTTGGCGGATGTTTTTGCGGCGGTGTATCACGTGATGAAGGAATGTACAATTTAACAGGGGAAACTATGAAGGCATTACAGGATCTATTCGACCGGATCGTCCAACGCGTCAACATCAATTTGAGGGAATTGGCGTTCGATGTCCATCCCTTTGTCAAAGATATCGTTCCCTTCAACCAGCTGACCAAATTCTATGCTTTTTACGGCATCACGCCCCATCACGCGTTGGATCTGCAGTTCCGCCATTCCAACTTGGCGGGTAGTTATTTTCTTGGGAAATGCTGCACGACGAACTCTATTTTATATAAGAGCGATATCCGGGGCGACGAGCTCAAGAAGAAAGGGGACATATTCCCCTACCAGGACTTTCAGGTACCGGTTTCCAATGATGAAACGATCCGCATCGAAGACAGCTTCCTGGTCAAAACCCTCGTTCACAATTTTTCTCATGATCCCGAGACGCTTGAAAAATTTTTTATTACCAATACGGTTTCCACCCATTACGCCAACATTCACGGCTCACCCACGGACGGCAGCTTTCTTGGCCCCTTTGCCACGGTGGATCTGACCACCATGAATGACTGTATTATAGGCGCGTTCTCTTATGTCCAGGCGGGTGAAATCGGCCATTTGAACATCAAGCCGGGTACCATTTGGGTCCGCAGTCCGAACAAGTTCAATTTTCTGTACCGCTATCCCCTTGATAAATTGAATCATTACATCCATTTTACAGCGGGAAGCATCCCCCATGGGCTGTTGATGGATTTTGTGGAAGACCGCAAAGAGGCCTTTCAACGCGTTTTCGAAACATTGTCGATCGACCCAGTGAGCGTCCCCCCCAACGCGTCGCTGGATCGGTTTGCGGTGATCAAACCCAAGACGCATATCAGCGAAAACGTATTGGTGTCTCAGCGGGCCTTTCTTCAAAACGCCTGGATGGGCAAGGGGGCCAATGCCCAGGAAAACTGCTACATCATCAATTCGCGGCTGAAAGGCTTCAATGTAACCGCCCACGGTGCCAAAATCATTGAAGCGGATCTGGACCAGAATGTATTCGTCGGGTTTAACAGTTTTCTTCGAGGTCGCCCGGACTGCCGGTTGACCATCGGCAAGGAGAGCATCGTGATGCCGCATACCATCATTGATATCAAGGCGCCTTTGACCATTCCGGCCGGTCAGCTGGTCTGGGGCCTGGTGACCTCTGCCGCCGATCTCGAAACCAACAGCGTCTCTTTAAAAGAACTGGCTAAGGTCAAGGACGGGTTTTCGCGCGGCCGCCTCTTTTTCGAAGGCAACGGCACCGCTTTTGTCGATGCTTTTCGCGATCGCATCCACCATATCCTTGAAGCCAACGGCGCTTTTTACGACGGTATGAAATACAAGGGGCATGCCCAGAAAAATCAGAACATTTCCTTCAATACGATTCAACCCTACCCGGAAGGGGAACTGAAGGGCGTCTATCCGACGATTATTATCAGCCCCTGAAACGCATAGCGGGCTTGATCGGCATTCCTCCGATCACCGCCCGCTGCGGGTCCCCCAAAGCTGTATGACGGTTTGCCGCGGCCGTGCACCTTTCCAGTGAAGTATGCCCGGTGCGGGTCGAAAAGGCTACCCATCCCTGTGTTCCTCGATTGGCACCCCTGTATCGATTTGCGCTGCAAGGAATACGCTTTGAGATCGAATAAAGAGCGACATCAAGGCATTGGGGCGCCTAACGTCTCCAAATACCCTTCGCGATCCAGATTGAATATTGACTCAATCGGCGTTCTGGGCTAATTGCTGGTGAATTTTTAGACGGTCGGCCCGCATACTGCGATTCAAGGGGCAACGCCAACTTGCCGGTGAGCTTTATCGCCTCCTGGGGCTTAATCGGAAGCGGTATCGGATTTGGGGACGTTATGGATCTTTTTTTTCTGGCCTTATTGATCGTGCTCGCGGGCGGTATCCTACCGCTTCTTTTTTTCCGAAACCGTTTTGTTGTCATGAAGACGGTGGCCTCCCTGGGCCTGACCATCGGCTGCCTTCTCGGTCTGTTTGACGCGGCCGCCAGGATTTTTCAATCCGGCGACGTCGCGGCCGCCTTTCCCTTTCAGCACGCCCTGCTATTTGCCTTTCGCATGGACAGCCTGGCCGCCTTTTTTCTGGTGGCTATTTTCGCGGTTTGCGCGCTATCGGCCGTTTTCAGTTTCCATTATCTGGACAATGGCCAGCAAGCATTGCGGGCGGCCGTGCACTATCTTTTTTTCAGCCTTTTGATCGCTTCCATGGCCCTGGTCGTAACCGCAGCGAACATGATCACCTTCATGCTATGCTGGGAGCTCATGTCGCTGTCCTCTTTTTTCCTGGTGGTCTACAACTATGAAGCCAAGGAAAATCGCAGGGCCGGCTACCTCTATTTTGTCTTCTCCCAAGTGGGCGCCATGTTCATTCTCGCCGCTTTCGGTGTGATGTATGCCACCACCGGCGGATTCGAGTTCTCCGGCGCCGCAAGTTTGACGGATAACGCCAAAATCGTTGTTTTCATCCTGGCCTTTATCGGATTTGGCTCGAAAGCCGGTGTTTTCCCCTTTCATGTCTGGCTGCCCCACGCCCATCCCGCCGCTTCCAGCCATATCTCGGCCGTCATGTCCGGCGTGATGATCAAGACCGGGATCTACGGGATCCTAAGAATTTACACCATCCTTGATTGGCACACGGCCCTGTTCGGGAATATCGTGGTCGTGGGCGGCATCCTGTCAGGCATCCTGGGCGTGGTGTATGCCCTGGGCCAGCACGATATCAAACGTCTGC
This sequence comes from uncultured Desulfobacteraceae bacterium, assembly GCA_964392545.1. GTDB lineage: Bacteria > Desulfobacterota > Desulfobacteria > Desulfobacterales > UBA5852 > JABZFP01. The sequence goes on from CAYMQN010000052.1 coordinate 15,035, forward strand.
TCGCCTACCACAGTGTGGAAAATATCGGCATCATCCTGATCGGCATCGGCCTCGGGATGATCGGGACCGCCGCCGGCAACCCCCTCATGGCCATTCTGGGTTTTGGCGGCGGATTGCTGCATGTCCTGAACCACGCTGTTTTCAAATCGCTCCTCTTCATGGGTGCCGGAATGGTGGTGCACCAGACCGGTACCCGCACGATCGACGCGCTGGGCGGCCTGATCAAAAAAATGCCCATCACCGGCACGGCCTTTCTGATCGGCTCTCTGGCCATATGCGGATTGCCTCCTTTCAACGGGTTTGTCAGCGAGTTCCTGATCTATGTAGGGGCGTTTCGCGGGGTGGCCCTCGGGCAAACCGATTTTGCGCTGAGCCTCATGGCGATCGTCAGTCTGGCGGTGATCGGGGGTTTGGCACTGGCCTGTTTTACAAAGGTCGTGGGGGTCGTATTCCAGGGGGAGCCGCGCAGCCGGGCTGCGGAGACGGTCAACGAGAAGGGGCTTTCCATGTTGCTGCCGATGGTGGTGCTCGCGGGGCTTTGCCTGATCATCGGGGTCGCTCCAGGCTACTTTGCGGTCATGGCGCTCAAAGCGGTGGAAACGCTGCAGCTGGGGTACGGTCGCGTTCCACTGACGCCGTTCATGGAACTGACCGGTAATATTTCGGGGGCGGCGATCCTGTTTTTCGCGTTATTCGGATTGCTCTTGGCGCTGCGCACTTATTTTTATCGCGGCAAGCAAGTCGCCGCCTCGGGCACTTGGGGCTGCGGATTCACCCAACCTACGGTTAAAATGCAGTACACGGGATCTTCTTACGCGGGTTCGATTATCGAGTTCTTCGGGCCGCTGGCGCCGCTGGAGCAGGATCATCCCCCCATCCAGGGGCGGTTCCCGGTCAAAACCCATTACCACAGCCACGTTCACGATATAGCCGAGCAGCACATGCATCGCCTGGTCGTGCGTCCGGTTTTGGCCACGTTCGACAAGCTTCGGTGGCTGCAGCACGGCGATATTCATTTGTACATCGGCTACATCCTGCTGGCGATCGTGGTGCTGCTGTTTTTCGTCTGAGACCACCGGCAATCGCCGGGTCCCAAATGTGGCCTTCGATCCTACGGAACAGATAAGGCGCTATGACAACATCCGTTCTCTTCTTCCTTCTGGGCGTTATCCTGGCACCGCTGTATGCCGCCGTCATCCTCAAAGTGAAAGCCTTTTTCGGGGGTAAAAAAGGCCCCCCTTTGCTGATCAATTACTATACCCTCGCCAAGCTTTTAAAAAAGGGGTCGGTCTACAGCACCAGCACGACCCTCATTTTCAAGATGGGCCCCATGGTGTCGCTGTGTGCCGTCTTCACGGTTTTGCTGTTCCTGCCCGTCGCCGGCCAGCCGCCGGTCTTTTCCTTCAAAGGCGATGTCATTCTGCTGTTCTACCTGCTGGGATTGGCGCGCTTCTTCACCATTGCGGCCGCCATGGACACCGCCTCCCCCTTCGAGGGAATGGGGGCCGCCCGCGAAGCCTACTTCCCCATCCTTTGCGAAGCGACCCTGTTTATGATTCTGATTCTTTTCTACGCCCTCGGCAATGAATTGAGGCTGGCGGCCTATTTTTCCGCGGGCCAGCCGGCTGCCCTGTGGCAGACGGCGGGCCCGCCGCTGCTGTTCGTTGTGCTCGCCCTGTTTATCGTCCTGCTGACGGAAAATTCTCGGGTTCCGGTGGACGATCCGGCCACGCATCTGGAGCTGACCATGATTCACGAGGTCATGGTGCTCGATCACAGCGGCCCCGATTTGGCGTTCATCGAACTGGGCGGCTATCTCAAACTTTTCTTCTATGCCACCTTGGTGGCCGCACTGGTGTGGCCGTTTTCCCTGCGTCATCCGTTCGGTGATCTCATCCTGTATCTGGCCGCTATGGGGCTGGTCTACGGGGCCGTCGGCGTCACCGAATCGGTGATGGCCCGTTTCCGCATGGATAAAGTCCCCCAGTTCGTCTTGACGTCGTTTGCCCTGGCGTTTTTTGCCACGGTTCTCACCATGGAGTTCGTCAGATGATACAACCGGTGGATACTCTTTTGGCCCTGGTACTCCTGTCGGTATTGATTTCCTTCGGATCGAGCCGTTTGCCGGCCCTGATCAAGGTTCTTGCTTTTCAGGGCCTGGTCGTCTCTACCGTCCCGTTTTTCATCGGACACGAACTGACCGCCGGCAGCATCGCTTTCACCCTGGCAACGCTGCTGATCCGGGGCATCGGCATTCCGCTTTGCATCTACCTGGCCATAAAGAAGGTGGCCATCAAACGGGAGGTCGAACCCCTCGTCGGGTACAACGCCTCCCTTCTCGCCGGCCTGGCCCTCATCGTGGCGGCGACTTTCGTCAGCCCGAAATTCAACCTGCCCCATACCGCCGAATACGCCCTGCTTCTGCCAACCGCCATAACCCTGCTGGTGGCGGGCATGTTTCTTCTGATGGCCCGACGCAATGCCATTGCCATGGTGCTTGGCTATATCATGATGGAGAACGGCATTTTCCTGGTCGGCACCGGTTTTTCGGTTCGCGCCCAGCATATCGTGGAATTTGGCATCCTGCTCGACGTGCTGGCCGGCGTGATGATCATGGCCGTTATTCTGCAGAACATCAAACAGGCCTTTGACGATGTGGATACCGCGCTGCTGCGAACGCTAAAGGAATAGGCTGCCCTATGGTTGAAGTTGCATTTCTGATCCCTTTGATCACCGGTGTCCTTGCCTTCTTTAGCCCCCCGAGTGTAGGTCGACCCTTGCTCGTTCTGACCGGTGCGGCGCATCTGGCCGTGTCGGTTTGGTTGTGGATCTATCGGCCCGCCGCACTCCTGCCGGGCTATTTTGCCGTTACGCCCGAAGGACTCTTGTCGCTTGTGGTCATTTCGCTCCTGTTTTTGCTGATTTCGATTTACACCACGGCCTACCTCAAGGCCGCCGCAATTCGATCCGAGCGGATCTTTAGTGGATCCATGCTGCTTTTCCTGTCCACCATGACCATGGTGACGCTCTCGGATCACATCATGGTCATGTGGATCGCCATCGAAGCCACCACCCTGGCCAGCGCCCCCCTGATTTACACCCATCGATCCGCGGCTTCGCTGGAGGCCACCTGGAAATACGTGCTGATCTGCTCGGTCGGCATCGCGTTGGCCTTGCTGGGCTCGGTGCTGATCGCCCTGTCCATGGATGTGGGCGGGGTCGATGTGCCCGTGGCCTTTTCTTCCCTGGCGGGTGTGGCCCGGGAGCTCGATCCCTTCTGGCTCAAGGCCGGTTTTGTCTTCATTCTGGTCGGCTATGGCACCAAGATGGGGCT